>JANPLD010000093.1:0-1615 GCA_031426355.1 Alphaproteobacteria bacterium | reverse complement strand
CCCTCGCCGATGACCTTGGCACGGACGTGGCGGGCGTCGACGCGCACGGCATCATTTGCTTTATCCGCCACTTCGGCGTGGGATTCCGCCCCAGCTTTGAGATAGGTGCCGATGCCGCCATTCCACAGTACATCTACTGGCGCGCAAAGAATGGCGCGGATGACTTCATCTGGCGTGGCGCTGCTTTGGCGTAGGCCGAGTTTTTGTTGGAGCACGGGCGTGAGCGCGATGGCTCTGTCGGTACGCAAAAACACCCCGCCGCCGTGGCTGATGAGCTGGGGGTCGTAGCTATTCCAACCCAGACCGGCGTGGAAAAGACGCGTGCGTTCGGCGAAGGCGGCGGCGAGATTGGGCGCGGGATCGAGGAAGATGTGCTGATGGTTGAAGGCGGCGAGCAAATGCGCGTGCGCTTCCCGCAGCAGGCCGTTGCCGAAGACATCCCCGCCCATGTCCCCCACCCCCACGATGGTGATGGGCGCGGTGGCGCTGGGAGTGATGCCGAGGTTGGCGAGGTGTTGCTGCACGCTGATCCACGCGCCCTTGGCGGTGATGCCCATGTCTTTGTGATCATAGCCATTGCTGCCGCCGCTGGCGAAGGCATCCGCCAACCAAAAACCTTGCGTGAGGCCCGCCCAGTAGTCGGCGGATTGGCTGAGTGCGTTGGCGGTGTCGCTCATTTTAGCCGTACCCTTATCGGCGGCGACGACCAGATAGGGGTCGGCCTCATCATACCGCACCAGCGTGCGGGGGTGCACGACGCTGCCATCGGCCGCGTAGGTGTCGGTGACGCTGAGGAGAGCATCCACAAAGCGCTGGTACTGGAGGGTGAAGAAGGCGCCCGCTTCGGTGCGGTCGGTGGGCATGGGGGCCTTGATGAAGAAGCCGCCCTTGGCACCCACCGGCACGATGATGGTATTTTTGCGCATTTGCGCGACCATGAGGCCGAGGACTTCGGTGCGGTAATCCGCGCCGCGATCTGAGTGACGCAGACCACCCCGCGCGACCGGGCCGCCGCGCAGGTGCACGCCCTCTACTTGGGGGTGCCAGACGAAGATTTCTCGGTACGGCACGGGGGTGGGTACCTGATGGAGCTGGTGGCTGAGCACCTTGAACGCGAGGGCGCCGAACTGGCTGCCGCTGAAGGCGTTGGTACGCACCGTGGCGCGGACGATGCTGGCGAGGGTGCGGGCGATGTTTTCTTGGGCTGCCGTGGGGAGTTGGGCGATGAGATCATCCAACTGGGTGGGGCTGGGGCGCGGGGATTTTTTGGCCCCGACTGGCTGATGCCGCGCCTGAAAGAACTGCACCAAGGCGCGGGCAAAGGCGGGGGTGGCGAGCAAGAAGGCACGGGTGTGCTCCGGCGCCAGCACGGGGCTGAGCTGCTGCGCGTAGGCCACCCACGCGCGCAGCCACGTGACCTGCGCGCTAGTGACGCCCGCGGTGAGGACGAGGCGGTTGAGATCATCATGCGGGTGGCCGTGGAGGCCCTGCAAGATGACCTGCTGGAGGTGGGGGATGCGGTCATCCGCAACCGGGACGCGGCTGGTGGTGATGACGCGCTGGAGGTGGAGGCCATCGGTGAAACTGAACGCGTGCTCATGCTGCGTGGCGAGGC
>JANPLD010000092.1:0-11467 GCA_031426355.1 Alphaproteobacteria bacterium | reverse complement strand
CAGGGTCATTGGATTTTGATAAATTATTTTTAAAGAGTTTGTGAATAGCTGAAACAACATTCATTACTGTTTCATCTATATGATCTACTCTGATACGCTTGAATTCTGAATGAGTTTTGCCATATTTGTATATTTCCGCATTCATGTAATATTTCATTTTATAACGGGTGCCGTTGTTATAACTGTAGGAATATGACGATGTCATGCGGTTATCGTGATAATCAAAAATCTTGCCAAATAAAACTGGCCTATCATCAAATCTTTTTTGATTTTGAGTTCGGTGAGCTTTCCTGGCAAGTTTAGCCTGAACCTTATCCCATAGATCTTGCGAGATAATAGCCTCATGCTCACCATCATATAATTGGCCTTTATGGTGTATTTTGCCGACATATATCGGATTGTTTAAAAAATGACGAATACTAGTGATCTTGAAATATACACCCTCTATTTTCCTTCCCTTTAAGCTGGTCCAGCTTTTACCCTTATATCCCTTTTCTTTTAGCTCTTCCAAGAATGTGGTGATAGATTCTGCTTCTGAAAGCTCTGCATATCTGGTGAATATATATTTCACGACCTTTGCCTCTTCAGGAATTATAAAGATTTTCCTGTCTTTGAAGGAATAGCCCAGAGGCGGCGGACCACCCATCCACATGCCTTTTTTCTTGGAGGCAGCGAACTTATCCCTGATACGTTCTGCGGTAACCTCTCTCTCAAATTGGGCAAATGATAATAGCACATTTAGGGTGAGCCGACCCATAGAGTTTGTGGTGTTGAACTGCTGTGTAACCGAGACAAACGATACATTCCGCTTATCAAATATCTCAACTATCCTAGCAAAATCACTCAGGGCACGTGAAAGGCGATCTACTTTGTAAACTACTACGACATCTATCTTTCCCGCCTCAATATCTTGCAAAAGTTTTTTAAGTGCTGGTCTTTCCATGTTACCACCTGAGTAACCTCCATCCTCATATTTTTCAGGTAACACTTCCCAACCTTCATGCTTCTGACTTTTAACATATGCCTCCCCGGCCTCACGCTGCGCATCAAGAGAATTGAACTCCATATCCAATCCTTCTTCGGTAGATTTTCTAGTATAGATGGCACAGCGTAAAGTTTTGGCCATTATTGTGGCCTCTTTCTCAAACCAAAGAATATCGGCCCTGAAACTCCATAGCCTGATATCTTGCGAGCCAAACCGCTTAGCGATTTATAAATTTTATCTTTATATTCAAAACCACCTTCAACTATTTTTACTTGGAGCCTATTACCATTCCACTCTTTGTTAATGATGGTTCCAGCTGGAGGAAGATTATATTTTATATTCTTTACCAATTTCTCTTCCTGCGTGGTGAGAGTTTTACCTAGCCTTTCTAGTTTTGATTTTTTTGTGAGATCAAGCTTACCGAATAATCTCTCCTGGATTTTATATAGATTCTGACGTTCACTTGTCTGCAGAATATCTTTATCTGTATATATAGGCTCTACAGTAGCCCATATTTCTTTTATTTTATTTTCGTCAGCTGTAGCCAACCAATTTTCAGTTAGTTTTCTAAATGCCTTCGCTATCTTTCTCGGATCATCCGTTTCTTTTGCGAGTAGCCATTGATCGTATGTACTATTTTGCTTTGGCTTATCCAATTTTGATACTTCTTCATGCACTATATCCTGAACTAGCTCTTTTATTTCAATTTCATAATTAGATGGCTTTGTCTTTACTTTTTTAGTCATAAATCCTCCTTGGGTTATTGTTGTAACCCATGGAATGCTTGCTTTGCAGAGGTAGTCCAGTCAATAGATGCTAAAATCCCTGGATTTTTATGATTTGCAGGCCACTTTGAGATTTTATAAGTGTCCAATTTAAGAATTGGCTTACACTATCTACCTGATCGTCATGTTTGCAGCCCGGAAAAGATAACAATTCATGTTTTAAGGTATCCAGCCAATTTGGCTTGTTATCAGGGAAAAAGACCCTTCCTTGTTCGAATGCAATACTTGCTGCAGAAAATCTTTCACTTTTGTCACCAACAGGTTTGCATGGCGCACAGATAATATTCTCTGCTTTTAATTGCTGAATAAGAGATGTGCCGGAACCTTTATCTTCAACCAGAATATTTCTGGGGCGATAATCCTGAACCAGCTTTTTAACACAGCGCTGCAGTTCAGGAAAATTCATTTTTCTTCTGACAACATCTACCAGGTAATAATCTTTTTTATATTTCAGCCAAACTGTGCAAACAGACCAATCATTATCTGCGCCGTTTTTCATCGCAGAGTCTATACTGATAACATATTCCTTATAAGCAACTTCCGGCAGTTTATTATAATAGCGGAACCAATCATCTTTTATGATGTTACCTTCGGCAGGCATTGGGCACTGCTGATACTGAGCGCTATAATTCATAACACCTATATCGCGTTTTAGGTTGTTTAGAATTTCTACCGATTCATGCTCAGGATGAAGTAAGGCACCTTGTTTACGAGCATATATTTTGCCATTACTTAATTTCCAGCGTTCATCATCTTCAGCGATAGCAGGAAAATTCAGATGCTTCCAGCCGCCTTTTTCTAAAAAATGGCCAGAGGGATCTTCTTCATGTAATCTTTGCATGATCATGACCATAATACCCTTTTGTTTATTATCTAAGCGTGTCATTAGGGTATTTTCAATCCAGCTTATACAATTAGCACGCTGCGTTTCTGAGTAGGCATCTTGCGGCTTGATGGGATCATCGATAATAATTATATCAGCACCTCTACCGGTAAGAATGCCTCCGGTAGAAGTAGCTAATCTAAAACCACCCGATGTAGTTTCAAATTCTGATTCTCCTGACTTTCTGGGGTTCAATTTTGTCTTCGGAAAAATAGTTTGATACCAGTCGCTGGACATTAGCTGGCGCTGATCACGTGAAAATTTACCCGAAAGCTCCTGCGCATAGCTTATGCTGATAATTTTTATGCGGGGGTTTCTACCCATAAGCCATGCAGGCCAGGCCACGTTACAAATAAACGATTTTAGCGAGCGTGGCGGTACATTGATAATTAGGCGTTTTTCATTGCCTAAGTAGCATTCCTTTAATGAGTCACATATAACATCGTGATGCCAGTTACACTTCATCTCTGAACCGTGCATTTCCTTGAAGGCACCAACTAGAAATGCCTCAAAATTATCCGACATTAACTTATATAACTGGCGGCACAGTAAAGCTGTTACATCTTTATTCATAGGTCGTCATCGTCAGTTAAAAAGTTTTTTAATATATTCAGTTCCTGTTCTGTTAGGGGCTTAGAATTATTTTTTACATCTTCCGAGCCGCTAAAATCTAATATTAGTGGAACCAGGGTGTTGGTAGCTCTTATATCCCCATTTAATGCGCCATTTATCATGCGTTTGATAAGTGCCTTCTGTTTGGTTATTTTTACCTTTTTTCCACCCTCAGAAATTTCTATTTTGGTATGTAACTCATCCAGAAGATCGGTGCGAAAATTCTTAACACCCTTTTTCTTACCTTTAAGGTTTCCGGAAGTGCCTTTTTTGAATTGGCCATTCTTTGGTGGGTTTTTAAAACCCACGAGGCCACCGAAATGGCCTGTATTATTATTGGTTGTCATAGAATACTCCTACAATGTTGAAAGTTCATTAAAACTATACAGGCTGTCAGTGTGATATGCCTCCCTACCTGTCATATCCTGCCAGCGCCTGATGATGACATCGCAATACTTAGGATCGAGTTCAATGCAGTAGGCAACACGGCCAGTGCGTTCAGCTGCGATCAGAGTTGAACCAGAGCCTGCAAATGGATCAAGAACCGAGTCACCGCGTTTGGTACAATCTTTGATGGCGTCAGCAAGCAGCGCAACTGGTTTTACAGTGGGATGCATTTTGAGATCCTTCTGGTTTTTACCGAAGCTATTAACGCCCTTATAATCCCAGACATTAGTTCGGTATCTACCATATTTGCCTAACTCAATATTGTTAGTGTGAGGCATGGTACCGTGTTTAAACACAGCAACAAACTCGTGCTTAGAGCGGTACAAAGAACCCATTCCACCATTATCTTTATTCCAGACGCAAATATTTTTTAGATCTGTGTAAACTGTTTTACCTGCCTTTAATAGCGCATCAATATGACGCCAATCCATAAAAATATAATGCAGTGAACCATCTTTACTAAACTCTGCCATATTGGCGCAGGTAGTATAGAGAAACATGTCAAACTCACCCTCTGACAGTTCACCTGAAGCCATAGCGAATTCAGAATGTTTTACTTTACCATTACCACAAACATGGCCGTTTATTTTTACATTATACGGTGGGTCAGTAATAACTGCATCCGCCTTATTGCTGCCCATTGAATTTTTGTAAGTTTCACGGTTGAGTGAATCACTGCACATTAAGGTGTTATCACCCAGTTGCCAGATATCACCAGGCTTTGTAATCGCAGGGGAGTTATCTATTGCTGGAACATCATCATCTGGGTCGTCATCACCTGATACTGCATCATCTAAAATAATATCAATTTCCGACATCTCAAAACCAGTTATCTCTAAGTCAAACTCTGTTGATATTGAGAGTTCTTTCAGCTCAATTTTTAGTAGGTTATCATCCCAACTTGAATTCTGAGCTATTTTATTATCAGCTATTCTATAAGCTTTGATCTCAGCTTCGGTCAGATGTTCAGCTCTTATTACTGGAACTTCTTTTAGCCCTCGCTTTTTTGCAGCCTCATATCTTCCGTGACCAGTAATAATTTCATTATTGGCATCAGTAACTATTGGTACATTAAAACCAAAATTACTTATGCTGTTAGCAATCTGCTGAATTTGTTTATCAGAGTGCTTACGCGCATTATTTTTATATGGTTTCAATGTATCTATTGATACCATTGAAATTCTTAAGTCGTTGAAATTTTTGGTCATATAACCTCTTTTTTAAAGAGAATGATCACAGAAATATGATTTTACGGCAGATGAAAGCAGCACAAAATTCTTCATTCTGAGAAACCATTCTCAAATTTATAAAATTATTTTTAATGAAAGATAATGTGCCTAGCGCATTAACTGCCTCGACCTAATCGAGTGATAGCCAGCCTAACCAGCCCTTTTGAAAGATTGCCTCCTAGAGGCAAAAGATACACGAACCTAATCCGTGCAATGATTCTTGTTTACTATTGTAACTTAAAATAACATCAATGAAAACTAAAAATTTTAAAAATCATCTTTTGTAAAATATATTTTATATAGTGTTAATTATATTTTATACCTAACGGGGTTTGATGCCCCCTTTTTCCTCATATCTTCAGGAACTCGTTTACGTAAATAATGTTTTAATATTTTTTCATCAGCTTCAAAACCTACAAACCCCTTTCTCTTTTTCCACTCAGGCCTACCTGGAAAATTTTCCGTTGTTGCATCTAACCATTTTTTGGGAACAAACACGCCTATTACTAAGCCTCTTAGTACTGCTAAAACTAGCTCCGCATTACTTGCTCTATTTAAATCAATCTTCCAAGCCCATCGAACTGCTTCATAAACACTCTCTTTTTCATCAGCTGAATTATTAACATTAATCATTACTACCTTATGAAGAAAATCTATTTCACTTGCCTGATATTTTTCAATTATTTGATTAGAATGCATAACACCACGATCATCTGAATATCTGCCACCAGATATGTTTGTTACTCCTGGGTATGCATCAATTAATGCAGCCTCAACTTCAAAAGCCGTTTCTTCATCCATACCATGCCTATGAATAACATGAGCTACTTCAAACCCGTTGATACGGATTTCTCTTATGCGCTGAAGTTTATCGCTGATATCATCTTCACTAAATTTAAGTTCACCTTTAACATGTTCAAAAACGCGACTGTCTTTTCCTTTGCCGACATAAAAAGTTTCGCCGTTTCTAGGGTCTATTAACCTGTACACGTAACATCCAAGTTTTTCTGATACTTCAGAGGTAAACATCTACCACTCCCTTTGTTAAAGAAAGTCACCAGAGAAACTCTGGTGACTGGGAGTTAATAACCGCATAAAAACGGCACAGTGCTTTTAGCTTGCGCCTGAACATAACACCGTCTCCCAGTCGAAGACTTAGGAGAACAGCATTTTTGTTTTCGATCTGCGCATAACAGACCGTTTTATGATGGGTTATTAAGCCCAGAGCCAATAATATGGCCTGCTTCAAGAATTAGCTCCTAGTGAGGTTGAAGTCAAATGGTTGTTTATTAAATTAGATAAATTCTATCATAGATAACTTACATATTGCGATTCACTTTTCATCAACTATATTTATTAAATGTTTTTCATTTCAAACAGTTCAGGGCGTAGAAGGGGAAGTCCAATAATTGCAATTATTCTCGTGATTGTGGCTATTGCAAGTTATTATGGATCATCGGAATTTAATGAGGTTACCGGTACAACGCAGCGTATTGCAATGACCCAAGGTCAGGAAATTGCATTAGGCTTGCAGGCAGCTCCACAAATGGCAGAAGAATTTGGCGGGCTTCACAATGATGAAGCCTTACAGAATAAGGTGGATGAAATCGGGCAGGAATTAATTAAGGAGAACGGAGGAGATAAAGGTTATAAATTTTATTTCCACCTGCTTGCCGATGATAAGACAGTAAACGCCTTTGCCTTACCGGGCGGGCAGATTTTTATTACCTATGCTTTGTTTAAAAGATTAAATAATGATGATCAGATAGCAGCGGTTTTATCACATGAGATAGGGCACGTAATGGCACGTCATGGAGCGCAGCACCTTGCTAAACAACAATTGGCCCAAGGCATTACAACAGCAGCAATAGTAGGTACAGGCGATTATAGTGCCGGGCAAATGGCAGCAGTGATAGGGCAGATGGTAAATATGAAATATGGCCGTGGAGATGAAATTGAATCTGACCTGCTTGGAGTGAGATTTATGGTAAATGCTGGATATAAGCCGGAAGCAATGATCGAAGTAATGAAGGTTCTTCAGGAAGCGTCAAAAGGAAAAGGTAACGGCCCTGATTTCTTTAGCACACATCCGAATCCAGAAAACCGTATAGAGCGTATTAAACAGGCAATAGAAGAAACAAAGTAATACAATACAAAAAAGATTAGCTTTTGATCCATCTATTTCATAACAGAACTATGAACTTTGCCAGCAAAAATAATTTCTCTTGGTTAGCAAGTTGATATGGCAATATATTATATACCATCATTAGTATAATATAAATCACATAGAATAATCTTTAAGAAAGCTATTGGGGAATTTATCTCAATTCTTAATAGAATTGGTTTTTTGAAATCATGTAAAATTATGAAGTAATTCTCATTAGATGAATCATTGCTTACTAAATCCAAGGAAATAACAAGTAAAGCTCGTACCCTTTCCTTGTATTCCTACACCAACCTCAACTTTAATTCTATAACGGTCAGCGATCGATTTTACGACTGAGAGGCCAAGACCTGTTCCGTTAACTTTGTAACCTGGAATACGATAAAAACGGTCAAATATGCGCTCCCTTTCATCCGATGCTATTCCGATACCGTTATCGGATATTTTTAGTGTGATACCGGCGTTTTCTTTTGTCAGGTCAATTATTATCCTGCCCTTTTCAGGCGTATAGATAATGGCGTTATTTAGAAGGTTACTTATCATTATGTATGTATTTCTCTCATTGCCATTTATAATTACATTGTTTTCCAAGGATAATGACAGCTCGATATTCTTTTCTTCTGATAAAGGCTCATATTCTTTTGTAAGGTTTTTTAACAATTCTGACAGGTCAAAATCAACTGATGGCAGATTCGCGTTCTCGAATTCGGTTTTTGCCATCAGGAGTAATTGCTCGACCAGTTCAATACAGCGTTTTATCCCAAGGCTTAGTTTTGAAGTTGCCTGTATCTTCTCAGCATTGGTTTCGGCGCGTTCAAGGATATTAAGTTGTAATTGAATTGCGGTAAGTGGGGTTCGCAACTCATGTGCGGCATCAGCGATAAATTGTTTCTGCTGCTCTAATGAATTGCCAAGCCTTAGCAAAAGCTCATTTAGCTCATTTACTGGTTCTACCAATTCAGTTGAGATATTTTCTAAAGTTATGGGCAGAAGACTATTGGCATCTCTTTTATTTATTGCCTCGGAAAGTTCTGACAATGGTTTGAGGCCCTTATTGATGAACAACCCTATTAATATAATTATTATAGGTATCTGGAGTAATAATGGCAGGATTATCTTTTTAGAAAAAGCATTTATTATTGCATTACGGTTATCTTTAGGCTGTGAAACCTGTATAGAACCATAATCTGCTTTTGCCTTATAACTATGCCAGTATCTGCCATTGAATTCAATGGTATGCAGACCTTCCTTAGTTTCAGGAACTTTGATAGATGGATAAGAGGTATATATCAGTTCATAATTCTTATCACGCACCTGGATTATATATTCTTCCTCTTCATCCAGTTTGCCGGAGATTGCATTTTTTACTTTTTTATTTTTCTTAGGGCTACCTATGAAGGCGTATTGGTTCTTCAGAGTTATTGCTATCTGCTTGAGGTTCTGGTCGTAAACCTCATTTGATTCAAGATAAGCTATTTTATAGGTAAAATAGCTGGCAATCAGCGCGGTAATAACAGCTACCAGAAATGAATATATTAATAGATATTTACGGATAGACCTCATTCCTTCCCCACTTTATAACCCAGACCCCTTATATTCTGAATAATACCAGAACCCAGTTTTTTCCTGAGAGCATGTATATGCACTTCAATTGAGTTACTTTCTACCTCTTCATTCCAACCATATATTTTTTCTTCAAGTTCCGGCCTTGAAAATATTTTTCCCGGGTGTTCAATAAGTATGGACATAAGAGAAAATTCACGGGCAGATAATTGTGCTTTCTTATTATTGAACTTTATTTCCTTTGTAGCAGGGTTCAATTCCAATTTACCATATTTTATGATAGGGTTTGCTTTGCCACCCTGACGACGTAATATTGCCCTTATCCGTGCTTCAAGCTCAGAGAGTTCAAATGGTTTTATCAGGTAATCATCCGCACCGGAATCAAGGCCGTATATTTTATCGGAAAGTTTATCGCGGGCAGAGATTATCAGTACAGGTATATGGTTTTCTTTTTTGCGGAGCTTGCCAAGTAATTCTATACCCGATTGTTTAGGCAACCCGAGATCAAGTAGTATCATTGTATATTGTTGCAGGTTTATACTTTCCTCGGCAGTTATGCCATCCTGCACCCAGTCAACACCATAGCCAATGCCCTTTAAAGCGTGGCTTATACTTTCGCCTATCATCGTATCGTCTTCAACTAATAATATTTTCATAGCTGAAGGTTATTACAATAATCAGTAAATACCAACCAAAAATAAATTAATTTTATTCTTAAGTCTGGGTTAAGTATTCTTCGCTAGTGTGTGCGTTATGATAAAAAATAACTGCATATTAAATCTTCTGCTTATCGCCTGTCTATCATCCTGCACTTTCTATGGAATAGATGAAAAAGCACCTGCGTTACAGAAGCAGGAAGAATATAGCACCCGTGGCTTTGATGACCAAGGGCTTGAGGATTTCATAAAGGCGCATGATGGTAATGTTACCTGGCTTTTGAATAAATGGAGTGTTGAGAACATTATATGGGCGGCATTATATTTTAACCCAAATATCAAACTCGCCGAAAGTAAAATAAATGAAGCTAAGGCAGCAGAGATAACTGCAGGGCAAATTCCAAACCCTACTATAGGTATTGCGCCAGGTCGTGATACTTCTTCCCCTGCGCTTGACCATCTTTTAGCATTTAGTTTTAACCTTCCAGTTGAAACTAACGGTAAAAGAGGCTTGCGCGAAAATGCTACCGGGTATTTATCCGATTCCAGCCGGGCACAATTCGAGAATACTGTGTGGGATGTACATAGAGATGTTATATCGGGCTTGATAGATTATTATTCCGCGAAACAAATAGTGAGTAACTATCAGTCTTTGATAAAAGCACAGCAGGAGATAGTTGCATCATATGATAAAAGAACTGCAGAAGGGCAATTGCCGACAGCAGCAGTTTCACAAGCTAATATAGCTTACCAACAGAATATATCATTGCTTAACCAGGCTCAGTCAAACCTGATGCAGGCAAAAGCAAGATTGGCAGGGAGTATCGGCGTTCCAGCCAGCGCACTTGATAAAATAAATATTGATTATTCAGAGCTGGTTAATTGTCGAGATATAAATTCAATTGCGAGTTTAAGAAAAACCTCTCTTGAAAACCATCCACTATTAAAAGCTTCTATGATGGAATATCTGGCAGCGCATGAAAATTTAAGGCTGGAAGTGGCAAAGCAGATACCTGACCTTGATATAGGCCCAGGTTATGAATGGAACAGTCAGGGAGGTGGTAAACTCAGCCTTGGTATCTCAATAGTACTTCCAATATTCAACCAGAATGAAGGGCCTATAGCAGAAGCAAAGGCGAAACGGGAAACTGCCTCCAGAACTTTCGAGGTCAATCAGGCTAATATAATCACCACCATAGAACAGGCCGAAGCTGCTTATACAAGCTCAGAACTGGCAGCAAGGAACCTTAGAGAAATTGAAAGAACACAAGGCCAGAAATTCGAGCAGTTAAAAGCCCAATTGCAGGAAAGTAAGGTGAGCAAATTACCGCTCCTATATGCACAGAGTGAATTATATAACGCAAGGATAGCCGCACAGGAAGGTAATATGCAGAGGCTAAAGGCAATGACTGGTTTGGAAGATGCACTCCGGGTAGATATTTTTGGGAAACCTGAGATAAAGAAGTTCACTGATGCTCAATAACATCCTTAAATTCTCATTGAGGCATAGTGGCGCGGTCATCGCGATTTCATTCATGCTACTGGCTTATTCGTTCAACCAGTTGCGCTCGGCGCATTTTGATGTATTCCCAGAGTTTGCGCCGCCTCAGGTAAGTGTGCAAACAGAAGCACCGGGGTTTACTGCCGGGCAGGTTGAGAAACTAATTACCGAACAGGTTGAACATGCAATAAGTGGCGCTAATGGTGTTAAAGCGGTACAATCATACTCGATACAGGGCCTCTCTGCGGTTGATGTTTTTTTTGACCCGGATAGTGATGTGGTGAAAGGCAGGCAGGTGATAAACGAACAGATCGCAAGCCTTGCATCCAGCTTTCCGGCTGGAGTAAAAGCTCCACTTATGGCGCCGCTTACTTCCACTACTAATAATGTAATGGGTATAGGGCTTACCTCAGATAAACTTAGCCTGACGGAACTTCGGACGATTGCTGATTGGGAAATAAGGCCCAGATTATTAAGTGTAAAAGGCGTTTCCGAAGCTGAGCGTTTCGGTGGATTAATACGCCAGATACAGATTCAGGTTCACCCGGATAAGCTTGTTAAATATGGGCTTTCACTTGATGATGTAGTAATGGCAGCGCAGAAAGCAAATGGCATAAGTGGCGCGGGGATAATTGATACTGC
>JANPLD010000091.1:0-3524 GCA_031426355.1 Alphaproteobacteria bacterium | reverse complement strand
TATCACATTTCCGACGTATAAAGGGTTACGGCATATAGCAAATATCCCAGTTTGAACTAGATTATCCGCATATACTTTTTTGTTCACGCCACCACGTTTTATATATGCGAATCCTATCACTGAAGCACGTATGGCAAGTCCGGTTATGCATATAATTACTGCTATCCAGTCTTTTACTATTTCCGCTTTATGATTTCCAAAGAAGGTATTTCTGGGTGGCTGTATAAGAAAAAGCAATACTATAGCCAAAGGGAATATATAATTCCTGTGTTTAAACAGAAAATTACCAAGATTAATTATATTTTTATTTTTATAGATCATTTGTTACCTTTTATTTTACCGCAATTATTGCACAGAAATTATACCACCTGAAAAATACCTCTATTCTCTTGAAGCCAACCAATTTCAAAAGGTCGAAATTTTCTTCCATCCTGTAAGGTATAAGCACATTCTCCAAGGCTTCCCGTTTTTTTGATATTTCAATTTCTGAATATCCGTTATTCCGTTTGAAATCGTAATAATGCTCAATGAACAGGCGATTAAAGGTAGTATCTTCTGAGGTCACTTTTTCTATCATCATCAGGCAACCATCTTTATTCAGTCCTTCATATATCTTTTTCATTATGCTCTCTCTGTTGAGTGGCCTTACAAATTGCAAAGTCAGTAACATGGTCACAACAGAAGCATTTTCTAAATATATTTCCTTATTTATATCCTGAACCTTGAATTCATAGTTATTCTTTAAGTTAAGCTTTTCTAGTTTTGTCTCTGCCTTGGCAAGCATCTCTTGGGAGTTGTCAATACCAATGAACTTTATATCTTTTTCACCAATGACATTATCCAGTAATGAGATAGTAGTGCCTGTAGAGCAGCCTATATCATAGATATTAGAATTGCTTTTTGCATAATCCTTCGCCAGCTCGCCAACCATACGCTGCATTTCATCATAATAAGGCACAGAGCGGCTCACCATATCATCAAAAACCGATGCCACTTCTGAATTGAAAGAGAAATCCTTTATGATTTTTTCTGTTTCAAAAACCTTATCTTTTTTATCCGTATCTTTTATCAGTTTTACATCAGGCATAATGAGTCTCCTTTTTGGTTGATTTATTTATCCATATTTTTGTAATTAGCGGTAGTATAAACAGGTTGAGTGTAGTAGAGGATATAAGACCACCTAATATCACGATAGCCATTGGCCCTTCTATCTCATGCCCTGGTGTTTTAATATTAATCACCATGGGCAATAACCCTATCCCGGTTACAATTGCGGTCATTAATATAGGTAATAACCTTTCCGATGAACCCTGTAGTATAGTATGCCAGTTCCATTCCTTACCTTCATGTTCCACCAGATGATTATAATGAGAGATAAGCATTACGCTGTTGCGTACAGTGATACCGAATAATGTCAGGAATCCTACCAGTCCACCAAGATTTAAAACCCCGCCTGTAAACTCCACTGCCAGAACCCCGCCTATAAGTGCAAAGGGCAGGGAAATGATTATGATAAGAAGCTGTTTGTTATCCCTGGTGATGAATGAAAGCAGTACCAGTACAACTATAGCAGAAAATATACTCTTTATTAGTAGGTCATTTCTCGAATTTGCGGATTCCTCTGCAAGGCTATCAATAGTAAAATAAGTATCATCAGAAAGTATCTTCTGTTTATTTATGGTATCTCTTATCTCATTTACTATCTCTGAAAGGTTACGGTTTCTTACATCGAATGTGATAGTTTCTACTCGTCTGCCACCATCGCGCGTTATCATATAATTTCCTTCTTTTTCTCTTATCTCTGCTATTTCAGAAAGTTTTATATATTCGCCGGATGGTATTTTTACTGGCAAGTCATTCAATTGTTCAACTGATCTCCTATTGTTCTCATTAAGTATGACAGCAACATCAATGCTGGATAGGGAATCATAAATTTGCGTGACCACATTTCCCTGATACGCTGTATGGATAGTATCTAATACCTCAACTGCCGAAAGACCATTCTTTCCAAGTTCATCCGCTTTAAGCTTAATTGCTATCTCTGGCATTCCGGGTTGTTCGGGCTGCTCTATCCCCTTAACTCCTTTTATCGTTTTCAGGAGTTCCATCACTTTTTTACCTGATTCCACTAATGTGCTTTCATCCCCGCTGTAGATGTTAAGGGATGCATCCTTGGTATAGCCAGACATCACTTCCTTTACCCGTTCGGTCAGGAATGTTTCCACTTCAAAATCCGCATCCTTTATATTTTTGAGGGTTTTTTCTATCTTATCCTGTGCTCCAGTCTCATCAATTCCCGTATCTTTTAATGAAACATTGAACTCACTAATATTTGTACCCCATATATCAATTCCACCTTCTGTTCTTCCGATCTGCTGAAATACTTTATCAACAAATGGCAATTTTAGTAGGTTATTCGTTACTTCATTCCCTATAACAACTGACCGTTCAAGGGATGTACCTGGTTCAGTTCCCATATGAACTATGAAATGCCCTTCACGCAGAACTGGCAGAAATTCATCTTTAAAAGAAAAGAATAAACCCACGCTGATAAGGAACATCAAACCTATCACTACAAAAATGATCTTAAAATTCCCGGCAGCTTTTTGTAATGTCATGACATAAAATTTTTGCAGCCTCAAAGTAAGTTTAGGCAAGCTATCTTTTTTCTCCTTCAAAAATAAAATGCTTAAGGCTGGTGTTATGGTAAGTGCTACCAGTAACGATATAATGGTTGCAAGGCTGTAAGCTATACCAAGCGGGGCAAAAAACCTCCCTGAAAGGCCGGGTAGTGTAATAATAGGGATGGTAACTATTATTATTGCTAAAGTTGCTATCACAATAGGTGAACGCACCTCCAGCGATGCATCAAGTAAAACCTTAAAGCGGTTTTCTTTATTATAGCTTACTTCCTTATTTTCCCGCATCCGCCTTAATATATTCTCAATGCCGATAACTGCATCATCAACAACAAGCCCAACTGCAACAGCAAGCCCGCCTAATGTCATGGTATTCAGAGTAAAGCCCAGCATATTTAAGATCGCCGCTGCCATTACCAGTGAAAATGGGATAGCAAGAGCAGAGATAAGAGCTGCCCGCCAGTTAAGCAGGAATAGGAACAATACCGCAATAACCATTGCCGCCCCCCAGTAAAAAGCTGATGTAAGGTTATCCAGTGATTTTTCAATGAAGCTGGCCGGGCGGATAAGGTCATCCCAAACCATTATTCCTCTCGCCTCAAGTATCGGCTTTAAATCGTTTAACGCTTCTTCAACACCGCGTGTAACTTCCAAAGTGTTTGCCATATATTGCGAAGTTACCATCAATAATACACCGGGTTTACCCATTATTGATGCTGCACTGAAAGGTGTTTCATTACCAAGTTTTACATCAGCAATATCCGCAAGCGTTATAGCAAGGTCTATCCCTTCCGCGTTACCTCTTATTATTGGTGTTTTTCTTATTTCATCTATGGTTTCACCGCTACTGATACTGTTCAATGTCAGTCTTTGGTTTGCAGTATC
>JANPLD010000090.1:0-2083 GCA_031426355.1 Alphaproteobacteria bacterium | reverse complement strand
GTGGGCCAAACACGAATGCAAGAAAAACCACGAACCAGGCTAAGTTCCAAAAGAACTTCTCAAGCCCCTTCGCTGCAGGCACAACCAGGTCGTTCCAGCGATCGCGCGGCGGTTGAAAATCACTCATGTTTTTCATCTCCTTGAAGTACGGACTCTTGAAACAAACTCTGATATACCTTGCGACCGTTCCGTAGGCCGTTATTCCGCCCTTAAGTCGCCGGAGGACCCATACAACAACTTGCACCGGAGAGAGCAATTGCCATAGTGGCAGACGCGTCGTGGGGCCACTGGTGGGCACGTGTCGCGTTGCGTTGCGAGATCGCAGTGCTTGGCAAGATGATTCAAGCGACGCACGTTGGGGCAACGTCGCTAGGCACGTTGCGGTTTGGTTGCGTTGGCTCAGGTGCTGTACACACTCCAAAAAACCCGTTGGCGAGGTTAGGAGGTTAGACGAGGTTAGTTTTGTATTACTTCCTATACGCTCTGTGTACATGTACATGACACATACATGATGTACATCTCTCGCATGTACGTAGGGGTAGGAGCCTTCTAACCTCGCTATCCTCGCTTTATTGAATAAAGCCAATGCAAATCGATTTTTCGATGGCGAGGTTACGGCGAGGTTAAGGGCTAAAACGGCGAGGTTATGCCCCTGTTTGGCGAGGTTATGGTTTTGGGACACTGCACCAGCGGTGTACGCATTCAAACCAATGATTTCCAAAGGCTTAGAGCCGTTTTGGGATTGATCCGAACAAGCCGAGGCGTACACGTACAACACCGCGTACACACCCATGTACATTTCGTTGTGCGTAGCCATGTACACGGGTGTGTACATGGCATGTACATGTACGCCAAATGGGGTTTCCGAGGGTTGTACAGCACCAAAATCACTCATCGCCCACCTCCAGGTCGAACAGAGTCGCGGGTGGAGCGTTGGTGTCGACGAGCTTCCAAAGCCGAATATGACGTTTGCCATCGAGCCCCGAATCGTGAACTTTGCGACCACTGAAGACGCGTCCCTTGAGCCGCGATAGATGCCTTCCGACCGAACGTTTGAATGATCCCTCGCCTCGATCACGATTGACCATCAGCGGCTCGGGCAGTGCTTTGAGAAGCGGTTCGTCGATGTACTCCACCGGATCGTTGCGGCGCGGAATGATGGCTCGGCATAGATCGTCAGCGGTCAGCAACTTGCTGCCAAACCGCTCCCACCACGCATCGAAGAATGCCGTCCACTGCTGGGTGTCTTCATCCTGGACCGTTTGTGTCTGTTCTAGGTTGGATAGAAAGCCATCGATACCCGCGAATACCAGCACGCTACCGATTGTCTCGGACCATTCCTCGAAGCTACCAAGCGGAGGCACAGATGCCTTCGGTTGCCCGTTCGTGTACCAAGCACGAATAATCGTCAGCGCTGCAGAAAGCAGATTGCCACGATGCTCACGAACATGGCGTTCGAGCCCCTTGATTACAAACCCAGTTCGCTCCCAAGGCCGCTCGGCATTGGCGTCCAGCCGGATGCTATAGCTACGCCTGGGCATGTCGCCCGAAACGCGAAGATTATTACCCGTTGCAACCCAAATCGCTCGCGATGGTAAGCGAACGGCGCGATTGCGTCCAAGCAGTCGATCCGACCAATCGGCGCTGGTTAGAGCCGCTGCGAGCGGCGGAGAATTCAGAGTGGTGTTATCGGGAATGTTGTCGAGCATGACGAACGGTGATGCCGTCAGAAGCAGCGACGTAATTTTTTTACGCCATTCGTCCTCGTTATCCTTTGATGGGATCGATTCGGAGGAGACGTTGCCAACTGCGATTCCCCCCAAGGACGAAACGAGGAGAGTCTTGCCCGTTCCCTGCATGGGAGCGTCCACGATCGCCAGTGGCACGTGCCCATCAATCACCGGACGCATAAGAACAGAAAATAGGATCGCAAGTGAATTGGCACGACTGGCATCGTCGACGAACGGAAACTCGCTGATGACGGCAATGAGAATATCCACACAGGCACGAACCTCTTCGCCGCAAGGCAATTCTGGGATTGGCGACAGGTTCAATGTTGGATCTGGGCAGTAGATCAATTTCG
>JANPLD010000089.1:0-1727 GCA_031426355.1 Alphaproteobacteria bacterium | reverse complement strand
GCCGGCCGCGGTCGGCATGCCGATCCGGTTGGTTGCCAAAGCGGCGTGCGTGCGGTCCGTAGCGTAGGTCCCCAGACCCGCGCTTTCTTTCCGTCGTCCGCATCCTGCGCCGACCTGCTTGAATGCCAAACGGAGGAGCATCGAGGGAAAGCCCCGAAGCATGGATGCCAATGGCCAAAGCAAGTCGCCAAATCCGTTTGCATGGATGCCGAACGGAAAAGCATGGATGCAAAACCGCAATGCGTGGATGCAAAGGCCCAAAGCAAGTCGCCAAATTGAAAAGCAAGTTTGCAAAACGAAAAAGCATCGATGCAAAACCGCAAAGCAAGTCGCCAAATTCAAAAGCAAGTTTGCAAAACTTTTTTTCCGAAGGCCAAACCGCCCGCATTACTGCCAATCGGAAATCGCAAGAAAGGTCTGGCAAGCGGTTTACAAGCGAAACCTCCATTCCCCCCCCCCCGGCTGGTCAAAAATCGACACCCCGTCTCCCTGACTCCCCGTCGCCTGCCTCGCGTCACCGCATCCCCTCGTCTCCCAATCTCCCCTTCTCCTCGTCTCCCAGTCTCCGCGTCCCCGCGTCTTTCCCCCAACTTCCTCCGTGCCACCGCGCCTGCGCCCTGATAGTTCACCAGTGATGGCCAAAGGCAAGACCCCCGCAAACGGCTCGAAAGACCCCAGCACCGCCACCATCGGCTTCCTGCCTGTGGCAGTCTTACTCGCTCCGCGCGTTTCCGCGGCGTCCATGCATGGTCGCCTTGCCGGCCAGCTCTTTGGGAAACGTTGAATCAAGTAACCTATGGACTATTGGCTCGACCTCCTTCACTGGCACTACTTGGGACGAGTTTCAAAAATCCGGTTCAATAATCTCCGGGTTCCGCAAACGGATGCGCAACGCCGCGGCAAAAGTCCGACCCGGCGACATCCTCGTCTGCTACCTGACTGGAGTAATGCGCTGGGTGGGTGCGCTGGAGGTTGTGCGAGCAACCGACGACCAGACGAAGATTTGGGGCGACGAGGACTTTCCGATTCGCTTCGAGGTGAAACCGCTGATTCAACTGAATCCAGAACACGGCGTCCCAATGGCGGAGCTTGAGGGGAAAGTCGCCTTTTACACTGGCCCGAAAGACCGCGGCAAATTTAAGGCATTCGTCCGTTCCAGCCCGAACCGGTTTACAAATCCCAGGGACGGCGAGCTTATCATGGCGTTGCTGACCCAGGCACAATCCACGCCCGTTGCTCGTCCTGTTGACCCGAAGAAACTCGCACGCAAGCCACTGTATACGGCCGAGCAAAAGAGAGGAAAAACAACGGTCGCGACGAAGGTCAGCGTCCCTGAGTCCGACGAACCCGAAGAGCAGACGGGCAAGGCAGCCGCTACGACCGAGCAGGAAGCCACAGCGACGACACGCCACACTGAAATTCAATACAACCTCCTCGCCTTGGGCGTGGACATGGGTTTCGACCTTTGGGTTGCGCGCAACGACCGCTCCAAGAGATGGCAGGGCAAGACGCTCGGCGAACTTCCGCGCATGGTCTCCGAGTTGCCCACCCAATTCAACGAAGCGACCAACCGAACCATCGAATTGATTGATGTGCTTTGGCTCAAAGGCAACTCCATCGTTGCTGCCTTTGAAGTCGAATGCACCACGGCTGTTTACTCTGGCCTGCTGCGAATGAGCGACCTCCTCGCGTTACAGCCGAATCTCGAAATCAATTTATTCCTCGTC
>JANPLD010000088.1:0-1667 GCA_031426355.1 Alphaproteobacteria bacterium | reverse complement strand
CATCGTTGCCACGACGACGACGGACTCGGCGGGCAACTATCAGTTCGACGGACTGCCGGACGACACGTACACGATCGACGTCGTCGAACGCGGCAACGTGCTCGGCGGACTCTGGAAGTCCACGGGTGCCAGCCCCGGCAGCAACAACAACAGCCAGATTGATCTCTACAGCGTGACGGTCGCGGGCGGCGCGACGACCACGACCGGCGACTTCGGCTTCTTCGAGCTCGGTGCCTCGCTCGGCAACCGCATCTTCGCGGACGCCGACAACGACGGCGTCCAGGATGTCGGCGAGACCGGCATCTCCGGAGCGAGAGTCACGCTGACCGTCACCTGGCCCACCGGCGACGTGTCGAGCATCGTCACGACGAGCGGCGCAAGCGGCTCCTACTCCTTCGGTAATCTGCTGCTTGACGAGGACTTCGACGGGGCCGGCGGCGGCGAGCCGACGTACTCGATCTCGGTGGCAACTCCGGTCGGCTCCTCACCGAGTCCGACGGGCGCCGGCACCGCCTTCACCGATTCGAACAACCCGGCCGGCACGGCCGCCATCGCGAGCCGCGGCGTCACCGACAGCGTCACCGATACCATCGTCAGCAACAGCTACGACTTCGGCTTCGCGAGCTTCACCGACGTCGGCATCGCCAAGAGTGGCCCCGCGTCCTTCGCCCCCGGCGGCAACATCGTCTACACGCTGACGATCACGAATAACGGGAGCTCTCCGGCCGTATCGGTCAACGTCGCCGATCCGACGCCGAGCGGCCTCAGCTTCGTGTCGAACGCGGGAAGCTGCGCGAGCGCCTTCCCCTGCTCGCTCGGCACGCTCAATCCTGGCGAGACGCGCTCGATCACTTCGACCTACTCGGTGCCGGCGGGCTACACGACGCCGAATCCGATCGTGAACACGGCGAGCGTTTCGACGGGCTCGCCCGACAGCAACGCCGGCAACAACACGGCGTCGGCTTCGACGACCGTCTCTCCGAGCGCCAATCTGTCGGTAACCAAGCTCGGACCGGGCGCCGTCACGCCGGGCAACAACGTCGTCTTCACGATCCAGGTGACCAACAACGGGCCGTCGAACGCCGCCGGTGTCTCCGTCGCGGATCCGACTCCGTCGGGCCTCACCTTCGTGTCGAACGCGGGTGCCTGCACGACGTCCTTCCCCTGCGCCATCGGCAATCTCGCCTCCGGCGCGACGGTGACGATCACGTCAACCTTCTCGGTGCCGCTGGCCTACACGACGCCGAATCCGATCGTGAACACCGCAACCGTTTCGGCGATGACGCCGGATCCGGTGCCGGGCAACAACAGCAGCTCGGCGTCCACGACGCTGAACCCGCTGAACGCCGATCTGGAGATCCAGAAGACGGGCCCGGTATCCGTCACGCGCGGCTCGACGGTGGTCTACACGCTCATCGTCACGAACCACGGCTCGACGACGGCAACGGCGACTTCGGTGGCCGATCCGACGCCGGCGGGCCTGACCTTCGTCTCGAACGCGGGCGCCTGCACCACGGCCTTCCCGTGCGCGCTCGGCAACCTTGCCGTGAACGCGACGAGAACGATCACGTCCACCTACTCGGTGCCGGCCAGCTACGCGGGCGCGAACCCGGTACAGAACACGGCCTTCGTCTCTTCGTCGGTCGGCGACTCGAATCCGGGCAACA
>JANPLD010000087.1:0-49816 GCA_031426355.1 Alphaproteobacteria bacterium | reverse complement strand
CCATAATTACAGCTATTACCCTTAACCGCAAAACACTAGTTTTGCGGTTAACTTTTGTGTAGCAAAAAACTCTTGATAATGGTTATCATATTTATATTGACACGGGCCGTTTTAATTTCTATTAAACGCGATAATGATAATGACTATCATTATTTCAATATTTAATAAATAATCAAAATGCTGAATAAAAAAACTATACTTCTTGCTTCTGCTTTTTCCCTGATGGCAAATGTAAATTATGCACATGCGGTAGAACCAAAACCAGCAACTTCTAAACTGGATACTATTACAGTTGTTGCCACTAAAACCAAAAGAAGCATTAAGGAAGTTCCCCAGCAGGTTTCAGTGATCAGTACAGATGAACCGGGAATTTCAACAAGCTCTAAAATAAGTGAAGTTTTAAGAAACGTTCCAGGTCTTAATTTTAATGGCGGCCCTGTCCGTAGTGGTGAAACTCCTACCATGAGAGGTTTCGATTCTACAAGCCTTATCATTACGCAAGATGGACGCAGGCTGAATTTCGAATCCCAGCATGATGGAAGACTCTTCATTGATCCTTCACTTATCAAGAAAATTGAAGTAGTAAAAGGACCCGCCTCCGCTCTACATGGTTCTGGTGGCCTTGGTGGTGTTATCGCTTTTGAAACAAAAGATGCAGCAGATTTTTTAACTCCCGGTGAAAATGAAGGGGCTCAGATCCGCGCCGGTTACCAATCCGTTAATGAGGAAGGAAGTTATACACTTACAGGATATAAAAGAAGCAATATTTATGATGCGGTCGCTAGCATTACTCACAGAAAATCTGAGGATATTGAGCTTAGCGATGGCAGAACTCAAAGATCAAATGACAATATAATCTCCGGTCTTGGTAAATTCTCTTATGATATAGATACTGACAGTACTGTTGAAGTTGGCATCAATTCTTATAACGGTAACTCGAAAGAGAACACCAACCCTCAAGCTGGCCCTTCACAGACCTCTGGCAGGAACCTTGTTAAAAAAGACATTGCTCAGCAGGAAGCAAGCCTCAAATATACTTTCGATCCTGAGTCTGAACTTGTGGACATGAGATCCCACATCTATTTCGTTGATACCGATGTTGAAGAATTAGTGAGAGAAAGGAGCTCCACTACTTCACCTCTTAACGTCCCGGGTGACGTTCTTGATAGAAGAATGCAAACCCTCGGCTTCAATTTAGAGAATACTTCCAATGTTGACGTCGGAACAAAAGAGAACGCACTTACATATGGCCTTGATTTTTTCCGTAATGAACAGGAAGGCTCGGATTCTGATTCCACCGCTAATAGCGGTCTGACCGGAACTGCTAGGCCTGGTGTTCCTAACGCCGAATCAATGGTGTTTGGAGCATTCTTACAGGACGAATTAAAATTTGACCTTGGCGCCGCAAGGGAGTTCTATATCACTCCAGCTATCCGCTTTGATCATTATAAAAATGAAGCTGCTTCCAGTGCTTTCCCTGATTCTGAAGAAGATGCAATATCACCTAAGATCGGCGCTACATATAAGCACAACGAGAATTTTAGCGTTTTCTCTAACTATGGTCAGGCATTCAGGGCCCCTAACCTGACTGAATTATATTCTCAGGGTGTACACTTCAGGGTCGCTGGCCTCGCTAATACCTTTACTGTAAATCCTTACCTAAAACCTGAAAAGGCAACAACTTTTGAGTATGGTACTAACTTCAACTTCACTGATATTCTCGAAGAGAAAGACGTAGTTAACCTGAAGCTCTCTAAATACGAAACCAAGTCTGATGATTATATAGAACAGGTAGTAGCAGGTAGTAATATTGGCAATCCTTTTATATGTCCGTTCCCATTCGTAGCAGGCGGATGTTCAGCAGGCACAACAAGCTTCACAAACGTTCCTAAAGCTGATATCTGGGGCTATGAAGCTGATTTCACTTACGAGAATGAACTTTTGATCGGAAGATTAGGCGCAAGTTATACTCAGGCAAAGAACGCAAGAACAGGCACTCGCCTCACTACAAAACAGCCTTTCATTGTAACTTCTGACCTCGGCTTCAAGATACCACAACTTGATCTTATAGTAGGTCACTTTGGTAAATATGCCGACGATAACAAAAAAGGTTACTATGACGCAAGCGACCCTCAGAATATCATAAATTACCGCAGGCCTGGCTTTGCAACGCATGGTATATATGCTAGCTACGCACCTGAGAAGCTTGAAAACCTTACCGTTGACATGGGAGTTGACAATATCTTCAACAAGAAGTTCCGTGAACCTCTTGCAGAGATCTACTCACCTTCCACAAACTATAAAGTTGATGTAACTTGGAAGTTCTAAACAATATGTATTATGAACAAATGCCCATTAAAAAATAAAGCTACAAAAAAGGGGATGGCACTTAGTGTCATCCTCTCTTTGATTGTGCATTTGTCCATATTGAAGATCGCCGGATTCTCCCACGCCCCGATAAAAAAAGAAATCGATATAGAGAAACCTTTAATAGTTAATATCGCAAGTATAGCCGCCCCTTCCATAGTAGAGCAGAAAATTTCCCAGGATCAGAAACCTGAACAAAAGAAAGTTGAAAACACCGAAAAAGAAGTATCAGAGAAACCTCTTGATAAACTTAAAGAAAAATCAGCCGAGATCGTTAAAAAAACTGATCTGCCATCTTTACCAAAACCTAAAAGCCTGATGGATAAAACTCTGGCAGAAAAGTTAGTAGATCCTAAACCAACAGAACTGGCAGAAATTTCACCTGCCGCCGTTAAACCGAGAGAACAACCACAGGAAGTTCAGAAAATATCTTCTATTGAACCATATTCCCCTCAGCCTGCTAATCATAATATGAATCAGCAACTTACCTCAAATGACAGGGGCACTTCCGTTTCCACCATCATGCATACTGCTTCCGAAGCTGATTACGCTCATACCACCCCCCCTGTTTATCCACGCCGCGCCATAGATAAAGGCCAACAGGGAATAGTTATAGTAAAAGCCCTGATATCCACAGATGGCAGCCCTGCAAAGGTTACTGTGTATACCTCATCCGGGTATGAATTACTTGACATGTCAGCCATAAATGCTGTAAAGGAATGGAGCTTTAAACCGTCTGTTCTTCAGAATGATCAGATAGCAAGCTGGATATTAGTTCCGGTTAAATTCATGATACAAGGTTAATCTCAAAAAATAATTATATGTCTCAGGCAGCACTTAAACAAGATGCAGAAAATATCCTGCTCACCAAATTCAATAATCTCAAAACTGAAAATCCTTCCATTCGCCCTAAAGATGCAGCAAAAACTCTTGGTGTTAGTGAAGAGGAATTAGTTGCCGCGCGTATTGACGGCACTACTATTTTCCGCCTTGAGAACAAACCTGAAGAGATCCTCGCTGAGGTTCATACGCTTGGTGAAGTTATGGCTTTAACTCGTAATGAATCAGTTGTTCACGAAAGAAAAGGTATCTACAACAACATTTCATTCTTTACTGAAGGCCCAATGCGTATGGGTTTAGCAGTTAATGCTGATATTGATCTCCGCCTGTTCATGAAACAATGGAGTTCTGCTTATTCAGTTACAGAGCAAACTAAAGGGGGCCCTAAAAAATCCCTTCAGTTCTTCGGTAAAGATGGCCTTGCGCTTCACAAAATCTATCTCACTCCAAAATCAGATGAAGCTGCTTATGATGCAATAGTTAATAAATATCGTTCAGAAGCACAGGAAACTGAGATCACAGTTCAGAAACTTGACCCTAAAAGGCCGGAACTTCCTGATTCAGAAGTTGATTACAAAGGCTTTGAAGCTGAACTTGCTAACCTTAAAGACACTCACGATTTCTATATCCTTCTCCACAAATACAGGATCGGCAGAGTGCAAGCACTCCGCTTGGTAAGTGAAGAATATGCGTATAAATTAAATAAATCAGCATCAAGGAAAGTCCTTGAACTTGCCCGCGATAAGAACTGCGAAATAATGGTATTCGTTGGTAACCGCGGCTGCCTGCAGATCCACACTGGCCCTGTTGAAAAACTGGTTGAATATGGTGAATTCTATAACGTTCTTGACCCGAAATTCAATCTTCACATCAAGGAATCAGATATTGATTCTATCTGGGTTACCAGAAAGCCAACTGAAGATGGTGTTGTTACCGGCGTTGAGATATATGATAATTCCAATGAACTTATCTGCACTTATTTCGGTAAACGTAAACCTGGAATTCCTGAGCTTGAACTCTGGAGAGAGATAGTAAAAGAACTTCCTAAAGTTTCTAAATAACTTTTGGTCAGCAATAGCTTACCGATACTTAAATGAAATTATTTGCGATCTATATTGGCGGCAGGCATAAAAGCGCAAATATCGAATTACACGATATGCGCTTTGTCCTGGCTGAATCCATCGAAGATACTTATGCCCAGCTCCGTAAAGAATGGTGGGGCATACCTGAAAGCCTCCATCTTGATTGCTGGTGTGAATTAAACCAAGCTGATGGTTACAAGATCACCCTGCAAACAAAACCATCAAAAGGAAATCTTAAACTCTATTACGTAAATCTCGGCGGTTACGATAAAAACGAATTCTCCGAATTGCACAGAAATACTTTCATAGTTGCTGAATCTGAAACTCAGGCAAAATTCGAAGCTTTAGATAAGGTCCGTCATTGGACCCAAACTCACAAAGACGATATCTTTGAAGCAGAAGACTCTTTCTGCATCAATAAAGAAGCAGAATTATTATCTTACTATATTCATCTGAAAAAGATCGCCGACGAAACCCCCGCCCCCTTCACCTGCCAATACAAAAAGATCGGAAAATAAATAAATAATGGCTCGCCGAGCCGTAGCTAGTCCGCCCACACTCTTACAGAACTTCAGCGTAACCCTTCTTTTAATTCGTTTTTACAAACTCATTAAAAGCGAAGGATGGTGCGGGTAGAGGGACTTGAACCCCCACGCCTTGCGGCACAAGAACCTAAATCTTGCATGTCTGCCAATTTCATCATACCCGCTCCTGAGGTGAAAATACTCATATATTAAGATGGCACAAGAGTTTATTTGTCCCACAACAATCCAGACTATGAAAACCAAAGCAAATTAACTTGATATTTCCCGCTTAAGGCCTATAACCTCGAGCATAATTAAACCCTAACAGACTACATAAAATGCAAGTAGAAAAAATCTTAGAAGATAAGCTTAAAAGAGAATATAACATTACAGTTCCAGGCGCTAATATCAGCGAGAAGATCGAAGCAAAAATAATTTCCATCAGCAAAAAAGTTAAGATGGCCGGTTTCCGTGAAGGTAAAGTTCCGCTTGATGTAGTACGTAAAAAATATGGTAAGGAAGTTTTAAGCGAAGTTCTTCAAGATGTAGTTTCATCTTCAACCTCGCAGGCAATTAATGACAACCAGCTCCGTCCGGCAACACAGCCTTCAGTTCAGGTTCTTGAATTTGATGAAGGTAAAGACCTCAAATACAAATTATCCCTAGAAGTATTTCCTGAAGTTCCGGAATTTGACGTTACTCAATTAAAGCTCCGCAATGTTAAAGCTGAAATATCTGACAGTGACATTAGCGAACTTCAAAAACTTGTTGCTTCTAATTATAAAGATTTCCAACCCCTCAAAACTCCTCGCCCTGCAAAAAAAGGTGATACCCTAGTTATAGATTTCAAAGGCTTTGTAGATGGCAAAGTTCTTGATAAAGGTGACGCAGTTAATTTTCGCGTTGAACTTGGCACAGGCACACTGATAAAAGATTTTGAAGACAATCTTGAAGGTAAGGAAGCAGGAACGGAATTTGAGATAAATGTTAAATTCCCTGAAGGCTACCATAACGCAGAACTTTCAAACAAGAATGCAACTTTCGAAATAAAACTTCATGAGATACTTGAATCAGTAGCAACTGAAGTTACTGACGATTTTGCAAAAAAGATCGGCTTTGAAGATGTTTCAAAACTGCGTGAAGCTCTTAAAAAACAGTTAGAGTCTGATGCTGAAGCTATGTCACGCATCATTGCTAAAAAAGAATTATTCGACAGCCTTGATAAAGAGATCAATTATGAACTCCCTGAAAAAATGGTCACAACTGAAGTTCACAATATAATTCACGAGATCGAAAAAGATCAGGAATCACTTCCTGAAGACCAAAGAAAAAACCACAAAGAGCTTCATGAAGAATATGAACCTCTTGCAAAACGTAGGGTTAAACTTGGCATCTTAATTACTGAGATCGGCCGTAAAAATAAGATCGAAATAACTCAGGATGACTTGAGAAAAGCCCTTTCTCAGGAAGTTTCAAGGTTCCCTGGGCAGGAGCAGAAAGTTGTTGATTTCTATCGCAACAATCCACAAGCTCAGGAAAACTTAAAAGGCCCAATAATTGAAGAGAAAGTTGTTGATCTCATCTTCGAAAAAGCAAATCCGAAAGAAGAAAAAACTACCCTTGAAGCTCTCAGGAAATTAGTTTTAGATAATAATATCTAATCCCAAAACCGTCATCCTGCGAATTTGCCAAAGCAAATTGCGCAGGATCTCATGAGATTAAAACTCCAAAATTCTGCGCTGATTGCTACGTAATCCCGCAGAATGACGAGCTCTATACAAAACATTAAAACCACACACCTGATTAATCTTTTCTAAAATTCTAAATAAAAAATAAATTTTTCTCTTGCCATTTGAGGCTAAATCCTCTCATTTTAAAAGGTTAATAATTATTAAATGAAGTTTTAGAGATTTTATGTTGGACAAAAGAAGAAGTAATCTGGTTGAGGATATTATCAACACTATGCCAACTGGTAACCTTGTTCCAATGGTTATTGAGCAGGATGGTAGGGGCGAAAGAGCGTTTGACATATATTCAAGGATGCTACGCGAGAGGATCATATTCATGTGCGGCTCCGTGCATGACCAAATGTCAGCACTCCATGTAGCACAGCTTCTGTTCCTTGAGTCTGAGAATCCTGATAAGGATATCTCCCTCTATATAAATTCACCTGGTGGCGTTGTTACTTCAGGTCTGGCTATCTATGATACTATGCAATACATCAAACCTGATGTACGCACTATATGCTTAGGGCAAGCGGCCTCAATGGGTTCATTACTTCTTACAGCTGGCGCAAAAGGTAAAAGATATTGCCTTCCTAACGCGCGCGTTATGATCCACCAACCTTCCGGCGGTTTTCAAGGTCAGGCAACTGATATGGAAATCCACGTTAGGGAGATCCTCAGCCTTAAACGCAGGCTTAATGAAATGTATGTTAAACATACTGGCAATAAATTAGCTGTTGTTGAAGCAGCGATGGAACGTGATAATTTCATGAGCGCTGAAGAAGCCAGGAAATTCGGTCTTGTTGATGAAGTAGTAGATAAAAGGCCTGAAGAAGAAAAGAAAGCAGTTAAAAAATAGTGGCTTTATTGTCACTTATTGAAAAGGAAGATTAAAATATTAACTTTTTGTTAATGTTTTGTCATTATGAGATAGGTTATAATACGGTTTATAATATTAAGGTAGGCATATGGTTGATGAATTAAATAAAGATGGCGGCACATTATATTGCTCTTTTTGCGGTAAGAGTCAGCATGAAGTGAAAAAGCTTATTGCAGGCCCTGCTGTATTCATTTGTAATGAATGTGTTGAACTTTGCGTAGATATCATCCGTGAAGAAAGTAAAGCTGCACTCGCACTTGATAGCGATGGTGGTGTACCAAACCCTAGTGCCATTAAAAAAGTCCTTGATGATTATGTTATAGGGCAGGAAAACGCTAAAAAAGTTCTCTCCGTTGCCGTGCACAATCACTACAAACGTGTTGATTACATGGAGAAAGGCGGTACTGAGCCTGAGATCAGCAAATCAAATATCCTTATCCTCGGCCCTACAGGTTCAGGTAAAACATTACTCGCGCAAACTCTTGCACGTATACTAGATGTTCCATTCACTATGGCAGATGCGACTACATTAACTGAAGCAGGTTATGTTGGTGAAGATGTTGAGAATATCATCTTAAGGCTTCTCCAAAGCGCTGACTATAATGTTGAGAAAGCGCAAAGAGGTATAGTTTATATCGATGAGATTGATAAAATTTCCCGTAAGTCTGATAACCCATCTATTACCCGTGACGTATCAGGTGAAGGTGTTCAGCAAGCCTTACTTAAAATCCTTGAAGGTACAATGGCAGCTGTTCCACCACAAGGCGGTAGAAAACATCCTCAACAGGAATATCTGCAGGTTGATACAACTAACATCCTGTTCATCTGCGGCGGCGCGTTCGCTGGTGTTGACAAAGTTATCGCTAACAGAACCCAAGGCAGCTCAATTGGTTTTGGCGCCCCTGTTCGCAACAAGGAAAAAGTTGATCAGACCAAAGCATTAAGAACAATATCACCAGAAGATCTTATAAAATTCGGTCTCATACCAGAATTTGTTGGTCGTCTTCCAGTAATTGCAACCCTTGAAGAGCTTGATGAAGAAGCACTGATCCAAATTCTTACGGAACCTAAAAATGCACTCACCAAGCAATACAAAAAATTGTTTGAGATGGAAGGTATTGAGCTTGAATTCACCGCTGATGCACTTTCAGCCGTTGCTAAAAAAGCGATTGAAAGGAAAACCGGCGCACGTGGTCTTCGCGCTATCGTTGAAAGCTCTCTTACAGAACTCATGTATGAAATGCCTGACCGTAAAGACGTAGCTAAAATTATTATCGATGAGAACGTTATAGACCATGCTAAAAGGCCTAAACTGGTTCTTAAAGAGAAATCTGACGAACCACCTAAACCTAAAGAAAAAAAGGTTAAGTCTGCATCATAGAAAACTGACCATTTGCGACTCTGCTATTGTAGAGTCGCAATACAGTTTTATTTACTAGAAATAATTTAATGAAAAAACCTCTTCTACTTTTACTGGCACTCTTAATTTTCCCTGACTGTTCCTCCGCAGCTGTCCGCGTTCAGAAAACAACTTTTAATCAAAATAATTATAACCAATATAATCACCCAAAAAGCCTTTCCCAATTCAATAGCAATACGCCATACCAATTAGCTCCTGTCAGACAACAGCAAAACAGCTGGGTTCCAACAAGCAGAGTGATAGCCCCACAAGTTCAACCTGTTGCGCAGCAAATGACTCCTCAGCCTGAAGTAAGAAGAATGGTGAATCAACCTGTTATACAACAGCAGCAGATGCAAGCTATACAGCCAACACCACAAACTTATTTCCTCACTCAGCCCACAGTACAAACTTTAGCGCCACCTGCCCCGAGATATAATGGTGATGCTTACATAGTTGATAAAACCAATGGCTTTTTTGCCATCACCCCAAAAATAGGTACACAAGGTATCGGGCTTGATGGCGTGGTGAGAATAAATGATTACCTAAGGTTAAGGGGCGGCGGAAACTATCTAACCTATAGCGGCAACCATGAGATCAACGATATAGATTACGAATATGATGCCTCTATTGCAAATGGTAACACCTTTGTAGATTACCATCCATTTGCCAGCGGCTTTAGAATAACTGGAGGTGCCTTCTATGGCCCTGATGAACTCGAAGTAACTTCCAACCCAATAACTTCACTTACTATCGGCAACGCAAGTTACACACCGTCAGAAATTGGCACAATGAAAGCAAAAGTGGAAACAGGTGATATCTCTCCTTATGCAGGTATTGGTTATTCAGATGTATTTACCGCTAATGGCGCTAACAGGCATTGGTTCCTTGAAGCTGACCTAGGCGTTAAATTTAATGATATAACCTCAACAGCTTCTTCTACCGGAACTTTATCGAACGACCCAACCTTTAATGCTGATCTGCAAAGAGAAAAAAATAAAGTTCAGGATGAGTTTGATATTTTAGAATATTATCCTATTTTGAACATAGGCGTTACATATAAATTTTAGAGGTTAATTATACTTATGGAAAATAAACCATCTTCAGGCGTTTATCCCGTTCTGCCACTAAGAGATATCGTTGTGTTCCCGGGAATGATAGTCCCGCTTTTTGTTGGCAGGCAAAAATCTATCAACGCACTTGAATATGCAGTTGAAACAAAAACAAAACTCCTTCTTGTCACCCAGAAAGAAGCCGTAAAAGATGAACCCTCTCCTGAAGATATCCACCGTTTTGGTGTTCTGGTAAACATACTACAACTCCTCAAACTTCCTGATGGCACCGTTAAGGTTCTTGCAGAAGGTGTAAGACGTGGTGAAATAAATTATTACATTAACAATCCTGAATATTTTGAAGCAGAAGTTTTCAACGTTACTGACGAATATGGCGCGGTACAGGATTCTGAAGCACTGGTAAGAAGTGTTCTTGCAAGTTTTGATACTTACATAAAACTTAATAAAAAGATCCCATATGATCTTTTCGGCAATATCCAGAAAATATCTGATCCTTCCCTAGTTGCAGATACTATCGCAACGCATCTCGCACTTAAAATATCCGAGAAACAGGAAATCCTTGAGATAAGGAATGTAAACAAACGCCTCGAAAAACTCCTGACACTCTGTGAGCGTGAAAAAGAACTTCTCAACACTGAAAAAACCATCCGTTCCCGCGTTCGCAACCAGATGGAAAAGAACCATAAGGAATATTACCTTAATGAACAGATGAAAGCCATCCGCAAGGAACTTGGCGATGAAGGCGAAAAAAATGAACTAGTAGAGTTAGAACAAAAAATAAAAGAAACAAAACTCTCAAAAGAAGCTGAAGAAAAAGCTATCAATGAGTTTAAAAAATTAAAACTGATGAGCCCTATGTCTGCCGAAGCAGGTGTTATCAGGAACTACCTTGACTGGATGACCTCCCTTCCATGGGGCGTTAAAACCAACCTTAATAACAACATCAAAAAAGCTCAGAAAATTCTTGATGAAGATCATTATGGTTTAGAAAAAGTTAAAGAAAGGATAATAGAATATCTTGCTGTTCAGCAGCGCTCAAAAGAAATGAAAGGCCAGATAATTTGCTTGGTTGGCCCTCCGGGCGTTGGTAAAACTTCACTCGCAAAATCTATTGCCCACGCAACTGGTCGTAATTTCATTAAGATATCACTTGGTGGTGTTCATGATGAATCTGAGATACGCGGCCATAGAAGAACTTATATTGGCTCTATGCCGGGTAAGATTATCCAGAACCTGAAAAAAGCAAAATCTTCCAACTGCCTTATACTGCTTGATGAGATAGACAAACTCGGCAAAGATTTCCGCGGTGACCCTGCTTCAGCTCTTCTTGAAGTTCTAGATCCTGAACAGAATACTAATTTCAATGACCATTACATGGAGGTCGATTTTGATCTTTCCGATGTAATGTTCATCACTACAGCCAACAGTCTTGATATGCCACGCCCACTGCTTGATCGTATGGAAATTATCAGGTTATCAGGTTATACCGAACAGGAAAAAGTAAATATTGCTCAAACCCACTTAATACCGAAACAAGCTAAGAAGCATGGCCTTCGTAAAAACGAATGGCATATTTCGGATACCGCCCTCCTCGATGTAATACGCTATTACACCCGCGAGTCAGGAGTTCGTAGCTTAGAGAGAGAAGTTGCAAAGATACTTCGTAAAATAACTGCAAAAATAGTTAAAAAACAGGTCAAGAAAATCAACCTCACATCTGCCAACCTGAAGAAATTCTCAGGTGTCCGCAGGTTTGATCATAACCGCGTTGAAAGCGATAACTTCGTTGGTATTACGAACGGCCTTGCTTATAATGAAGTAGGCGGCGACTTGCTCGCTATCGAAGCAGTTCTTATTCCAGGCGGTAAAGGTAACATAACACTCACCGGTAAACTTGGTGAAGTAATGCAGGAATCTGCAAAAACTGCATGGAGTTACGTTCGCTCACGCTCTTATGAATTCGGCATCAGGAAAGACAAATTCCTCAAAAATGATATCCACATCCACTGCCCTGAAGGCGCCACCCCTAAAGATGGTCCCTCAGCAGGCGCCGCAATGTGTACAACTATTGTTTCCGCATTAACAGGCATTCCTGTGAACAGGGATGTCGCCATGACAGGCGAGATATCTCTCCGCGGCCGCGTAATGCCAATCGGTGGCTTAAAAGAGAAATTACTCGCAGCAGGTAGAGGTGGAATCAAAAAAGTGCTGATACCCGAAAAGAACGTTAAAGACCTAGAGGATATTCCTGATAACATCAAAAATGCTATAGAGATATTCCCTGTTCAAACTGTAGATCAGGTTCTCGCAGAAGCCCTCACTGAAAAGTTAAAACCTTTAACCTACGCTGAGATTCAAACTGACATGCATCTCTCAGACAGAGATAGTAAAAAAGATAGTGATAATGAAGTTAATGATGTTGTTAAACATTAATTAATTTAATCTTAGGTATTTCGCTATGCTCTAGAGAACTTTAGGTAGCTAGAGAGTAAGTTAGAGATAATTAATTTTATTTACACTTCCGGTCACCATTATTCATACTTATGCTAAGTAACATGAAAGCTTTCAGAATGACTGAATTTGGCTATTAGCCTTGAATTTATAAGTCATATGAGATTATTTGATCAATAATTTCATAATTAAATTCTAGAAATAAATTTCTGCAATAGGATAGGCAAGAATCTTTCTTCGGTGATTCTCAGTCTTGCTGAATACCAAAAAATATTGCAGGGCTTTATTGGTAGCTTATCCGCGATTTAAAGTAAGCAAAGAGCGCGCTCTTAAATAAAATAATAAACGAAGTTTTATAAAAACTAAATTTTTATCTTATCCTTGCAGAACTTAAAACTCATTATTTTATAAGCAAGTTTAGCAGCTAAAAAATCAGATGCGTGCCAGCCTTTTATCGGTGCCAGTTCATTTACATCTGCGCCAACAATGTTGCATATCTTAGCAGCACGTTTGATTATATTCATCGCATCTTCCCACATTACTCCTCCCGGCTCAGGTGTGCCTGTCGCAGGCATTATGCTTGCATCAAAACCATCCACGTCGAATGTCAGATAAACATCTCTTCCTTTTAGTGGCGCAACGATCTTATCATAATCCCACTTAGTTCTATCCTTACCCCAGTGAATCGTTATCCTGCCTTTTTTCGATTGCTCTTCATAATATGGGATTTCTTCCGCAGAAATATTTCTTATTCCACATGAAATCAAAGTCGTAATTTCTTCATGGTCCATAACCCTGCGAAGTGCCGCCGCATGGGAATATTTAACTCCCAGATACCCATCACGTAGATCAGCATGCGCATCAAAATGCAGGACTGCCAGATTTTTATAACGTCTTGCAAATGGCCTGATAGTTCCCGCAGTTATTGAATGCTCACCACCAAATGTGAATGGAAATTTATTTTGTTTCAGAACTTCCTCAACTATCTCTTCAAGCTGCTCAACTGCTTTTTCAATATTTTTATTTATTTCTGGCGCTTTTAGCGTCGCAATACCAAAACTTTTTATCGGCTCACACCAAAGGTCTTCATCAAAAAATTCCAGCTCCGAGGATGCATCTATCATCGCCTGCGGCCCTTTGCTTGTTCCGCCACCGTAACTGACAGAATTTTCCAGCCCGAAAGGTATCACAACAACATTGGCGTTTTCCGGCTTGCCGACTATCTCTTCAGGCAAATGTGTAAATGCATTTTTATATGGCAGGTATGACAGTTTCATATGCTAAATTTATGTTCAAAGAACCCTTAAAAACATTATTGCATTTAGTCAATGAGAGTTTATATGTAAAACCCTATACCAACCCATAGTTTGAGGTAATAAATTGACTACACTTTTGATCATCGGAGCAGGCGCAGCAGGCAGCGTAGTTGCTAAGAAAGCAGCACTTAACAGGGATGTTTTTAAAAAAATACATCTTTCAAGCAGAACCATAAGCAAATGCGAAAAGGTTAAGAAGGAAGCGGCCAGCGAAATAGAGATTTCTCAGGTAGATGCTGATGATTCAAAACAAGTCGTAGCCTTAATTAATAAAGTTAAACCTGATATCCTTATCAACATGGCACTCCCATATCAGGATTTACCTATCATGGATGCATGCTTAGAAACAGGCATTACTTACCTTGATACTGCAAATTATGAACCTAAAGATGTAGCCAAGTTCGAATATAGCTGGCAATGGGCTTACCAGGAAAGATATAAGAACAAAAACCTGCTCGCAGTTCTCGGCTGCGGTTTTGATCCAGGCGTTACCAATATTTTCTGCGCATATGCCCAGAAAAATCTTTTCGATGAAATTCACTATATTGACATTATCGATTGCAACGCCGGTGATCACGGCAAAGCTTTCGCAACAAATTTCAATCCTGAAATAAATATCCGTGAAGTTACGCAAGATGGCAAATATTGGGAGAACGGTAAATGGGTTGATATCAAAGCCTTATCTGTTTCCAAAATGATTGACTACCCTGATGTTGGGCCTAAAAAATCTTACCTGATATATCACGAAGAACTTGAATCTATCGTTAAGAATTTCAAAGACCTGAAACGTATTCGTTTCTGGATGACCTTCTCTGACAATTATATCAAACACCTTGATGTTCTCCAGAATATCGGCATGACACGCATCGACCCGGTAAAACATAACGGAGTTGATATCATTCCAATCGAATTCCTAAAAACCTTACTCCCGGAGCCTTCTTCACTTGCTGAGAATTACAGCGGCAAAACCTCCATCGGCTGCGTAATTCAGGGTACTAAGAACGGTGAAGTTAAAAAATATATTATTTATAATGTATGCGACCACGCAATGTGTAATAAGGAAGTTAAGGCTCAGGCTGTGTCCTACACAACTGGCGTTCCGGCTCTAACAGGCGCTATCATGCTTGCAAAAGGCCTATGGAAAGGCACGGGCGTTATGAACGTTGAAGAATTGGACCCTGATGTTTTCCTCGCTGAACTTGCAAAACAAGGTCTTCCTTGGAAAGTAGAAGAACTCGCAGTTACTGATAAAGTTGAAACCTTAGCCGCTTAATTAAATTATATAAAAATGAAAAAGCTCTTATTAGTTACTCTTGCATTTATAGCCACAGCTTGCGCCGGTATAACTCCAAGCAATAAACTATCGCAAAATGATCTTTCAAACGTAAAAAAGGTTGGTGTTTATTCCGGTTTCGATAATGTTTTCCATATCTACCTGAAAGGCGCCCATTCTTATGATGACGTTCATAAAGAGATCAAAATGCCTGACTGGTGGAGCTTAAATAAACAGGCTTATAAAACGGTTAAGCAGAAACTAAAAAATAAAGAAGTTTCAAAGATCGAAGTTAAAACTGCAAACCCAACTACAGAGCAGATACTAGCGCAGGCAAAAGCTGAAGGCCTTGATACTGCAATTCTCGTTATTCCTGCCTATTTCAAAGAACCTCTCGTGATCAAGGAAGGTTATGGAATGGCCAGATACACTGAAGAACAGAAACAAGCTTACCTTCTATTCAAAATATATGCTTATGATGTTAACTCTGGCAATGAGATTTCTTCAAGCACAGGTTTTGAAAGGAACTCAGAAACTCCAGAATTTGACCTCCCTATAGATTTCAGGGAATTCTTCAATTACCACAAATTTGAAGTTGAGCAGATACTTAAAACATATGAAACTGTAATTTCTACCAGAGTGGCTTTCGCTCTTAATGAAATGGGTTTTTAAATGGTTCTTTCAGTATTATCAAAGGTTAAAACTCCCGCTTATATACTAGATGAAGCGCAGCTTCTAAAAAACCTTGAGACCGTAAGAAAGCTTAAAAAAGAATCTGGCTGCAAAGTTATTCTGGCACTTAAAGCCTTTTCCATGTTCTCTGCTTTCCCGATAATGAAAGAGTTTTTTGATGGCACTACCGCCAGCGGCTATAATGAAGCTCGCCTTGGCCATGATGAGTTCGGCAAAGAAGTCCACGTCTACTCCCCCGCTTTTGATGAAGACGAAATTGAAAGACTTATACCTTTACTAGGTCATATATCTTTTAACACCGTTTCCCAAGCTGAAAAATATCTGCCAATTATTAAAGAAAAAGGTAAAGGCAAAATATCTCCAGGAATTCGAGTAAACCCTTTACTTAGCCTTGTTAAGAACAGCGAACTTTATAATCCTTGCTCCCCTTGTTCACGCATGGGCGAACAACCCTCAAACCTTAACGATGATATCATTAGTAAATTAAAAGGCCTTCATTTTCATATACTATGTGAGAACCTCGCAGAAGATTCAGTAAAAATGATCGATGAGATCGAAGCCAAATTCGGCAAATATTTCAGCAATTTAAAATGGATAAATTTCGGCGGCGGTCATTATATCAACCATGAAAATTATGACCTGAATAAACTCATTGAAAGAATTAAAAAATTTAAATCAACCTTCCCTAATATCGATATGATATTTGAACCGGGCGGCGCTATTGTATATAACGCTGGCTGGCTGGTTTCAACCGTCCTTGATATCGTCAGGAATGAGAAAAACATCCTGATACTTGATACTTCCGCAACTGCTCACATGCCAGATGTGCTGGAAATGCCTTACCGCCCACGCGTGATCGGCAGTGGCCAAGCCAATGAAAAGGCTCATACTTACCTGCTTGGCGGCCGTACTTGCCTTTCAGGAGACATTATCGGCGAATATTCTTTCGATAAAGAGATTAAAATTGGAGACAAAGTCATATTCGAGGATATGATGCAGTACACAATGGTCAAGAACACTACTTTCAACGGTATTCCCCTTCCTGATATTGGAATATTAACAAAAAACAACAGCTACGAGGTAGTAAAATCTTTCGGTTATGAAGATTTCAAAATGAGATTATCATGAAAAAACTCCACAGAAATTTAATAGAATCCGTTTGCGATTGCCTGATAGATATTTTTGAAACAGGATTTTACGCTGATAAAGTTATAGAAAGAAAATTTAAGGAAAACAAAAAATGGGGCTCTCACGATCGTGGCTTCATAGCAGAAAATGTTTACGATATCGTCAGGAATTACCGCATCCTTTATGAAATAAACGGCCAGAAACCTATTACGCGAACTGACTGGATAAAACTTATATTAACTCATCTTTTTATCAAAGGTTCAGAAAGTAACTTCGCTGATTACCCAACCATATCACCGGAAAATATAAACGCGAAATTAGCTGAGCTCTGCAAAGTTCGCGCTATTAACCTTTCATATCCAGACTGGCTTGATTTACTTTGTGAAAGGGAACTCGGCAAGGATATCTGGGATAAAACCTCAGAAGAATTAAATAAAAAAGCCAAAGTTGTTATCCGTACCAACACCATTAAAACTACACCAGAAGAACTGATAAGATTACTCGCTGAAGAAAATATTATTGGTGAGATATTTGATGATGAAGCAATAGTCATAAAAGGCAAAGCTAATCTCTTCCGCACTAAAGCGTTCCAGGATGGCTTCTTTGAGATGCAGGATTACTCCTCCCAGCAAGTTGCAAAACTTATGGATCTTAAACCTGGCCTCAGGGTTATTGATGCATGCGCAGGCGCTGGCGGTAAGGCTCTGCAAATCTCCGCTCTTATGAATAACAAAGGTAAAGTTGTTTGTCTGGATGTTGATGGTAAAAAACTGGACCAGTTAAAACTCCGCGCACGCAGGGCTGGCTCTTCAAATATGGATAATCGCGTTATTGAGAACCAGAAAGTTATTAAAAAACTTACCGACAGCGCAGACCGCGTACTTCTTGATGTTCCGTGTAGCGGGCTTGGCGTCCTTAGAAGAAACCCAGATGCTAAATGGAAATTATCTTTGGAAAAGATAGGTAACGTAAAAAATATCCAGTCAGAGATTCTGCAAAACTATAAAGTGATGCTAAAAGTTGGTGGTTTATACGTCTATTCAACCTGCTCTATCCTGCCTTCAGAAAATCAAGACCAGATTGAGAAATTCCTTGAGAACAATACTGAATTTGAACTTGTGACCGAGAAAAAGATCCTCCCACAGGATAAAGGCTTTGATGGTTTTTATTGCGCGGTAATGAAGAAGACAAGGCAACCTCAATCGGCGACTACTCCTTCACAAACACTCGCTTCTCAGTAACAACTGCATCAAGCGGTATATCAAATTTATCAGGCTCAATATATGCTGCCTGCTGAATAGAGAAAGCAACTCCCACCGCCAGAAACTCTTCAATATCATAGAACTGCGCCAACGTTCTATCATAGAATCCAGCTCCCTGCCCTAACCTGTTACAGGCAGAATCAAAAGCAACCAGCGGCGTTATAATCAAATATGGCTTCAACTCAGCCGTTCCTTCCGGTTCACTAAAATTATATGCTTGGTTTGGCACGAGCTTAGTTGCCTTATTATACTCTCTGAATATCAGCGGTGTTCTTTCTGCCTCAATAACAGGCAAACATATCCTATGCCCTGCTTCCCGGTACATATCCAGAAGCAGTGAAATATTCACCTCATTTTCATTCGCCAGATATCCGGCAATTACTGATCTTTTTGGTAATATTATATTTGAATAAAAATTCTTACATATCTCGCGGCTAAAAAGCTTCTTCTCTTTCTCAGATAAATTCTTTCTTTTCTCCCTGAATGTTTTCCTAAGGATATTTTTATTTTCCTGCGACATCACATTTTTTAAATAGCTCATTAAATTCTTTCACCGCTGAGTCGGCACCTTTCTCATGATCCCAGACCCCGGTGACAACCGCTATAAAATCAGCTCCTGCATCTATTATAGGTTTCGCATTATTTATTTTTATCCCGCCAATAGCAACTGATGGTAACACAGTATATTTACTCCAGAATTCAATCAACTCAGGCTTCGCTCGCCCTTTAGCTGCTTTTGTCTGCGTATCATAGAACACTCCGAACGCTACATAATCAGTGCCCTGCTCACCTGCCGTAAAAGCTTTGTCCACACTTGCATAACAGCTAGCACCAATAAACTTTCCCTCACCCATTATCTTGCGAGCATCAACAACGCTCATGTCATCAACACCAACATGAACACCATCGCAGTTAAGTTCCGCCGCTAAACTCACCTCATCATTCAAAATGAACAGGCAGTTATTATCATTACATAACCCCTTTAATTCCCTTACCGCTTTTTTTATTTCATTATTATCAGCAGGCTCTGTCAAAGCGCCCTCCTTCGATTCACTTTTCATACGAAGCTGAAACACAGGTATCTCACCACCTTTAAAGGCAAGCTCTAGTTCCTTCCTAAAATCACTCAGCTCAAATCTCGGCGGAGATATTAAATATAATTTTGTCATACTGCTGCATCCCTGAAACCTTTATCCCGCAATTTGCAGGAGTCACACACTCCGCAGGCTACGCCCTTTTGCGGGTCATAACAAGAGATAGTTTGGTCATAATCAACACCAAGTGATAAACCCATACTTATTATTTCCGCCTTCGTCATATCAATAAGCGGCGTATGTATCTTAATTATACCTTCTTCAACCCCCGCTTTTGTCGCAAGGTTGGCAAGCCTCTCAAACGCCTTTATATATTCCGGCCTGCAATCAGGATACCCCGAATAATCAAGTGCGTTCACTCCAATGAATATATCGCTTGAACCAAGAACCTCCGCATAGGCAAGCGCGTATGAAAGGAATATAGTATTTCGCGCCGGTACATAAGTGATCGGTATATCCGCCGACATCTGCTTTTCATCGCGGTTTTTTGGAACATCAATATCCGCCGTTAATGCCGAACCGCCAAAAGCGCGCAGATCAATACTGATTATTTTATGTTCTTTTACCTTTTGAATTTCCGCCTGTTTCTTTGCGTATTCAAGCTCAATATTATGCCTCTGCCCGTATAGGAAACTAAGCGCATACACATCAAAACCATCATCTTTAGCGTAAGCCGTAACAGTAGCTGAATCTAGCCCGCCACTAAGTAATATAACCGCCTTTCTATTTTTTCCTGAGTTCACTTGAAGAAATTTTTATCATTCTCGAATTAATAAATTTATATTCACCGCTTTTCCCAAACCTCGAATTAAGCGCCTTATATTTTAAATCACCTGACTCATCAGGCCTGCTGAAAAATATTATATCTGCCAGTTCTGGAATCTCTTTATACCTATACCATTTATGAAAATTAATAAGGTTGTCAGCCCCTAATATTAATTTCACCTCATATTGCGGAAATTTATCTTTAAACCTTTTCAAGAAATTATAAGTATAGAATTTTCTAGAAGATGGAGAAAATTTTTGCTCTAGGTCACTTATTTCTATTTTAGAATTCTGGCCAACCAGCTCTTTACATAGCTTAATCCTTTCATTGAAGGAATATAAAGGCTTCTCAGATTTTATGGGGTTTTGAGGCGATACCAGCCAGAGCAATTTATTTAAGGCTAGTTCTTTTATCGCAAGTTCAGATATGTGTAAATGTCCTTCGTGAGGAGGGTTAAAAGAACCCCCCATCACTCCGATAATTAGTTTTTGGCTCATTTCTTATTTAGGAGCTTTTTCCATTGATGCCGGTTTAGCCGGATCAGTTGCAGCAGGAGCTGCCGAATCAGTAGTAGTTGCTGGCGCCGCTGTAGCAGGAGCAGTACCTTCAACTGGTGCAGCAACCGCACCTTCAGTCGTAGCAGGAGCTGCTGCCGCTGAAGCTTTCAGAGAATCAGGAAGCTCTTCCGCAGGTATATCGCTTGCAACTTTCATAGTTAATATTTTATCAGGATCAGTCACCATTCCGTTAGCGCCTGTGCCTTTTTTTACTTTATCAATCAGGTCCATTCCCGAAATAACTTCACCGAATATCGTGTAGTTATTATCAAGATGAGGAGCATCAGCTAACATAACAAAGAACTGGCTGTCAGCACTGTTAGGATCAGCAGCACGAGCCATTGAAACTACACCTTTAACATGTTTTTCAGCACTGAACTCAGCATTTATTTTTTGACCAGAACCACCACGACCAGTACCTGTAGGGTCGCCAGTCTGAGCCATAAATCCATCTATCACACGGTGGAAAACGACACCATTATAGAAACCTTGTTTAGTAAGCTCTAAAATTCTTGCAACATGGTTAGGTGCAAGGTCAGGGCGTAATTTAATAACAACTGCGCCGTCTTTAAGAGTTAAAACCAGAGTATTTGTAAGGTCAAGAACCGCATTTGGCGTTTCTGCAGTTGCAGGGTTTTCAGCCGTAGCTGGCACCGCAGCAGCTGTTGTATCAGTTGCAGCTTGGGCAAGATCAGTCGCCGGAGCTTCCTTTTCTTTTACACCTTCAGCATTTGTTTTTGCAGTATCAGTTGCAGAAGTTTCTACTTTTTCGCTCGCAGGAGCAGTTTCTGTAGCTGTTTGCGCGTTGGCATTTGATGAGAACATGGCAGTTATAACCGTAATTAAAGATAGTAATTTTTTCATAGATTTTTGTGGTTAGGTTTAGTAACTGCGACAATTACCGCAATTACAAAACATAGTCCACCGATTATTGCAAAAAGCCCGCCGATACCCATTAACCCCATGGATAATTTGCCTTCTAAACTTTCTGCCATACCAGGAGTTTTTCGGAGCGCCCCATATCCGCCCGAGATTGCAAGCCCGATTATATGAACTAGCTGGCCGCCACCATAAAAATGCGGCTGTAATTTTGCTGCAACACTGGATATCTCTTTATACCCGAAAGTTTTTAAATACAGGAAAGTAAGCCCCATGAGTGCTATACTTATACCTATTATGGAACCATGGTAATGAGCGGGAACTCTAGTATCAGAGCCTTCTATAAGCATTGCTATAACTCCGCCGCTCAGGAACAATACATAAGACCACAGCAAGTTATAACTTATTATTTTATCGGTAACGCTGAAATTACGTTTGCGCGAAAACACTTTTAAGAACTCCGCAAAGACAAATATCACCGCAAGCATCGGCGCTATACCGGCAAAGCTTATCATGTGCTTCGTATATAGATTTACATATTCAAATGTTGATGGATCGTATTTAAATGCAATTGGTAAACCCACCGCAGCACATACAACATTCAATATCTGCGAATAATTATGGGCCATACCCAATCTCATTTTGGAGTAATATCCGCTATTCGCCGCGATCAGCCTTGCAATAGTGAACCACGCATAGATAAGTAATGAACTATAAGTGAACATTAGCAAATGCCCTGAACCCCAGAACAGTAATTCATAAAAATCCGCATCATTATAAAATGAGGAAAGCTTTATGGAATTAAGGTCTATCCATGTTTTCTCAAAAGTAGTGATCGCCATGATCAGTATTATGGAGGAACAAACTGAAACCGAAAAAACTCCTGATTTGATATCAGACCCAAGAAGTGAGGAAACTATAACAAAAACTATCCCGACAAAATAAGTATACATCGCAACCGCAAATATCTTGCTGCTGGTAAATGGTATGTAATTATTAGTGAACGCTATAGAGTTAAAATCCAGTATGCTAAGGCACATCATTACCGTCGCAGCTGCACACACTACAAGTCCTACCTTATTTACAAAAAAGAATTTCTTTAAACCAAACGCCACAATTGAGGCATAGACCGATAGCAGCCACACCAGAATTGAAAGGTTAACATGTATGGTAAGTGACGATTTAAAAAAATCTTTATGGGGAATTATCTTATAAATATATGGCGATCTGCCTATTACCAGGAACAATGCAAAAAAACCTGATAACGCCAGGGCAAAAACCCCAAGATATAACCATAATTTTGAAAGCCTGTAACTTTCAATGCGGTTCACTTTATTTACACTATTGTTTGGAATAGAATTTACCTTTATTGATAGCCATAAATAAACCTAAAACATCCCAAATGCAAACAGTGCCTGACAAAAAGATATCTTACTGGCTTTTCATTTCCGCCTTCCTGATTTTCTCCATGGTAATAGTTGGTGGCCTTACAAGGCTCACCGAATCAGGTCTTTCAATAACTAAATGGAAACCGATACACGGCACCATTCCGCCCCTTTCTGATAAAGAATGGAATGAGGAATTTGAAGTATATAAACAATCTCCTGAATTCCAGAAAAAGAATTTCAATATGGAAGTTGAGCAGTTCAAATCTATCTTCTGGTGGGAATATTTTCACAGGTTACTTGGTAGATTAGCAGGATTATTCTTTGCCATACCATTTGTTTATTTCCTGATAAAAAAGAAGTTTAAAAAAGGCGATGCCCTTAAGTTTTTTGGGATATTCATACTAGGTGGTATGCAAGGCGTTCTCGGCTGGTGGATGGTAAAAAGCGGCCTCGTTAATGATCCACGAGTAAGCCATTTCCGCTTGGCAGCGCACCTAACTCTTGCTCTGGTAATTTTCTCATTCTTGCTCTGGTTTGGCTTTTCATATGCAGGTATCAAATCTGGAAGGGAAGAAAATTTCAGAAGAATACAACTTAAAAAACTATGCAACTCAGTTCTCTTATTATTATTTATACAGATAATTTACGGTGCTTTCGTCGCCGGTTTAGATGGCGGCCTTATATATAACAGCTGGCCGAAAATGAATGAAGACTGGATACCGCCCCATACATTTGATGGCAGCTTTTTTGCAGCAATAACTGGCAACTTAACAGCCATACAATTAATCCACAGATGGTTTGCTTTTGTAGTTCTCGCAGGAATAATCTTGCTTCTGATATTTGCAAAAAAAGCTGCAAAAGCTAACCTTGTAGATAAAAGAGTGAGGGTTGCTGCCAATATCGCCCACCTTATTGTTTTTGCGCAGATTGTACTTGGAATATTTACTCTTATAAATCAGGTTCCAATATTGTTAGCAGCCTTACATCAGGCAACTGCAGTTATTCTACTAGGTAGCATTATTTACATCAGGAAAATTATTTAAGGGAGCTTGGAACTATATTGAGTGCATCAATATTTTCACGGATAAAATTTTCCAGTATCCATTGGTAAGTTCTTATATACTCAATAAGGACTTCTATTATCTGTAATGGATTATCATATTGTTTGGGGATTACCGAATGCAACTCCGGACGTCTCTTAAATATATAACTTGCCGCCACCTCATCATTATGATGGTTAATTAATATACGTACCAGGTCATCATAATAGACCGGCCCTTCAGATAAGATCTTTAACTCTTCTTGAGAAAGTTTTGAAAGATCATTTTTATTTTCATTAAGATTTTTTAAGATCACCCAAACCTTTTTCATATTAGAAAGGTTACTTATCTCAACCCCGGTTTTTTCTATTTCTGGCAACGAATATATATATTCGTAAAGATCAAACGCAGAAAATAATGCCTCTTCGGAAATTGAGTTTAGAACATTTTCAACAGAGTTTTCTTTTTTTGGTTGGAAAAGATTTTTTACAAATTTCATATACATTCACAGTTATCATCAATCTCCGACTCTCCATTAGTCAGATCTGAAACAAATTGATCTGCTCCTATGAATATTATTATACCTGCCGCTGCAACCAAGGCAAGGCTCCAATGTAACCTTCCGGTAAAAGCGAGCAATCCAATCACACCTATCGCAAAAGATATTACAGCAAACCCGCCACCGCCGCAGAATAATCTTCTTATATCACACACTTTTCCGGCTAATTCAGAGTTCTGCACCTGCGCATATGACATGCCGGCGATAAAGATTATCACAACCGCAAAGAATAAAAATAATGTAAAGTGATTTTTCATAAATATATCAATATAGCTATTTACAACTGCAAGCCTGCACAACCCCTTCGGCGCCAGCAGGCGGCGTAAAAAATGCTTCAAATAACAGGTCCGCACTTATAAATATAACCAGCCCGATCGTTGTTACCAGTAATATCCCCATATTTGCCTTTCCCATGAACGCCATAAAACCTATGGCTAGTATTGCCGTCATGGCAACTGCTAAAGCAGCCCCTCCGCAGAACATTTTCCTGATGGAGCAAACTTCCTGATAAACAGTTGTATCAAGCGCCTGGGCAAGAGTAATTATTGGTGTGAAGATAATAAGGACAAATAAAAAAATACTGAGTTTTCTGTTATTGGAATAACACATACAAAAGATCCTATAACTTTTTATTTTTACTCATTACTTACTCATTACACGGGCAGTCAACTTCTTCAATACCAAGAACAGTTGTTGTTATCTGGTCTGCTGAAAAATAGAATATCATGCAGGCACCCATTATAAAAACGAACACCCAGTTTATCTTACCGATAAAGATCATGAAACCTATACCGACAATAACTATGATGACTATTCCAAAACCAGCACCGCCACCACATAACATTCGCCTTAGCTCGCATAGTTTTTCTGATACTGTTGCAGCGTCAGCTGGAGCAGAAAAAGAAAGCTCCGGCAGTAATATTATTAATACTGCCGGAGCTATTATAAGTAAATATTTAAGCATTTACTAAGATCCTGACTATTAAGAAGGATCAATTATTATACCAGTACATTCACCATCAGTACATTCATCAGGTGCTTCAAAGTTATCACCTAGTACAAGGATAGCAATCTGTGGAGCGCCGGCAACTACGATGATCGCCAAACCTACCATCAACGCTAAACCCCAGTTCACCTTACCGAAGAAAGCACCAATACCTAGGAAGAGAATTGCGATAGTAGCAACCGCAAGAACCACACCATTATTCATTACGCATTCATAAAGTTCGCAAAGACCTGCAAGAACTCCTGAATCAGTAGCGTTAGCTGAAAGTGGAACCATCAGCATCGCAAATAGCATTGATAAAATATATTTTTTCATGTTTTTCTCCTTGTTGTTAATAATAGAATATAAAATCCTACTGAAACCAATATAACACCCTAATGTTACGGCAATGTTACGAAATCTAAAAAATTAATAAAATTTTAAGCTATTAGAAATTTTAATATAACATATTGATATGGAGATATATTATTAGTTGTCAAACTTAATATTTACATTTTTTAATTCAGCAGCCATTGAATTCTTATCCATTTTTCGATATATTGGTAAGGTTGGGGTTAAGAAGTTACCCTTTATTAAATCTATAGAAGGAGGCTATCAAAACTCCATAAAACCTCAAGGTAAAAATACGAAGTATCGAAGATTTAGTAATTAAAATAGAGGCTTATATGAAAATAACTGTTTCTGGTAAACAACTTAAAGTTGGAAATTCATTAAAAGATCATGTTACGGACAGTACAGAAAGCGGAATCAAGAAATATTTTGAAAGAGCCATATCAGCAGAGATACATTTCACAAAAGAAGCCCACTTATTTGTATGCGATATAATAGTAAATGAAGGCACAGGCACTCATTCTTATTATAAATCCCAAGGTAAAGAAGAAAATATATATGCAGCCTTTGATAAGGCTTTAGACAGGATCGAAAAACAACTCCGCAGATATAAAAGAAGAATTAAAGATCATCATAAAGTAAGCATGGGTGAAGCAACTGCAATAGCTGCTACAAAATATGTAATCTCTGACGATGGACAGGATATTGAGGAAGATAATCCGGTTATCATCGCTGAGAAGCAAACTTCAATTGAAGAGCTGACAGTTGCTGACGCGGTTATGAAAATGAATCTATCAAACCTCCCGGCATTGATGTTCATCAATAAAAAGACCAGACAGTATAATGTGGTTTACAAAAGAATAGATGGCAACATCTCCTGGGTAGAATCAAAAAGCGAGTCTAGCGTAAAAGAATTCAGGAAAGCAGGCTAATAAGGCTTTTAATATATAATCATATAGCCGGATATTAAACTATCCGGCTTTTTTATGCCTAAATATAAGCACTAATAAAATTGAATCGGGAATAAAAAAACCCCGCCAATTATATGATTGGCAGGGTAAATCTTGTTATCTTAGGTACTGATTAACTAGAACCCCTAACTTTAAGGGTACAAAGGTTACCATCATTTGTTAAGTTATATACACCAGCCGTAGTATGGCAATCTGTTACAGCAGTACCACCAGTAACTCTAGTAAATAAACCCCACGGAGCTGCTGAACTATATTGGCTTATTGCCTGAACTACACCCGTACTGCCAACGCCATCATCAAGTTTTGAATCTATTGCAAATGCATCATCAGGGGTAAGGTCATTAGAAGTAAGGTTAGTTGAACCAGTAGCATCAAGACCACTTGTTACATAACTTCCCGCAGTACCAAGTACATAATATAACCTTCCACCTTCAGTTAAAGCAATAGCGCCTTTACCAACTGGCGCATCCGGCATATTTACACCTGGAGCAGAAGCGCATAATGTAGCACCAGTAACACCATCACAATCATCCACCTGGTAGAAACCACCCTTAACCAGTAGGGCGTTAGAAAGCATTGTCCAGAAATTTGCTATTTCACCACTAAAACAGTCAAATCTTGTCGCAGCCGTTGCAGTATTAGTGCTTGATTCCAAACTCCCATCAGCATCACCATCACCACCTAAACCATCAGCGCCAGCGGTAGTAGTAATAGACATATTTTCTGTAGTTGTAGTGCAAACTGCACCAACATCTGGGCAGTTAAGGCCAAATGCAGCTGCTTTACTTATGTCGCCAGGTATCTGCCTGTATTTTGCACGGAATGTATTTACAGCAGTATCAAACTGTGAAAGCTCAGTTATTGTACTTCTTATCTGCGCCTGCTTTATAAGTTCTTGGCCTTGCAGAACACCACCCACTAGTAACCCTATTATTACTAAAACTATTGCAAGCTCTACTAAGGTAAAACCGCTTTTATTGTTTGATTTAAAACTCATTGTCGATAATCTCCTTGATTATTTTATTGTAACATTGATTCCCACCCAAGCAAAACAATACTATACCATAACGATAACAGTATGTTTTAATTTAAATCAACTTGTATTTAAAATGAGGTAAAAAAAACCTTTCACTAACTATACAGCGAGTGTAAGTTTGCAACAAATTAATTAAAACATTAAATAAATTTTAAATGAATAATAGCAAGGGGAAAAATATAGCGGTCATAATTTTAGCAGCTGGTAAAGGTACAAGAATGAATAATAACTTACCAAAAGTTATGCATAAAATATGTGGCCGACCATTGATTGACCATGTACTCAATACTTCAGAAAAATTAGGCGCAGGTAATATTATATCTGTGATTTCTGACAATACACCAGAACTTGAGCAACATATAAAAAATTATTCAAACACTACTGTAATATACCAAAAAGAACGCCTTGGTACGGGGCATGCAGTAAAATTGGCATTACTAGATATCCTTAAATCTGAAAGTATAGTTATATTATATGGCGATACCCCTCTTATAAAACCAGCTACTATTGAAAAAATGCTGGATAACCTGAAAGGGAAAAATACAGCACTATGCGTTCTTGGGTTTAAAGCCATAAATCCAACTGGTTATGGCAGGCTTATAATAAGTACTAATGGAAACCTGGAAAAGATAACTGAACATAATGATGCTACAACAAAAGAACTGGAAGTTACTTTATGCAATTCTGGAGTTATGGTATTTAAAGGCAAGTATATTGAGAAGATCATTAACCTTATAGATAATAAGAACTATAAAAAAGAATTTTACCTTACGGATGCAGTATCCATCGCAAAAAACTTGAATCTCAACACAAAAGTAATAATCACTGATGAAAACGAGGTTGCGGGAATAAACTCTCAAAAAGAAAGGGCGCATGTGGAAAAAATAAAGCAGGATGAACTTCGGGAAACCCATCTTAATAACGGCGTAATAATGATCGCCCCTGAAACTGTTTACTTCTCGGAAGGAACAAAAATATCCTCAGGAACACTTATAGAACCAAATGTTATCTTTAAAGGTAATGTACATATAAAAGGTGAATGTGAAATAAGAGCCTTTTCATATTTAGAGGATTGTGAGATAGAAGCAGGAGCTGTTATAGGGCCTTATGCCCGAATCCGACCTGGAACCAAACTACAACAAAACTCCCGCGTAGGTAATTTCGTTGAAGTAAAAAATTCTAATATTGGTAAAGGATCAAAGATAAATCACCTTTCTTATATAGGTGATACGGAAATGGGAGAGAACGTTAATATCGGCGCAGGAACTATCACCTGCAATTATGACGGAAAGAACAAATTCAAGACAATAATTGAAGAAGGCGCTTTCGTAGGTTCTAATTCATCATTGGTCGCTCCCGTAACGATCGGCAAAAATGCTACAATAGGTGCAGGCACTACATTATTTAAAGATGCCCCTGAAAAAAAAGTTACTATTAATAAAAAAGAAATTAAATCTATTGATAAAAAAGGCTAATACAAATTATGAAAATACAGGCAGTAGAATTTTTTAATAGACTTACATCCATCAGAAGCTGGGATCAGTTCGTATTCTTTTTCGAACATCAGCCCCTTCCCATTCAAATTCTTATAGGCCTAACTATCTTTGGTATATGCTACCTTGTATATGTATTCTTCGCTGGCGCTTTAATGGATAATGACGAATAAATATGATAATATTCAGCGACATAACCGATTTCATTTCAGAAACTTATGAAGACTTCCAGTATTGGTGGGAAGATTTTTATAATGAGTATTTTGCCGAGAATGAATTCATAGAAGATCTATCCGATGGCTGCTCAGAAGGTGCCGCCGCCTGCGCCGAATATCTATATGACCTTCCCGCCGACCAGATAGCATGGATGATACTTGGCATCTTTATAGTAGTATTTATTCTTTTCAGGATATTCTACTGGATATTCGGAGACACTGAAATTTGGTAATAACCCCCTGTATTACATTGATTTACTAACAAAACTATTTACCCACTGCGCACCTACGGTCAAAAAGATTTTGACAAACAGGTAAATATAAGCTAATCAGCCGCCTCACTCAAAAAATATACTCAAAATGGCTACAGTTATTCGTTTACAAAGAGCAGGCGCTAAGAAAAAACCTTACTACAAATTGGTTGTAGCTGACAGGCGTTCCCCTCGCGATGGTAAATTCATCGAAAGAGTTGGTTCTTATAACCCTTCCCTCCCTTCAACTGATGAGAATAGATTTACAGTTAAATCTGACAGGGTTGAACAATGGCTTAAAACTGGTGCAATACCTAGTGAAAAAGCAGCAGTTCTTCTTAACAAAGCAGGCGTTGGCAAAACAGCTACTACAGCTAAGAACGTTCTTGAACGTAGAGATCAATCTATCGGCGCTCGTAAAAACGCTCGTGATTTAGCAGCTCAGAAAAAATTAGCTGATGAAGCAGCAGCGGCAGCGGAAGTTAAAGCAGCGGAAGATGCGAAAGCAGCAGAAGCTAAGGCAGCGGAAGACGCTAAAGCGGCCGAAGCAGCATCTGCAGAAGCACCAGCAGCTTAATTACTGGCATTACATTATTTTCAAAAGCCCTCAACTTGAGGGCTTTTTTATTACCTGAACAAACATTAAATAAATATGGCAGAGAAAAGTAAATTTATACTCGCGGGAAAAATAACTTCTGTTCACGGAATAAAAGGCGACCTGAAACTTTTCTCTTACCTTGAATCCCCTGAGAATTTTCAACTTTATAAGCATCTCTATAAAAAAGACGGTACAAAAATAAAACCGCGCTTTATAAGAACTCATAAAGGCTTTGCTATAATCAGGCTTGAAAATATAAATGACAGGACTGCCGCTGAAAAGATCATAGGCACAGAAATATTCATCAGCCGCTCTGAAATGCCGGAAACAGAAGAGAACCAGTATTATTATGAAGACATGCTCGGCATGGATGCCAAGCTTAAGTCCGGCGAAATAATAGGGAAGATAAAATCACTTAATAATTATGGTGCCGGTGAAATAATTGAAATCACCTATACTGATAAGGAAAAAAAGAATGACCTGTTTTCATTCACAAGGTCAACCTTCCCTGAAATAAATATTGAAGAAAATTACATCGTAATAATCCCGCCTGAAATAGAGTTCGCTTAAAAGCAATCAGAAGAACTTATTTATGAGCATCTCATAAAATTCCTTACCGAGCATAAAGACAAAATACATATAAAGTGTTCCAATTATCCCTAGTATATAACCAATGATAATTGACACCCCCTCCTTCTCAATAATCCCAAAAGTGATTAATATTATAGCAAGCGCCGGTATGGTGTTTGCAAATGGTGCCGGGAATGGCAAAGCCAGAACCAGAACTGTAAATATCAGAAATATATAATGTACTTTCAAAGCACCAACTGATGTCAGCATAGGAATTCTCGGCTTAACGAAAGCTTCAATCTTCTTATGGTATTTTATCAGTAAATGAGTAATCTTTTTCAGGGACTCATTTTTTATCATTTTTTTAGATATTCTCTCAGGCAGCCACAATATTCTTCTTTCAAATAGCAACTGCGCCATCAATACTATCATTGCAAAACCAAACACCTGAGACATACCTGGGATAGCTGTAATAGGCAGTAAAAGTGGGGAAACCAGTATTATTATAAGCAAATGGGAAGCATTTCGCCCTAAAACCTCAGTAATTTCATGAATAGAGACCATCTCGGACGAGATATTATCAAGCTCAATGAGCTTTTCCTTAATGGATTTTCCTTCTGTGTGATGCATAAATTTAATCTTATTACCTAATAACCCTTGAAAATCCAAGGTTTATTAATAGAATTAGCTCTGATCCACATAACTATAAGGTTTTATGAAAAAATTATTATTCATATCTTTTCTTTCTGTCTTAATAACTTCATGCGGTGAAGACTCAGTAAAAGTAGAGCCAATGAAAAAGAATGATAGGGAACTTTCATGCAGCGACATACTCCTTGAGATAAATGATGCAGAATTTTACAAAAAACAAGCGGAAGAGAAAAAATCTCTTGGTGTAAAATCAATAATAATGCCACTGGGTTATATAGACACTTATATGAATGCAGATGAAGCCATTACAGCGGCTGACTCAAGGGTTGAATATCTTAGAAAGGTTTATGACATACGTGGCTGCCAATCTGTTGCAGGCGCTTCCCCATACAGGAACCAACCTGCTGCGGCACCTATAACTTACAATCCACCATCACAGCAAAACCAGCCACAACAACAGCCTTACAACCTAGATGGTTATTCCGTTCTGACCACTAATAATGAGCAATAATAATTTAAGCCTGCTTCTTTACAGATTCTAAAGTTAATCTATATCCAAGATTTTTTAATATCTTATCAAGCGTAAGCAGAGTCGGGTTACCTTTTGATGAAAGTGCTTTGTAAAGGCTCTGCCTTGTCAATTTAGTTTGCTTGGAAAGTTTGCTCATCCCGCCTTTAGCACCCGCCATTACTTTTAATGATATCAGAAAATCTTCAAACTCACCATTTTCAACAGCAGAATCCAAAGCTTCCTTTAGGAACATTTTCGCGTAGTTCTTATCTTTGAGCTTATCGCGGAGATATTTCTCAAAATTTTGCGGCTGCTCAGACATAGAAACTATATGGGTAAGGAACTATAAAATGTAAAATATAGTTTATATATTTTTTTTATCTTTTTTCAAATCCAAATACGCATAACGAAATATATTATAGGCAGAAGTTACCGCAAGTAACACAAGTATCAACGCTGCGATTATATCCGGAATGTTTGTCGAAAATATACTTACAAGGCCTGCTGCGGCCAGCACCAGCATATTCTCAAATACATCATTACGGCTACATATCCATACTGAATAAGTGTTACTGTCCTTATTGCGCGATCTGTAAAGAAGTACCGCGCATACAAGATTAACTGATATGGCGCCAATAGATATCACTGCCATTATCAGGGAATCAGGTAAAACTACCGAAGTTGCTTCCCTAATAAAAGCTTCATAAGCCACCCAGAATCCCATAATTAAAATAGTGAACCCCTTCAGGATGGAAGCCTTGGCCTTAATAGAAAAATTCGATTTAAGAACATAAATGCTTATCCCGTAATTTATAGCGTCAGAGACAAAATCTATTGAACTTGCAAGCAGTGAAAGTGAACCAGAAATATAACTTGAGATTATTTGGACAACAAACATTCCAAGGTTTGACCATAAGCAGAACCACAGTATCTTCCCATACTTGCTCTCTGCCAATTTATCCGCGAAGGAATATCCATGTTCATGGTTATGATTATCGCCCATTATTCACCTATAAAAGTTTTTGCAAATGTAAGCACATATACTTTAGAAACCCCTGAATTCTTAAGTATTCCAGTCGCCTCATTGATAGTTGCGCCGGTGGTCATTACATCATCTATCAGGAGTATCGTTTTATCTTTTATCTTATCAAGTTTTTTACGGTCAATTATAAAAACACCTTTCATATTCTTTAACCTTTCTGCTCTTTTAAGTGACGCTTGCGGTGGAACATTTTTCGCCCTGCGCAGAATATGATTGTCAGACATTATATTGGTCGCCCTTGAGATATGGCTCGTAATATCTGCCGACTGGTTAAACTTTCTGGAAAATAATTTTTTATTACTGATAGGTATTGAAGTTATAATATCAGGCCTCTGCTCAAAAGCCGGGATCTTGGAGATCATAAAATCAGCGACTTTCTTAACTGACTGCGTCTTATCCCCATATTTCATCCTTGTAATTATCCTTGCAGTAAGGGCATTATATTTAAACGCAAACCTTGCCTGATCAAAAGCAGGCTCATTCGAAATACACTCCCCGCAAATAGCATGTTTACCAAAATCAAATTCTTGAGGATTACCGCATTTATGGCATTCAAGCGCGTTAACTATACCGCAGTCACCATAACATTCTCCGCAGATGGAATTATTTTCAGCAACAATTTTTTTGCCGCACAAACATCTCGGTGGCAGTATAAAATTCGTCAGTTTGGAAATTATATTTGCCAAGCGCTTCTATTATAAGCAGATATTAAATCAGCAAATTAACCATTATTTTTGCGTCTCATGAAAGCAGGTATATCAAGCTCTTCATCATAAGCTGGCCTTCTTGCCTGATGAGGCTCAGTCACTGTCGCCTCCTGAGGATTTGCCACTTCCTTATTCCTTGAGAAAAGTGAACCAAAGAGACCATTGCCAGAAGTCTGCTGGCGTGGCGCCCTGCTATTATCGCTTTCGATCTGCTGGTTTCTGTTCGGGTTGAACATAGGAGCCGCTGGTTGAGTATTCTGAGTTGCAACTTCAGGAGTTACAGGCTCTTTACTCATAAAAACCTGACTGTCAGCAAATTCATCTTCCTCAGCCTTTCTTACAGCATCAGCCTGCTGGTTACCTTGCGCAGGTTGCCTGAAATTATTTACTCTGTTTGCAGCGCCAAATGAGATAACCGTTTTTTGCGCTTCATTATCTATACCGGTTGCAACAACTGATACACGTAATCTACCTTCAAGTGCAGAATCAAAAGTAGAACCGAAAATTATATTAGCGTTCTCGTCAACTTCTTCCCTGATACGGTTTGCAGCTTCATCAACTTCAAATAATGTAAGGTCAGGACCACCAGTGATATTTATCAGAACGCCTTTTGCTCCTTGCATTGAAACATTATCTAAAAGCGGGTTTGCAATTGCAGCTTCTGCCGCTTTGATTGCGCGGTTCTCACCTTCTGCTTCACCAGTACCCATCATCGCTTTACCCATTTCGCTCATTACGGCACGAACATCTGAAAAATCAAGATTGATAAGACCAGGCATCACCATCAGGTCAGTAATTCCGCGAACACCCGATTTCAAAACTGAATCCGCAAGATTAAATGCCTGCTGTAAAGTAGTATTCTTATCCGCAACCCTGAAAAGATTCTGGTTCGGGATAACGATCATCGTATCAACATATTTTTGCAGTTCTTGTAATCCAAGTTCTGCAACACGCATTCTGTGTGTACCTTCAAAATGGAAAGGCTTTGTAACAACACCAACTGTTAAAATACCTTGCTCACGCGCCAAGCGCGCGATAACGGGAGCAGCTCCCGTTCCAGTACCACCGCCCATACCAGCGGTTACAAATACCATGTTACTGCCTTGCAGATAATCAAGTATATCTTCCATTGATTCCTCAGCCGCTGCTTTACCAACTTCAGGATATGAACCTGCGCCAAGGCCTTGCGTCACTGAAACACCAAGCTGTATCTTATTTCCAGACTTTGATTCATCGATCGCCTGCGCGTCCGTATTTGCGATAACGAATTTCACTCCGTCCAAGCCGGATTCGATCATATTATTGACGGCATTACCACCCGCACCACCAACCCCGACAACCGTTATAGTTGGTTTGAGATTTATTTTTTCAGGAACTTGGAGATTGAGGACCATAAATTTACCCGCAAATGAATTTGTTTATTTTTGACTTTCGTATATTAAACTTCAGTATGATTTATATTATTTCACTTAGGTAAATTAGCAACATATATTTAAAAAATTCTTAACCAAAAATTATATGGATAAAAATCTCATCGATAAATTTTCAGAATGGTTTGACGAAGCAAAAAACAATAATAAAATAAAAGACCACACCGAAATGTGTCTTGCAACAGCAGATAAAAACGGTAGGCCTTCAGCGCGAATTGTTCTGCTTAAGAATTTTGATGAAAAAGGATTTGTTTTTTTCACGAATTATTCTGGAAGAAAATCCCTGAACATAAAAGAAAATCCTTTTGCAGCTTTATGTTTTTACTGGCCCGCACTTGATAAACAGATCCGCCTCGAAGGAAAAGTTGAAAAAGTTTCCAAGCAGGAAAGCGATGAGTATTTTGACTCAAGGGCTCTTGAAAGCAGGATAGGAGCAATAACTTCAAAACAGTCACAGGAGCTTTCTTCAAGGGAAACATTTTTGAAAGAACTGGAAGAGACCAGAAAGAAATTTGAAGATAAAGATATACCACGACCAACCAGCTGGGGCGGCTGGAGAATAATTCCCGATTATATGGAATTCTGGCAAGCTGGAAATTTCCGCATCCACAACAGGGAAGTTTATGAAAAAACTTCCAAAGGCTGGAGAAAAAAATTACTTTATCCTTAGCCTTGAATCGTCATTGCGAGCGAGCTAAAGCGAGCGACCCGCTGCGCCAGCGTTAGCGCGGCGAGAGCAATCCAGAAATATTAAACGCGTTATCACTATTTCTGGATTGCTACGCTTAAGCTGATAGAGCTTTCACTCGCAATGACGGGCTCCATAAAATTACTGAGCAACGTAATTACCTTCATCAACAACAAGTTTGATCTTCGGTTTCTGCCCATCAGCCGATTGTAATATCGATGAACTGAAATTCGCCGTGAAGATATCACCTGGGTTAACAGTTTGTGTATGCCTGTATAAAGATGAGTTACTTTCTGAAACCGCCATTATTGCAAGGTTCGCAACCGGCGTTGTGCCCTTATATTGTATCTGCATATCAAAATTATTCGCATCTACCATTTTACCGCCCGCTATCTGCATATTTTTCTGTATCTCCTGAAGCGTAGTAACCCTGTATGTTTGCTGCAGGCCTTGTGATTTTGCACTTTCCTTCTTCTGGTAATAATCAGAAGCAGTCTGCAATGCAGATACTAAACCAGAACCAACCGGCACTTGGGAATTCTGCTGCGATGCAGGAATATTAGTATTCAAATTAGTAGAACCAAGCTGTGGCCCAACCACATCCCCTTGGGTTTGGTAAAGCGTATTAGCTTTTAATATAGAAGCAAAATCAGGATTTATCTCTCCCGGGATCTGGTATTTCTTAACTGATTCCGCCACTTTATTTGCGGCACTCATCCTGTCAGAACTGATCGGGTGTGACTGCACCATCTGTCCGGCATTACCTTTTTTATTATACATTTTCTGCCAGATACGTCCGGCTGAATATGGATCATAACCGGCAAGCGCCATATAAAGTATGCCTATCTTGTCAGCCTCTGCTTCATCATTGGTGCTGTAACCTGCCTGGAAACTATTGGTTTGCGAAACTTTACTACGGCCAATAGCTGATGCCATCATCGCGCCGTCCTTTTCAAATATATGGTTCGCTGAAACGTGAGCTATTTCATGAGCGATAACAGCCGCTATCTCATCATCAAATGAAAGCTGGTCCATTAGACCTTTATTAATGAAAATATATGTACCGCCTGTTACGAAAGCGTTAAAATCAGTATCTGGCAGTAATACTAAAGTCCATTGCTCATTTCTTGTGTGTGATACAGCGTGAACCCTTTCAAATATAGCCATCGCCCTATTATACTGGCCTGCATTTAACTGCGCATTAAGCTTTGCACCTTTCTCAATATATGAATTCATTACTTGTTCAGCCGCCTGGTTCCCCTGCGCTATCTGCTTGTCCCTGTTAGCTGTGGAAAGCGTTCTCTGACCTGTAACAAGGTCCTTCGTAGTAACTCTGTCAGTCACATCATAAAGGCCTTTATCAAGGGCCTGCATGGTTTCGCATGATGTGAGAAGTAAAGTAAGAAATGTAAGTTGAATTATTTTCGACATAAATATAATTTTTTCTTTATAAATAGAATATATTTTTATTTTTCAAAGACTAATTATGACTAGCGACAATAAAAAGAAGAAATACTCAAACGTTGATGAGGTTTATAAACGTTTACAATCTTACCTTGCCAGCAGCCCTTACGCTGAAGGGGAGCGCATTCCACCTGAAAGGGAGATCGCCGAAAGCCTCAATGTTAACAGAACCACCCTTCGCGCGGCCATGCATAAACTTGTTGAAAGCGGTTACCTTGAAAGGCGCATAGGCGCAGGCACTTTCACTAAAGTTACAACTACTCTATTAAAAAACATAGATAACCAGCTTGGCAATTTCAAACCTTCCGAACTGGTTGAGATACGTATAATGCTTGAACCGCAGATTGCCATGATGGCCGCAACCAACGCATCCCTTCGTGATATTGACCTACTTAAGGAAATTTCAGAAGTTGAAAGTGATGAAGAAGCATTAAAAATTGAATCAAGCGATATTGATTTCAACGAACATCTCGCCAAGATATCAGGTAATGGCTTATTGCAAAGACTATATAATGATGTTTCTACCGTCAGAAGAAAACTAAAACCTGAAATAAGCTCTGATACTAACCAATTACAAACTAGTGAAAAAAACAATAAAGCGATATCCTACACTGACGCAGAACGCTGGCTAATGCACCAGCAGAAAGTTATACAGGCACTTGAGAACCATCTCGCCAAAGCAGCCGAAGAAGCCGTTCGGAATAAACTAGCTGATCTGTTATTCAATCAATTTTCAGTAATAAAACGGGCTGATATTAAACGTGAGGATTAATCATTCACGGCCAGAAAGAACTGGCTTTGGCTTTGGTTTTTTAGGATTAGGTTTTGTTCTCTGACTATCATCATCACCCCTATCATTATCAAGCCTATCTTTGATTCTACTGCCATAAATTGGCAGCTTTTTAATTTCTTTGTAAATATCTTCTATAAAATGTTCAGGTGTATGCTGTAGAGTTGGGCTTACAAAAGCAATCCCATATTCAATATTAGTTTTATCATCTGATAGGGTTCTTGATATGTACAAATGATGCAAATTCCCTTTTTTATCTGAAATTCTAAAAGTTAGAAAATCCTTATCAATTTCATCTTCTATAGTTGTTTTAGTTAAAACTATTTTAGTTACTCCTATACTATCCTGAGTTTTACTTTTCCAGTTATCCAAGTTTTTCTCACAAACTTTCTGCGCTGCAGTAAACAAATTCCTTCCTGAAGGATTATCTTTTTCTACTCCCTCATCATCAAATTCAAATTGAGTTTCTCTAGGATTAGACAACTCAAGGTAAAACTTCCTAATATACTGGTGCTGTTCTCTCATATTAAAAACCTAATATTTCTTTTACTTGCGCGTTATACTTTACCGGATTGAATTCGGTTATTTTATATTCAGCCAAATTTTGAATTTTAAACGGGTCACCTGCAACAAAGCTCTCCGCTTCCTCCCTATCAGCAAACATCCCCACTATAACCCCACCCGTTGGCGGGTTCTTCCTACCAGAAAATATCAGATGTTTGGAAGCATAAAATTTATCAAGATACGCCCTATGTTCCACAACGAGTTTATCTATCTCCGTAAGCGGTTTTGTATAGATAAGGTCTATGATGAAGATGTTGGACATAAAAACTAGAAAAATATTTATAATTCAAAAAATTTACTACCTTAACTACAAAATGTCACCCCACATTTATTACCGGATAAAGAAAAATTTTGAATTAAAAATGGAACTTTAATTTTATAGAAACCCAACTTACTCAATTTTTAAAATATCCCCTTGAATTAAAATGTTATTTACTCATAATAAGCAAAAAAACATATCCTATGTTATGCCAAAACAAGATATAAAAATTTCTTTTTGCACCACTTGTAAAGGCAGGTGGGATCACCTAGCTCAAACTTTAAAAAACAATATAAACGATAATGTTGATTATCCAAATGTTGAATTTGTAGTTCTCACATATGGAGATATGGAAGCCTATGAAAAGCTAAAAATAAACTTCCCTAATGAAATAGTAACTGGAAAACTTTTAATAGCTAATTATCCTGGCGCTATTGGTTTTAATTTTCCTCATGCCAAAAATTTAGTTCATCGAATCGCTGCAGAGCATGGCCGCTTTGCTCATGAAAAAAAACATATATTATGCAGTTTAGATGCTGATAACTTTACAGGAAAAGGATTTGCACAATATGTAGCAGATTATTTTGAAAAAAAGCCGAAAGGTTTTTTATGTGTAGATGCGCTCGTAAATCATATATCATCAACTTTTGGAAAAGCTTCTAAAATTAGTACCGTTAGCGTTGGCGGTAGAATGGCTATGAGAAAAGAGGATTTTTATAAAGTTTCTGGGTTTGATGAAAACGCCACAAAAAGCTGGGGACCCGATGATACGATTTTAGTTAGAAAAATGATGGTGAATTCGCTTAATTTTCTTCCAGATCAAATTCCCCCCAATTTTTAAGCGCTATCAACCATTCTAATGAAGAGAGAGTAAAATATTCTCCGGATGAAGCTTCAAAAGCAACAGCATTATCTCTCTTAAATATGAGAAATAATCTTCTTCCAAAGCCAAATGTAATACTAAAAACAATTATATACACAAGAATACTTTTGCACAATGAATCTAAGTTTCTTAAGACACACTTACTGAAAAGGCAGCAGGAAAATTTTGGTGTTGGGGAAGTTTTTTTATTTTTCGATCAAACTGAAAAAAAAGTAAACATCTTAGAACTCTCAAAAGAAGAATCATTACACCTAACAAATAAGGAAAAAAATAGCGTGAGGCCAAGAATATAATAAATCTTTTATAAATTATAATTTTGATAAGAAACTAGGTTTCTACACAGTTTCTAATTTCACATAAACCTCTGAACCCATTTCCTTAAATTTTTGGGACATTTCATTGTAGGAATTTTCTACTTCAGCAGAGTTAGTTGTTTCATCATTTTGTTTAGTTGATTCAACAGGAATTGCACCGCTAACTTTCGCAAACTCCCTTACTTCTTGCGTGATCTTCATCGAGCAGAATTTCGGGCCGCACATAGAGCAGAAATGCGCTGTCTTGGCGCCGTCCGCGGGAAGGGTTTCATCATGGTAACTTTTCGCAGTTTCAGGATCAAGCGAAAGGTTAAATTGGTCTTCCCACCTGAAATCAAAACGCGCACGTGATAACGCGTCATCACGCATCTGTGCACCAGGATGGCCTTTCGCAAGATCCGCAGCATGCGCCGCTATTTTGTAAGTGATAACACCGGTTTTCACATCGTTCTTATCAGGCAAACCAAGATGTTCTTTCGGCGTAACATAACAAAGCATCGCCGTGCCGAACCAGCCAATCATAGCCGCCCCGATACCGGAAGTTATATGGTCATAACCCGGCGCTATATCAGTTGTAAGTGGCCCGAGAGTATAGAAAGGCGCCTCACCACATGATTCCAGCTGCTTATCCATATTCTCTTTGATAAGGTGCATCGGTACATGCCCCGGCCCTTCTATCATGGTCTGGATATCATGCCTCCATGCAATCTGCGTAAGTTCACCAAGTGTTTTAAGCTCCGCAAATTGCGCCGCATCATTCGCATCTGCAATTGAACCTGGGCGCAGACCATCACCAAGCGAGAATGAAACATCATACATTTTCATGATCTCACATATCTCTTCAAAATTCGTATAAAGAAAATTTTCCTTATGATGAGCAATACACCACTTTGCATGGATTGAACCACCACGCGAAACTATTCCCGTAACACGGTTTGCAGTTAGCGGTACAAATGGAAGTCGCACACCCGCGTGAATCGTGAAATAATCAACGCCCTGCTCTGCCTGCTCAATTAATGTATCACGGAATATTTCCCATGTGAGCTCTTCAGCTATACCACCAACTTTTTCAAGCGCTTGATATATTGGAACCGTACCAACCGGAACCGGGCAGTTTCGTATCACCCATTCACGCGTCGTGTGAATATTTTTGCCGGTAGAAAGATCCATCAAAGTATCCCCACCCCAGCGACATGACCACACCATTTTTTCAACCTCTTCACCGATTGAAGAAGTAACCGCCGAATTACCGATATTTGAGTTTATCTTAACAAGGAAATTCCGCCCGATTATCATTGGTTCAGACTCCGGGTGATTTATATTTGAAGGAATAATAGCACGACCTCTCGCAACTTCATCACGCACAAATTCAGGTGTTATCTGCTTCGGTATACTTGCGCCCCAGCTATAACCGCCTTTGGTATTCTGCGGCAGCAAACTCCTGCCCATATTCTCGCGTATCGCAATATATTCCATTTCAGGTGTAATGATTCCCTGACGCGCATAATGCATCTGTGAAACGTTCTTCCCCGCTTTAGCACAAAGTGGTTTCTTATTCGGGAACTGGAATAATTCTTCACCAGTTGCCTCAGATAATTGACTCGCTTTCAAACCATTATCCTCAGGCTTAACCTGCCTTCCTTCATACTCCTCAACATCCCCGCGTGCTTTTATCCAGCTATCACGAATCTTTGGCAATCCCTTGCGTATATCAAAACTTGCATTTTCGTCAGTATATATCCCTGACGGGTCATACACATTGAGTGGCTTCTCACCCGCTTTCGAAGAAGTATGTATCTCACGCATTGCAACGCGGATATCTTTATGCATCTCACCTTCAACATAGATCTTTTTGGAATTCGGAAATGGTTTTGAAGTGATGACAAAATTAGGATCCATTATCGGATCAACTTTAGCTTTCAAAGAAGATTTCGCAGGAGACATTTTTCTACCTATAAAAATTATGAACTTAGACTATTTTTATAGGTTTTCTGACCAGATTTGCAAGGATAGATGGGAAAAATCTATTTCCTTCTTTTCGCAATAATATCAAATTCCTGAAGCGTTTTGAGTAACTCTTCAACATCAGAAAGTTTCACCATGCACGGCCCATCAGATGGCGCATTATCAGGGTCCTGATGAGATTCCATGAATACACCCGCAACACCAACTGCAATTGCAGCGCGTGCAAGGGTTTCAACAAACCTTCTGTCACCTCCACTAGCCTTACCCTGCCCGCCCGGCTGCTGAACCGAATGAGTCGCATCAAATATAACAGGCATACCGGTTTGCTCTGCCATTATAGGAAGCGCGCGGAAATCAGAAACTAATGTATTATAACCAAAGCTGGCACCGCGCTCAGTGACCATAACGTTGGAATTTCCTGACTTTACGATTTTATCCACAACATTTTTCATATCCCATGGCGCAAGGAACTGACCTTTCTTAACATTAACAATTCTGTTCGTTTTTGCAGCCGCAACCAGAAGATCAGTCTGGCGACATAAGAACGCAGGAATTTGCAGAACATCAACAACTTCAGAAGCAATTTTACAGTGAAGTTCATTATGAACATCTGTCAACACCGGGCATCCAAAAGTTTTTTTAACCTTCTCAAATATAAGAAGTGAAGCTTCCAGACCAACACCCCTTTGCGCTGAAAGCGAAGTACGATTCGCTTTATCAAATGAACTTTTATATATAAACGGAATGCCAAGCTTCTCAGTTATTTTAACAAGCTTCTCCGCCGTCATCATAGCATGTGATTCGCTCTCTATCTGACATGGGCCAGATATCAAAGCGAATGGTAATTCATTAGAGATATTAACTTTCCCGGCCTTAATTACTGATTGAGCTGCTATTATATTCATAATTTTATTATTTTAACTTTCCTGCACATTTAAAATATTTACCAAGATCCTTATTATCATAAACCAGATTTTCCCTTATGCACCAAGAAGAATTTTTCATATTTAATATTTTATAATTCTTTTCAGCCTGATTATTATAATCATTAAAAAAACTTTCTGACAATTTTAAAAGCATATTCTTATCCCTTAAATCTTTACCTTCGTCTTTAAAAGATTGCTCTACGGCCTCATACATTTTATATATAATATCAGGATTTTTCCTGCCTTCAACATACATACAGCCCATTCTTACATCATCTTCGCTATTCCATTTAGCTTCACCGTTGTTAACAATGGTTTTAGGAGTTACCGGAGTATTATCAATGCAGGATACTATATCTTTTCCATCAGAATCTTTTTTAATTTTATATTTATCATAAGTTTTTCCACAACCTTGTTCACAAAATAAAGGCATTAACTGAACCGGGCATTTCGTCAAGATTTCTGCATTTTCTTTTACTTCCGGAGTCAAATTATTACAGTCTATTTCTGGCTTAATTTCTGTTTTCACATTTTCACTATGATGATTTTGTATTCTCCAAAATTCATCATTAGTAACATTGCCTACTTTATCGCAATCATTAGAAAGATCAGGAAGATCACTTAAAAAAAACTTACATGCTTTAACACAAAATTCATTTTTTATAGAAGGAACTTCATGTTTATAAATAGTGCAATTCGAATTCACGCAATAAGCTTGATTTGGCTTACAAAGCTTCAAATATTTTTCATTAAGTTTTTCTCTTTTTTCTTTATGCTTTATAGCTTTTTTTATAGAGTTTTTATAAAAAAATTTACAATCCTGCTCAGAATTAAATAATTTTATTTCTTTATCCCATTCCCCAAAACAATTATCTGAGTCTGAACTATCTATACACTCTTTAGCATTAGAACTGGAATAATTTATCTTTGAACATTCTGTAGAGCTATAATTCAAACAATAATAATTTATCGGATCACATTTTTTATTAAATTCATTTATTGATAAACCACAGCCACCTTCATCACAACCACTATGTGCTCCAGATTTAATCCCTATCTTGTAATCAATTTCAGAATTTCTTTCAGCATAGGATGCATAAGAAAAGAACAAAAGAAAAATGAAAATTGTAAAAAACTTCATAGCAATTTACTGAATCGCTCTATGGCTAAGTATTGCTGAATATGTAGCTTTTATTATGTAATATATCAAGGCTACAGAACACAAGAATAATGAAAGGTTATATAACCTGTTCGGATACCTTGCTTCTGATTCAGTTGTCGGGCCAGTTATAACTACAAGCTTTTTAAGGTTTTGCGCGGAAGTTGTACGTACCTTTTCCTGAGCCGCGAGCGCTGCCTTATGCGCATCAACCGCAAAATCTAACTTCCTCTCACTGTTCTTATATTCAAACAGCATATTCATATTCTCTGCAATATCTTCAGAACCAGTTTTTATTATTCTTTGTTTCTGCTTCTGAATTTCGTCATCAATTGCTTTTATTTCGCTTTCTATATTTTTTGCGGCAGTTGAATCAGACTGCGATGCATTGATTTTATTAAGGTCAATACGGTTAAAACTTAATTTCTTTTCCAGCTCAGAAATTAAAGTTACAGTTGAGAGAACTTCCGCAGATGGGTCAGGGGCGTTAAATTTTTCCTGTATCTTTTGCAGGTCTTCCTGCGCACTTAGTATATTTTCTTCCGAGATAACAACTTCCTTACGAATGAAATCCAGCTGCTGGCGAGCAGTATCTTTGGATATTTTATTTATAAAAGATTCTGACTGCTTTATTATAAGCTCGGCAATTTCTTCCGCATCATCAGAATTAAAACCCTGAACTTCAAGGTTAATTATCGGGGAATCATTTGATGTTTTAGCCTTAACGAATTGCAGGTAAAAACTATATAATGAATCTTCATCAGCATCAGAGCTCATTGACGAGAAAACATCCGCTTCTTTCCTCGAAAATAATCTTCGGAGGTCAAGCTTCTCATCAAGATACTGCATCATCTCTCTGGATCTGATATATTCTATTATAATTGATGAATCATCAGATTTACCCACATTTCCCGAAAGTATATTTGAAAGACTAAGGCTGGAACTTTCAAAATTCGCAAGCTGCCTTACCACCAACTTCGCTGTGGAAGCATATCTGTCTGCTTGGAAAAATAACAAGTAAGATGAAACTATCAACACAACAATAAGCAGCGCCACCCTGAAGGATATCTTATATGATTTCCTGTCGAGCATCCTGAGGGATACTCTCACTATATTTTGTTTAATCATCGTCATCTTCCGCTTCCTTTTTTGCGCTTTTTGACTGGTCTTCTAAACTATTACTAACTAGTTTTTTATATTGTTCAATAGCCGTTTTCACATCATCTATCAAAGTCAGTTTACCCTCATTCATTATCACGGCTTTCTGGCAAAAATCCTTTATCTTCTTGGCAGAATGGGAAACCAGTATCACCCTACTTTTCTGTATCTTTTCCTTCAGAGCCGCCTTGGATTTTTTCTTAAAAGCAACATCACCCACGGAAAGCATTTCATCAATAAGGTAAGTATCAAAATCAAACGAAAGGCTAACGGCAAAACCAAGCTTTGCCTTCATCCCGGTTGAATAGGTTCTGATAGGCAGATCAAAGGATTTTTCAAGATCAGAAAATTCATAAACAAAATCAATTATACGCTTTGTATTAAAGCGACTCTGCTGCATTAGCATGCATACAAAAGCAACATTCTGCCTTGCCGTTAAACCACCTTGTAAACAACCCTTGAACCCAATTGGCCATGAAATATTCTCATCACTGTGTATTCGCCCCCTATCCTGATAAGTTGCGCCGCCAATAAGTTTCAGCAATGATGATTTACCAACCCCGTTCTTACCCAGAATGCCAATATTAACACCTGATGGAAAAACAATTGAAGCATCCCTGAGTATATATTTCCTACCCTCATCAGTATCATAAAATTTGGTAACGTTTTTAAGTTCAATACTCATTTGTCTATTATCCTCTTCCAGTTAAGATGATAATAATATAACCCGAGGCCAAGCGACGTTACAGCGCACATGAAAAGAAACGAATAACTTGCATTACCGGAATCAAAAGAACTGTCAAAACCCCTTCTCACCAGCTCGATAGCGTGTATCATCGGGTTATATAACAGGATAGTTTTTGCCGGTTCTGGCACAATCGAAATAGAAAAGAAAATTCCAGATATAAAATACATCGGGCGGAATGACATGGTGATTATCTTCTGAACCTCATCACTGAAAGCCGCCATCACCGATAGTAATATCCCAAGCCCAAGCGCAAATATGAACAGCGTTAAAATGGTTGCAACATAAAAAGGGAAATTATCAAAACTTATATCAAACCCCATAAGGTAAAAGATAAAAAACAGAACTATGGTAACATATATATGCACATTAAGCTCCAGCACCGCGCGCGCTAAAATAGTATCTATAGGTTTTACATTTTTATAAAAGAACAGTCCGGCATTGGAAGACACCGCATTTAGCGACCTACTGATTATGTTCTTAAATAATATCCATGGCAGAATCCCAGTCATTACAAAAATAGGATATTCAAAATGATAAGTATTCCGTGAAGCCGCAAAAAATATAAGGGATAGTACTGCAACGTGAACAATTGGCTCAAACAGCGCCCACATAACCCCAAGGTTATATTTACCAAAACGCGTTAACATTTCCCTGAAATAAAGGGCAAATATCGTTCTGCGCTGGATTCTTAGCGCCTCTTGGAAATTGATTACCGAACGAGGTAACAGAAGTTTCATTTTAATAAATTACTTACGCATTTTTGCAGTCCCTCAAGCCTGAACCTTCTATTCCTTTCAGCATCAAGTATATTTTTTACCAGTTCAGTTGTTCTATTAACATCATCATTTATTATAACATAATCATATATTTCCCAGTGGGAAATTTCATCAGCCGCTTTTGACATTCTCTTCTGTATCACCTCTTCATCATCAAGTCCGCGAGATCTTAAACGACGCTCCAGCTCTTCCATCGAAGGCGGGAGTATAAATATGCTAACAACATCTTCTTCACATTCTTCCTGAAGTGAGATAGTGCCCTGCCAGTCTATATCAAAAAGAACATCTTTACCTTCCTCAAGCCTGTCATAAACAGGTTTTTTAGGCGTACCATAATAATTCCCGAATACTTCAGCATGTTCAAGGAATTCATCTTTATCAATCATGTCATTGAACTTATCATGGCTGACAAAATAATAATCTTTACTATCTACCTCATTCGCACGCATTAGACGTGTAGTTGCAGAAACTGACATCGCTATCTCACCATCAAACTCCATAAGTTTTTTTGAGATAGTAGTTTTGCCCGCACCCGATGGCGAAGACAATATCAGCAGCAATCCTTTCCTTTCAATTTTCAAAGCCTTCAGCTATTTAGTTTATTATTGAGTTATTTATAGGTAGTTGGCATCTAATGCAATTCAGATTTGAAAATAAAGTCTCCCTGAAAGGAAAATTGTGGAAATTAAGGGAAACTAACCACAATTACGCCCTTTCAGTATATCAAAAATACGGAGTTTCAACCCTGGTAGGGGAACTCCTTTCGCAAAAGAACATAAACCTTGAAGATGTACCAAGGTTCTTGGAACCAAAGATCAAAGACCACCTCCCCGACCCCTTCACTTTAATGGATATGGATAAAGGCTCGGAAAGGATAGCAAACGCCATTATAAATAAAGAAAATATCGCAGTTTACGGTGATTATGACGTTGATGGCGCCACCTCCTCAGCGATCATGACCAGATTCTTCAAATCAGTCGGAATAAAAAATGCCATTTATATTCCTGACAGGATATCTGAAGGCTATGGCATAAATACCGAAGCTCTCGTTAGCTTGAAAACAGGTGGGGTTGATCTGGTTATGACGCTTGATTGCGGCATCTTATCTTTCCAGCCCCTTGAACATGCAAAAAATATTGGCCTTGATGTAGTCGTTGTTGATCACCATTTAAGCACGGGAGTTCTACCCGCCGCAATTGCTGTGATAAATCCGAACAGGCTTGATGACACAAGCAATTTAGGGAATCTCTGCGCCGCAGGACTAGCATTCTTAACCTGTATCGCAGTTAATAGAAAGCTCCGTGAAAAAGGTTTTTATAGCAGTAATCAGGAACCACAGTTATTAGAACTTCTAGATCTGGTAGCACTTGGAACAGTATGTGACGTTATGACACTCCAAGGCCTTAACCGCGCCTATGTTTCACAAGGCCTGAAAATACTTTCAAAAAGGAAGAACCAAGGCTTGAACGCACTTTGCGATATAGCAGGCCTTAAAGACAGGGCAGATGTTTACAGCTTAGGCTTTTTACTAGGGCCAAGAATCAATGCCGCTGGCAGAATAGGAGATTGCTCCCTCGGTGCAAAATTACTTTCAGAAAATGATTACACTTCTGCTCTTGAGATCGCAGATACTTTGAATAACTTGAATAAGGAACGTCAGGAAATTGAAAAAAGGATACTAGAAGAGGCCATGAACCAAGCAGATAAAATATCCAAATCCTCCCCTATGATAATAGTTCATTCGGAGACATGGCACCCCGGAATTATAGGCATTGTCGCAGGAAGAATAAAAGAAGCCTTTGATAAACCAACCGCAGTTATCTCAGTAAACCAGGAGATAGGCAAGGCATCAGCAAGAAGTGTCAGCGGTATTGATATCGGCTCTGCAATTGCCAACGCCATCGGCGAAGGGCTTATAGTTTCAGGTGGCGGACACAAAGCCGCGGCGGGTTTCACCGTTGAAAAAAAGAATATATTACTCCTTCATGACTATCTAAATAAAATGATAGAAAATGATTACGCCAAATATTCCAACGACAATTTTACTAATGTCAATTTAGGTCTAAGGGTATCATCCCTAACTTTAAAACTTGCCAATGAAATGGAAAAGCTCTCCCCATTTGGAAACGGCAATCCGGAGCCATCCATAGCAGTTGATATGGCTAAAATAGTATCAACTAAAGTTTACGCAGACAAACATCTCGGCTTCCATTTTACTGATGCTGAACTCGCAAAAACTTCTTCTATTTCAGTTAAGGGCATAAGCTTTAATTCCATCAACTCAGATTTTGGCAAACAACTCCAAAGCGCCTATATGAAAAACATCTCATTACTGGGTAAATTGCGTAAAAGTTACTATGGCGGCAATGAAAACGTCGATTTTCTGGTCGATGATGCGATTATTTATTGAGCCACCCAAGTTTATAGGCAATAGGTAATTAGATATAATCTATTCCCACCTTATTTATCATGAGATATTTATTACTTCCATTACTTGGCTATTTATATACTCTGTGCTTTGCCCCTTATAATTATTTTCCGCTGGGAATGCTTTCTTTCACATTGTTCCTGCTGATACTTGATACCATTAATGGCTATAAAAAAATATTCCTCGCAGGATTTCTCTTTGCATTTGGCCATCATGTAACAGGCCTATACTGGATAGCCAATTCCCTACTTGTACAACCTGATAAATTTGCGTGGCTCGTACCTTTTGCAATAAGCATTATTCCAGCTTACCTTTCTCTTTACATAGGCTTTGTTTGTTATCTAACTTACAAATTAAAATATAAAGGCCTAGCAAAGGTTCTCTTTTTCTCAGGAATGTGGGTAATGGCTGAAATAGTCCGCGCACAAGCTCTAACAGGCTTCCCTTGGAATTTAACAGGATACACTTTGCTGAAAAATATCAATCTTGCGCAAGCAGCTTCATATGTCGGTGTTTATGGCCTTAGCTTAATAGCGCTCATAATATTCTTAAGCCCGTATCTGGTAGTAAATGCGTTCATCAGTAGCT
>JANPLD010000086.1:0-40092 GCA_031426355.1 Alphaproteobacteria bacterium | reverse complement strand
CTTTGTGCCATATTATAAAATTGGCTTATTTTCTAAATATCTTCCTAATTTTTTCAACACAGGAACTAATTTTTATGAACAAAATAATTACCAATCAAAAATAGATGAGGCGTCACTTCAAATATCGGAAACAAGGTATGATGCATTTTGCGTAAAGGGGGAGGCAGTATTAAAAATGTATACTGAGTTCGAAGGAACGCCTCAAGGTGGAGAGCCAAATTCTTATAAAACACAAAATATAAGCCTGACCTCATATGGTATTTTGCTTCTCTTTACGAAAAAGTAATATAACCTTTTCTATTACAGCACCTAAAATTATACCGCCTATAGCACATACTAGAGCCTTTAAACACCATATAAGTGCTGGTATTTCAGGTAATGAGTGTTCTAAGTTTTCTAACTGATGATGCAAGAATGGTATGCTATGTGCGATAATCTCTGCGCCTACCCATAACATAGCCGCTGTACCAATATAGCTGAGTATCTTTAAAAAATGTGGCATGAACTTCACAATTCCGCGTCCAATACTTTGGGTGATATAATGATGCTTATCATTTGCCATGTGTAAACCGATATCATCAGCTTTTACGATCAACCCTACAAACCCGTAAACAGCAGTTGTAATTAAGATTGCAACACTCAGAATAACAATAATTTGTGTTGGCAAGTCCTTGTCTGCAACTGTAGCGTATGTGATGGCGATAATTTCAGCAGATAGGATAAGATCGGTGCGGATTGCACTTTTAGTTCTTATTTTTTCCAGCTCTTCAGGTGTGATCACTTCTACATTGTCGTCTTCGGCACCCTGATGCTTACTAAACATTGAATGTACTTTCTCATACCCTTCAAAACATAAATAGGCACCACCAACCATTAATAGAGGTTGTATTAACCACGGTGCAATATATCCCAGCAGAAGCATTCCTGGCCCTAAGAATATGAGCTTATTGATAAGCGATCTTTTAGCTATATTATAAATAATGTGAAGTTCTCTCGAAGGATCAAGACCTACCACATATTTGGGAGTAACAGCAGCATCATCAATAACAATACCAGAGACCTTGCCACTGGTTTTTGCTACTTGCGCCGGGATATCATCAAGTGTTGCAGCGCTTACTTTCACTAGTGCAGCAACATCATCTAGCAAAGCAAGTAAGCCTGTGCTCATAGTTCATCCTGTGATTTATTTTTTAATATTCATTACTGCTTTTTCATTGAGTCCAGTTTATGAGTAAATCTATTTGTTAGCCTAGTTACAGCAGGAGCAGACCTAAATAATAGAGGAGTAAGAGCCATACCTGTTGCCGTAACTAATAAAAAGAACTGTACATCCTCTGCCGGAAGCAGATTAGATGACATTGCTGCACCTAATATCAGAAGTGCAAATTCACCAGGCTGGGCTAAGTATAACGATGCCTCCGTAGCATTTTTAACCGGCACTTTGAAAAACAAACAAATTGGGAATAGCACTAAAGCTTTAAGCGCGTAAATCCCTACTACCGATAATATTAGTAGTAATGGATGCCGCAGTACTTCTTCTATATCAATCATCATTCCGATCGAAAGAAAGAATATACCCAGTAGCAACCCCTTAAGAGGGTTTATTATTACTTCTACCTCACGCCTCAGTTTAGTTTCTGCAATTAGTAAACCTGCAAGAAAAGCTCCAAGCGCCAATGTAAGGCCAGCATAGCTTGTTATTGCGGCACAACCTATAACTATAAATATTATAAATGCCGGGAGCCATTCTACATTTTCTGATAGCCCAATGGAATGCAATAATTTATTCAAAACTCTCTTTCCAAAGAACAGTATGGCTGCAACTGTCGCCGCACCAATTAAAATAGATGTTAAAAGTATCCATGTAATACTTTCATTTTCATCGCCAGGTAATGTACTGGCAAGTACCAGGATAGGTACTACCATCAAATCTTGCATCAATAGAATAGAGAAACACAAGGTTCCAACATGTTTTTTTGTTAATTGGCGATCTTCTAATAGCTTCATTACTACCGCAGTAGAAGATAATGCAAGCGAAGCGGCTATCAGAATTGCTACTGAAACTGGATTTCCAAAACTTACTGCGATGGAAAATATTAATAACGAAGTAACTAATACCTGAACACTGCCAATACCAAATATATATATTTTAAGCCGTTTTAAATTATCAAGAGGTAGTTCCAACCCCATCATGAACATAAGAGTTACAATTCCTAACTCCCCTAGTAATTTTACGGTTTCCGTTTCTCTGATAGTAAAATAAGCCAACCATTTATAATCATCTACCAAAGAAGCAAGCCCATAAGGGCCGATAATTATTCCACAGATCAAATATGCTATGATAGCAGGTATTCTGAGTTTCTGCAGCACAGGTACTGCTATACCAGCTATTCCGAAAAATAGTAAAATGTTATGGATCACACTCTCAAGATGTTCTGTAGATATAGATGATTCCATCTTTTGCTATAAATTACCAATTAAGTAAAAATAAACTGTTTATGAATTAAATAAAAGGGCATATTGAAAACCGGATGTAAAATAACGCCTGGCAGTGCATTATGACAAGTTTAGCAGTAACAAAACAAAAAGTATTTGATTTATATGAAGGGGATTCCGAATCTGCGCACCGCTTTCGCTATATACTGCTTGCTATTGATATAATTACGATTGCCTTTCTGGTGGCATCTACTTTTTTCTACGGCTCACCCTTTATAGAAATACTTGATGTTATTTTCGGATTGTATCTATTCGCCGATTATTCTTTGCGGTTCTGGATCGCACCTAAAAAAATAACATTTACTTTAAATATTCTTAACATGGCCGATCTAATTGCCATGCTATCTTTCTTGGCTCCGCTACTAGGGGAGAATTTTGCCTTCCTACGCGCACTTCGTATTTTAAGGTTATTACGATCATATCGCCTTCAAAACAAGCTGCGTCAGGATTTTATATATTTTAGAAGACATGAAGACATTATCCTTAGTGGTACTAACTTATTTATTTTTATATTTCTGATGACAGAGCTGGTTTTTGTAACGCAGGTTCACAGCAACCCTAATGTTACTAATTTTCTTGATGCAATGTATTTTACTATAACTACACTAACTACCACTGGTTTTGGGGATATAACCTTACAAGGCCAGAGCGGAAGGCTGCTTTCAATAGTTGTAATGATCTTTGGTGTTACCTTATTTTTAAAACTACTTAAAACTTTTTTCCGTCCATCAAAAGTAAGATTCGTATGTAATGCCTGTGGTTTATTCCTGCACGATGCTGATGCGGTACATTGCAAGCATTGTGGCATAGTTCTGAACATCCCATCGGATGGTGATAGCTAAAGTTTTAATAATTAGGTCTATTGACAATAAATATTAATATCTATATATCCAGATATATGGATATTAATAAAGCAATTACATCCTTTTCTGCATTATCCCAGGAAACCAGACTTAGAGCATTCAAAGCACTTGTTGAATACGGCGAATCTGGTGCTGCGGCTGGCGTTCTTAGCAAACGTCTAGGCATAGTTCAAAACACGCTTTCATTTCATTTATCATATCTTAGCCATGCCGGGTTAATATCATCCCGTAAGGATGGCAGATCTATTATCTATAAAGCTAACTATAAGGTTATTGAAAACCTTATTGGCTACTTACAGGAAAACTGCTGCGTTCTTGAAGATGGGTGCGATACAGATTGCAAACCACGAAATAAAAATAAAAAATAAGAAGGAGAAAAGATCATGAGACTTTCAGATGTTAAGCTAGCTCTTGAAGGACTGCAAGCCGTAAATTTCAAGCTCCAAGATGGATCTTCTGTACCACAACATTTTCATGTTACGGAAGTTGGATTGGTTACGAAGCACTTTATTGATTGTGGTGGTGTGGAGCGCAAAGAAACAGTCGTCAACTTTCAACTCTGGGAGGCAGGTGACTATGACCACCGTCTTGCACCGCAGAAATTTCTCAAAATACTTGATATTTCCAAGAAGGTTTTGGGTGAAGCCGATAATTTAAATATTGAAGTTGAGTACCAGCAAAGCACTATTGGTAAATTTGATCTTGAGTTTGATGGTAAGAATTTTATTCTAGAATCTAAACAAACAGCCTGTCTGGCTCAAGATGCCTGCGGAATTCCCCCAAAGAAAATGCCTGATAAAACTGCTACCTCATGTTCACCAAAAAGCGGATGCTGCTGATGTTGAATGTATTGTTTCTTTGTACCGGTAACTCCTGCCGCAGCATAATGGCAGAGGGTATTCTTAACCACTATGGCAAGGGTAAGTTCAAAGCGTTCAGCGCAGGAAGCTTTCCTTCCGGTAAAGTTCATCCTAAAAGTCTTGAAACTTTGAAATGTCATGGAATGCAGTCTTTGGGTTATGAAAGCAAATCCTGGGATGTATTCAAATACCTTGTAGAGCTGAATATAGTTATAACAGTTTGTAATGACGCTGCAGGTGAAGTTTGTCCTTTCTTTCCAGGATCACCTGTAAAAGCGCATTGGGGAGCACCAGATCCTGCATATTTCGAAGGAACAGAAGATGAGACCAATGCTGAATTTGATAGGGTGTTCGGAATATTAGAACGCCGCATAAAAACTCTAGTGGCATTACCAACGAAAAATATGGACAAGGCTAAACTTATAGAAGATCTTAATAAAATCGGAAAGTTAGATTGATATGGGTATATTCGAGAAATATCTAAGCCTATGGGTAGGATTATCAATTATAGCAGGTGTTTATACTGGGAAAATTTTTCCCTCCGGCATTTGAGTTATTATCACGGCTGCAATATGCCAATGTAAATTTCGTTATAGCGATTCTTATATGGATAATGATATATCCCTGCCATACTTATGGTTTATGGTATCAATAGCATAAGAAAGCTTTTCTGATTTCTCACGTAGATGGAAATTATAAAGAAGTTTCTGCTTTTGTAGATAGGGCAAAAGTTAATCTAACTAAATGTTCTAAGTAGATAAATAGAACATATAACTTTTAGACTTAGAAATCTGGCGTTTTCAGAGTCGAGATGCTGACAAAAAAATATAAAGATAAGCTAAATTTTTTAAGAGATTTTACAGTCATAAATAAATAAGATAAGTTTTACTCTCAGATATTTGCTAATAATCTAAAATGAATTCAGCAATTTTTACGCTTTTATCCATAAAAAAGTCCCTTTAAATTGTTAGTACTATTTCTCTTCCGAACCAGGGTCTTTTGATCGAAAGACTCCTCCAAGCCAGCCCCATTCTAGCTTTGCAGGGTTTTCTATATATTCTTTTGGATTATCTACTACACGTTTGAGATATTGATAGGTAAAGGGCCACTCATCTTCTGCAACAGCCTTTTTTTCTACAATTTCAATTTTCATATCCTTAGTCAGCCGTAATTTAAATGCCGCTTTTGGTCTATCATCATAAACAATAGCATGAAGGGTTGCCTCTTCTTCCAATGTTTTGAATCGTGCACCCCAAATTTCTGTATAAGGAAATTTGCTTTTGTGTTTTGCTCTATAGCCTGGTTACATATTTCAAGATACTGCTGAAATATCTGTTCATAATCTTGAGCTTCTTTAATTTGTTCTGGTGATTGCATGCCTTAGTAGTAGCACCATTGAAAAATCGCATATTGACATATATCAAATTGAGCTAAGTTTATGACACAAATTTATTTCTCATGCAATAATCTATATATATATTTTATATCACAATCCTCAATATGTGCCTTGAAAATCAAAGGAGAATCAATTTGTACAAAAATAATTCATCGCTTGTAGAATTGGATAAATCTGAATCTGATATTGCACTAAATGTACTTAAACCAAATGCTGAAATGCAAAAAGTATTTGATGCACATGCAAGTCTTAAATCAAAACCTATAATTGCACAGATAGATCTGTTCCGCTGTGATGATAAAAAAACTTTCTGACAAACTAAAAACAGCAGGCGTGAATGTTATCATTAAAAATTATAATGGAGTTACGCATGAGTTTTTTGGAATCGGTGCTATAGTTAATTAAGCTAAAGATGCCGAAACCTTTGCAGCCAATAACCTTAAAAAAGCATTTGAGTGATACCTGCTTTAAATCCATACTGATATAAGCCTATGCAGTAATATGGTTATCCAAATGGTTTATCCAAATGGTTTATTTATTAATAACCATTTGGATATCTCATGAATGCTTACCTTAACAACATAGAAACTGCCTTACCACCTAACGATATTCATCAAAAGTTTATTGATTATGTTCCTGCTATGTTGCCGGGTTCCCATCAACGCAAATTATTTAAGAAGATGGTGGAGCGCTCTCAGATTGAACATCGTTATTCTTACTTGATGCCAGCGCCCAATCCTGAACAACTTGATAGCAATGGGCTTTATAAACGTAATAGTTTTCCAGGGACTCAAGCCAGAATGCAGTTTTATGAAAAGCATGCCTTGGCTTTAGCTTGTACCGCTCTTGATAAGCTACTGGCGAACAGTGTAATCAGTGAGATATATCATTAGGAAAACGTTGGGAATTGCTGCTTACCTCAATTAAGAAAGAAGTGCCACAATTTGATATATTATTATCAAATGCCAAGGCTTGTTGGGATCAACCATTAGCTATTTTTGGAATCCCTTATGGTTATATTCATAATGATCCTATCAACATTGCTAAAGGGCTCTATCGTTTAGGCGATCAAATGGCAGTTATTCCATCCTTTTCGGGGGATGGGATGGCGATTGCATTACACACTGCAACTCGTGCTGTTGAAAGTATGTTAAAAGGAAATAACTATCATTCTAATATGAGGAAAGAATTACTTCCACAAATTCGTCGTGCTTCAATGCTATCTCTCATCACTGCTACTTACGCAAGCCAAGCGCTGTCATTAGTATTATGTCGTAGGTTTCCAAAAATTCTGGGTCGTATTGTCACAAGCATACGTTTAAAAAGTTTTCAGCATAAAAACTTGGATTAACACTAAGATTCTAGAATTAAAAAATGCTATAGAAAATTATGATAGTGATTTTAAAACATTTAAAACTTCTTTAGATTCTAGAAATGAAGACTTTAATACAGGTAAAAAAGAGCTAGAGGATTTAATAAAATTATTCGAAGAAAAGAATTTAGAAATAGAAAAAATTAATAAAGAAGCAAAAGATGCTTTGAATTTTGCAACCGTTGCTGGCTTGGCTAAAGGCTTTAGTGATAAAACAAAAGAATTAACGCAAGAAAGAAATGATGCTTATAAAAGCTTTAAATTCGCTATCAGTTTTTTATTTTTTTCCACCTTAATATCTGCAGGATATTTAGTTTATAAGATAATATCAAAAAACCCAGTAAATGTTGAAGAGATTTCATTAGCTTTATTAGTGATAATACCTTCTATAATTTTTACAAAATTTGCCGCTGGTAGACATAACAATCTCTTTATTCTTAGAGAGCAATAGATGGGCAGAAGCCTGCTGTTCTTGCAACATATAACCTGTGTTAGACCTAGATCCAACTGCAATGCTATTTAATTAAACTACGAAGTTTTTCTTTCAACTCTTCAGGATTGAATGGTTTAGAAATATAGTCATCCATACCAACGCTTAAACAGCGTTCCCGATCTCCTGATAAAGCATGGGCAGTCATGCCAATTATTGGAACACGGGGTAGATTCATCTGTTTTTCATATTCTCGGATTAATTGTGTGGCTTCTAAACCATTTAAACCAGGCATTTGGACATCCATAAGTATTGTTGAATAGCCGCCTATTTTTGCATTATCGAAGGCTTCCTTGCCGTTAGGAGCCACATCAATATCATAACCGAACTGCTCTAAGAAAGTTTGTACAACTAATATATTCGGTGCGTAATCTTCAACAATCAAGATCTTTGACTTCTTGTTTTCTTTTTCCTGATCAGGTTTAACCGTCTGTACATCTTTAGGATAAATATTTTCTATATCCTTTCCGGCGACCGGAAGTTTTACGCAAACTATGAAATTAGATCCTTGCCCTACGATGCTTTCAACCCGGATCGTACCACCCATAATTTCAACAAGAGTCTTGGTAATTGCAAGTCCAAGACCCGTGCCACCATATTTACGGTTTATAGAATTATCAGCTTGAGTAAACTTATCAAAAATTGTTGTAAGCTTATCAGGTGTGATCCCAATACCGGTATCTTTTACTGAAATGCAAATATTTTCCATGCCAGATTCGTTTATAGGTTTGCAAGTAATGGAAATATGAATATCTCCCTTATCAGTAAATTTAACAGCATTACTACAGAGATTCATAACTATCTGGTGCAGCCGTGTTGGGTCTCCCATGAATTCGCGGTTCTTGACGCATTCCCCATCCATGGTAAATGCCAGCCCTTTTTCTTTTGCGCGAACAGACATGATACTGATAACTTCCTGAACCATACGGGTCATACTGAACGGAATATGCTCAAGTTCAACCGTCCGTGCTTCAATTTTAGAAATATCCAATAAACCATTTATCAGGCTTAAAAGCGAGTCGGCTGAAAGCTGGAGCGTTTTAATAAACTCTTTTTGTTTTTGTGTTAGAGGTTCACTTATAGCAAGGATATTGGAAAGGCCGATTACTGCTTCATTGGCGTGCGAATTTCATGAGACATATTAGCGAGGAATTCTGATTTTGCGATATTTGCGGCTTGTGCTGCCACCGCTGCCTCGCGCTGATCTGTAATATCTGTATTAGTTCCGAACCACCGAATTATTTTCCCCTGTTCATTCTTAATCGGTAATGCTCGGGTCAAATGCCAGCGCATTTCGCCATCATAACGTCGAAGGGGAAATGTATCTTGAAAAGGTTCACCACTTGCCAAAGCGGCTTTCCACGTTATGAGCAGACGTTGAAGCTCTATAGGATCATGTACCTTTTCCCAGCCCCAGCCCTGCATTTCTTCTAATGTTGTACCAGTGTAATCATACCATCGCTGGTTATACCAGAAAATCCAGCCAGTTTCATCTGTCATCCAGGCAAGCTGAGGAATAGAATTAGCTAATTGACGAAATTGCTCTTCAGATTCACGTACTTTTTCAGCATCCCTGACTCGCTCCGTTATATCTCGGGCAAAAGCTGTAAAATAGGTTTGCCCTTTAGACCGTTGTGCGGTGACTGTTAACTCTACAGGAAAAATCTCTCCACCTTTTTTTAAAGCAGTTATTTCTATACGTTTATTCAAGATACGTTGTTCACCAGTAGTTAAAAAACGTTTCATACCAGATTGATGTGCATTACGATGCTCCTGAGGAATAATCATATCAGACATTTGATTTCCAACAGCTTCTTTATGAGCCCATACAAATATTACTTCTGCTTGATGATTCCATTCAGTAATAATGCCATCTGCATCTGTCATAATAACTGCATCAAGAGCAGTATTAATGATAAGTCTGACGCGCTGTTCGCTTTCTTTCAATTCCTCTTGGCTTCTTATACGCTCAATGTGAGCCCAGCAGCGCTCAACAACCGTTTCTACCAGTTTGATTTCCTCAACTGTCCAATTGCGACTTTCGGCATGATGCACTGCCATCATAGCTTTTAGCTGACCGTTCTTTACTAAAGGACATGTAATTATAGCGTTAATACCGATTGCACGGAACATATTGGCTCCATTATCTGAGGGCAGTTCCTTTATAATATCTCGGAGAATGAGTGTATGACCAGCTCTTAAACCAAGAGCTGCTTTGCTGCCGAAAAGATCCAAGCTATAAATTCCTACAGTACTTTTATGACCGGGGGCGCAATAATCATAACGAATAGTAAACTGATCATTATCATCTTCCATATCAGCAAACGCACAGCGTGAGACCTTCATATATTCCCCAAGCATGCGGGTAGTTATTTCCATTATTTTTCCAGAATCATAAACTGTTCGGGTCGCCTCGTCCAGCGAGCTTAAAAAACGGAATCGTTGCTCACTATTAAGCAATGCATTTTGTGATTGTTTACGGTCACTTATGTCAATGAATGTGCAAACCGCACCTAAATGCTTGCCGTTTTTCACTATGGGATAAACCCAATATTCAACAGGTATACTTGAACCATCAATACGATAAAATAACTCATCTTCTATATGAGCCGCCGCTCCCCCTTTAGCCACGTTATATATTGGGCATTCTTCAACGGGATAAAAAGAGCCATCTGGGTGTGAGTGATGGATTTTGTTATGAAGCTTTTGGCCAATAATCTGATCACTACTATTAAAACCTAGAATATTCAAAAAGGTAGTATTACAATGGGTAGTAGTGCCATCACAATCAACGGCATAAAAAGCAGCAGCCGTCGAGTCCAGTAATAATCGTAAAAAATCATCAGAATTAGACTCTAGATTTATAGTGATATTTTCTGATTCCATAGAGTGTAAGTGGTATTTAATAAAAATAGTTCATAATTAAGTTCATTTTCATTATCTTGTCTAATAAAAAACCTATAAATAAAGATAGTAGTTGCGGTAAATAACACATTGATTTTTTATGTACTTTCGACCTGGATTGTTTAAGCTCATATCATAATAAGGAACCATATGCGTCTAGCTAAATTTATTCGTGAAAATACCAAGCCAATAGTTAGTGAATGGGAAAACTTTGCGCGAACATTGGTTCCTACCTCTGATAGTATGAGTCCGCTTGCACTACGTGATCACATTCAAGAGATACTTGCTTTTATAGCAAATGATCTCGAATCAGTTCAAACCAAAACGGAGCAGGTAGAGAAGTCTCGTGGGGAGAAGCCGGGAAATGTTAAGCGTAGCGCAGCAGAAGTACATGCCTCACTACGACATGCAGGAGGCTTTAATATGGATCAAATGGTATCTGAGTACCGCGCTTTACGTGCCAGCGTAATTAAACTATGGGATTTACAACTTACTGAATTCGGAAGAGTAAATATTATAGATTTGACACGTTTTAATGAATCTATAGATCAAGCCTTAACAGAATCGATTGCTGATTACACAAAGAGAATTGATCACTCAAGAAACTTGTTTTTAGGTATTTTAAGCCATGATCTACGAAGTCCGTTAGGTGCGGCCCGTATGTCAGCTCAACTTACATTAAAACTAGGGGTTGAGAATCTTAATGAACGGCAGACTATGTTGATTTCTCAAATTGTTGATTGTGCTGACCGTGCTACCGAAATGGTTGATAATTTACTTGATTTAACGCGCACTAGGCTTGGGTCAGGGATACCAGTTATCAAAGCACATATGGATATGGGTTTTGTAAGTAAACAGCTAGTAGATGAAATGCGGTCAAAACATCCTGATCGTACCTTTAATCTTGAGGTAACAGGGAATACAGAAGGAAATTGGGATAAGCCACGTATTGGACAAGTTTTCTCTAATTTGATTGGCAACGCAATTCAATATAGTTTTACGGATTCCCCCATTACGGTAACTGTTAAAGGCCAGGAGAACGAAGTAGTAATATCAGTGCAGAATGAAGGTATTCCTATTCCACCAGATGCGATAGGGAGAATATTTGAATCCTTAATTCGTGGAGAAGAGGATACTAGTGAAAATCCGGCAGGATCAATAAATCTTGGTTTAGGACTTTATATAACTAAAGAAATTGTTGCTGCTCATGATGGAACTATTGGCGTAACCTCATCAGAAAACAAAGGTACAATTTTTATTGTAAAATTCCCTCGATAAAACTAACATTCCGTAACCAAAATACTATATTTTCAATTACTTATTTGTATAGTACAAATCGGCAAGCATATAAACGCCGCCCATCTTCTGTCTTAGTATATATTTAGTAATGCTTTGTCTAACAAATTTTACTAGGCTGTTTGTTTTAAATTTGTATCTAAATAATTATCTACGTGCTTTAGTGGGTAACCTATTAGGATTACCCACTGTTTAAAATATTATTTTTTCATCATCATTCCGCCTTTTTTCATCATGCCCATGTCTTTCATTTCTTTATCGTGCATATGCCTTTATTTGAAGTAGCATGTGCAGGCGTGTGGATACATGGAAGTGCTGCCCAAAAAGTAAAGGTTGGTCTGATAGCGGATGATCTGCCGGGTTTTGTTCCACAAATTATGGAACAATTATTATAAAAATTGCTGGTGATTCCCCAGTGTAATTCATTAAAAAAGCACGTTTGAGCAGCGCTAAAAATCTTATCCTGAACCACAGCATGAAAGCGAACTTTACAGCGCAATCTGTAGGATATGAAAGCGCATCACAATTCAGCCGCAAATTTAAGCGATTGTTTGGTGTTCCACCCAGCCAGCAAAAAGTAGCCTGTGCCACCAACATATTTGGTTTCACCGCCTGTAAACTCGACATAACGTTGCTCCGCAGCTTCTGCAATGATTTTCTTGCGTTGCTCAAGCGTCTGGGAATGGTTAAGTGCGTTGCGGCTTGCTGCACCCATATCGTACATACTAACCGTCGCTATGGCTTTCATGCGTGGGTCTATCTTATACCGATAAAGGCACGACCTATCATAAGTACCGTTGCATTTGGAGCAAAAGCCACCATGCAACCGGATACAATCATTAGTGTTGTAAAGAAAAGCACTACATGTTTACGATCAAAATCATTCTTATAGGAGCCTTATTAACTTCAGATAATGAATATATGAAAGATGAAGGCGGCAACAGAAGTTGGATAAAAGCTTTTGCAGGCCCAGATCATTTTATATAGTCTTGACTTTCTAAGTATTAAACCAGTTTTTTAAATCTATATAAAAATATCTTCCATACTTCTTTGAGCCAACAAATTTAATTATATTTAGTTCTACCAAAACCGCTATATCGCGCTCTGCAGTCCTTCCAGAGACACTCCAAAATTCAGTAATATCAGCTTTTCTAACATCATAACCTGATACAATATTTTCTAAAAACCATAATTGTCTTTGATTGAGAAGTTTCAAGTGTTCTGGTCTTATACCGTCAAAAATGACGGTATAAAAATTATCGTTTTTTTCATTTTTAAATGAATTTTTAATTAATCCAGACGGGTTTATTTTCCCTTGATAGGTATCCCAGATTTTAGATTTATTACATAGCTCTAAAAACACCTGAATCAAAAATGGAAACTTTTGAGATAATATTATAAAGTTAAGTAAATTAGGCGCATACAAGCCGTTATACCAGTTCCATATCGAGCGAACATCAATATTAGTTTTTTGCGATATAAATTTTATTCCAGATTTACTATTTGGGAAATTATAGCGCAAAGTTTTACCAATTATTTTGGCTATTTTTTCTTCGGTAATTTGACCGGATAATTTTTGAAACTTATTACAGGCTTTCTTAGCAGACATTTTTTAACTCCGTAGTTATTATTAAAAAGCTAATAATTACGGCGTCTTAAAGCCCCGTAGAGAATATGTATGGACAGGTTTTAATAAATGGAAGAAAGCAGAAAAAATAAATTGGATCAAAAGAATAATGTAATGAAATCTCGCAAGGCAGCAATGTATGTGCGGATGTCAACTGATCATCAAAAATATTCTACTGAGAATCAGGCTGATAAAATTCGTGAATATGCTGCCCAGAATAAAATTGAAATTATCACTACTTATGCTGATGAAGGTAAAAGCGGCCTTAGTATAGAAGGCCGTGATGCACTCAAGAAGATGATCGATGATGTTCAGACAGGCGTTGCTGAGTTTAATGTTATTCTGGTGCTGGATGTTACACGCTGGGGCAGATTCCAAGATGCAGATGAAAGTGCTTACTACGAATATATATGCCGTAGGGCTGGCATAGAGGTTCAGTACGTAGCAGAACAGTTTGAGAATGATGGTAGCCCGGTATCAACTATTGTTAAAGGCGTTAAACGTGCAATGGCCGGAGAATATAGCCGAGAACTATCTGCAAAAGTCTTTGCCGGACAGTGCCGACTAATAGAAATGGGCTATAAACAAGGTGGCTATGCTGGTTACGGTCTGAGAAGAATGCTTATAGATGAACAAGGCGACCATAAAACTGAACTAAAGATCGGTGAACAAAAAAGTTTGCAGACCGACAGAGTGATTCTGGTTCCAGGCCCAGAAGAGGAAGTAAAAAATGTTGAGTGGATATATAAGTCTTTTGCTAATGATCGGATGCAGGAATCGCAAATAGCAAATTTACTTAACCAACGCGGAATCAAAACAGACTTAAACAGAGAATGGACGAGAGCAACTGTCCACCAACTGCTTACCAACGAAAAGTACATCGGTAACAATGTATTTAACAGAACATCCTTCAAACTTAAAAAACAAAGAGTTGTTAATGATCCTGATATGTGGATCAGGGCTGATGGAGTTTTTGAAGGGATAGTAGATCCAAATCTATTTTATACAGTTCAGGGGATGGTCCGTGAGCGCAGCAGAAAATTCTCAAATGAAGAATTATTAGAAAAACTGAAATCTTTACATGAAAAGCATGGTTGGTTGTCAGGAATGATCATAGATGAAACTGAAAATATGCCTTCCAGTGGCGTTTATAGTCATAGATTCGGTAGTTTGATCAGAGCCTATGAGTTGATTGGTTTTACACCTAATAGAGATTATAGTTTTATTGAGATAAATCGTAATTTAAGAAAGCTTCATTCCACAGTAATAAAAGATGCCATTGCTGAAATTACTAATCTTGGCGGTACCGTAAGACAAGACCTAGAAACTGAGCTTCTTGTTATAAACGAAGAGTTTAAGGCTTCTGTGATTATATGTAGATGTAATATACTCCAGTCAGGTTCTTACAGATGGACAGTTCATTTAGACACAGGCTTACTGCCGGATATCACCATCGCCATTCGTATGGATGCCAATAACGAGAGTGCATTAGATTATTACCTGCTGCCATCACTGGATATGGATAATCTAAAAATCCGTTTCAAAGAAAATAACGCATTTGATCTTGATACATATAGATTTGAGAATATGGATGCTTTTTTCATGATGGCCGAAAGAGTAAAAATACCCGAGGCGGCATGAGTAAAATTAATATTGAAATGATAGAGATCAACCGAATCCATATATTAAATCCTCGGGTACGTAATAAGAAAGTTTTTAAATCCATTGCTGAGAATATAGATAAAGTTGGCCTGAAACGACCTATTACAGTAAGAAAATCATCAGGCACTTTCGGTAAAGATTATGACTTGATATGTGGTCAAGGAAGACTGGAGGCATTTATTGAAGCTGGTCAAAAAACGATTCCAGCAATTATAAGTAATGCTACCGAGGAACAGGCACTAATAATGAGCCTAGTTGAAAATATTGCTCGTCGCCAGCATACTGCCATGGATATTCTTAAGGCCGTAGAGATACTAAGCGATAAAGGTTATAGCACACAACAAATTGTCAAGAAAACCGGACTAACTCATACTCATGTTAGTAACATGTTATATTTACTAAAAAACGGTGAAAGTCGTTTAATAATGGCAGTAGAGTCAGGCCAAATCCCTATAACTCTAGCAGTAACAATTGCGGAAACTCCTAACGAGAATATGCAGAAAGCACTGCAAGAAGCCTACGAGAATGGTCAGCTTAAAGGTAGACAGCTGATGTATGTAAAAAGGTTGATTGAAAAACGCAAAAGACATGGCAAGAGAGAGAAAATTGGGCAAAGAGGTGGCGTCTCTGGTAAAATAACCGGACATGCTCTGCAGAAAATCTATCAGAAGGAGGTTGACCGAAAGCTTCTCATAACCCGTAAGGCTGAGCTTGCTAGTAATAGAATGCTTTTTATAATAGCTGCCCTGAGAAAATTACTTAAAGAAGAAAACTTCAATAACTTACTGCGTGCAGAAAATATTGATACGCTCCCTAAACAACTTATGGAGCTAGTTTATTTGCAGGGTAAATTATGATAGGTTTTGAATCTAAAACTATTGATCTGGATCTAACTGAGATAATTCCTACTCGTACAATGACTGAGGGAATTGAAGTAAGTATTAAATTCAAACAAATTATTGCTTCTATAAAAATTATAGGAATTATTGAACCACCTATTGTTGTAGCAAATTCCGGTGCTGGGAAATATATACTTGTAGATGGTCATCTACGAATTGAAGCACTTAAAAAACTTAATATCAAAAAGGTAACCTGTTTAGTTTCAAAAGACGATGAGTCTTATACTTACAATAAGCATATCAATCGTTTAGCGCCTATTCAAGAACATAGGATGATCTTGAAGGCAGTTCAGCGTGGCGTTCCAGAGGCCAAAATTGCAGAGGCTTTAGATATAGATGTCGGCACCATAGTCAGAAAAAGAAACCTGTTAGAAGGCATCTGTCCTGAAGTAGCTGAGATGCTGAAGGACAAAGTTGTTCCCGGTGCAATATTTGCCATTTTAAGAAAAATGATACCACTGCGCCAGATTGAAGTTGTTACCATGATGAATGATTCGGCTATTTATAGCTTGAGCTATGCAAAAGCTTTTTTTGCGGCAACCCCCAAAGACCAGCTGGTGAATTCTGCTAAACCGAAAAAAGTTAACGGCCTGAGCGAAGAACAGATGTCTCGTATGGAAACGGAAATGGCAAACCTTCAGCATGAATATAATATAATTGAGGAAAATTATAGTACCGATGTACTAAATCTCACTTTAGCAAAAGGCTATCTTGGCTCATTACTAAATAATGCCCGCGTTGTTCGTTACATGTCACAGAATCATCCAGAAATATTAAAGCATTTTCAGAAGATAACAGAGATGATCTCACTGAAAGATAAAGTTGTTGAAGTTTAAAGGCCGGGGACCAGGACCCAGAAGCGCCGGGACCACAGGAGAAGCTGTCGTAATGGACAGATCAATAGTGGTAGTGAGGACGATGGCGATCCTATCTGCGCTCACAAGGTTGAATTTCTTGTTCTGCTGGATTTGAACTGATGAGCTTCAGCTTATGGGTATAATTAAATGTACTAATGTTAATTGCTGTTTGCCTGGCTTTTAAGCTTGTTCTAGTTTTTGTTCTAAGTATATTATATACATAATGTATGGATCAACAAAAGTGGAGCTTACAATTAATAGCCAATATCAGAATAAACAACCCGCTCCAATCTCTGACCTCCGCTGGATATATGTTGATTTCAACAGTTATTTTGCCAGTGTTGAGCAGCAATTGCAGCCTAGGTTAAGGGGTAAGCCCGTAGCAGTAGTTCCGGTTGAAACAGATGCTACCTGTGCAATAGCTGCAAGTTATGAGGCCAAGGCTTTTGGCATTAAGACAGGCACACCTATCTATGAAGCCAAGAAAATATGCCCAGAGCTTATCTGCGTTCTTGCTAATCATGAAAAGTATGTAGAGTTCCATCATCGTATAAACAAAGAAGTTGAAAATCATATACCGGTAACTGCTGTTTGCTCTATTGATGAGGTTGCTTGCAGACTTATGGATAATGAAGTTTTAGAAAAAAGGGCGACTGAAATTGCCCTATCTATCAAGAAGGGTTTGGCAAAAAACATTGGGGAATATGTTAAATGTTCAATAGGTATTGCGCCTAACAAATATCTGGCAAAGGTGGCTACTGAACTTAAAAAGCCTGATGGGCTTGTTATAATCCATAAAAATGATCTTCCTAATAAATTACTAAACCTTAAGTTAAGGGATTTCCCTGGCATAGGTTACAATATGGAGAAGCGCCTTATCAAGGCCGGAGTTAGGAATTTTGCTGATATATGGACAATGTCTGCCCAACAGATGCGGAAGACTTGGGGTAGTGTATGGGGTGAACGTATGTGGTATCTGCTACGAGGTATTGATCTGCTCGAAGAAAAGACAGAAAAGCGTAGTATAGGTCATAGCCATGTTATGGCACCGGAATTAAGAACCCCTGAAAAGGCAAAGTTCGTAGCGCAAAGATTGACTTTAAAAGCTGCCTCTAGGTTGAGAAGGTTGGGGTTCTACGCCTCTGCTATACACTTCTCAACAAGGCTGGAAAGTGGAAATAGGTTAGAAGGCAGTATGAAATGTATTAGAGCGCAGGATAGCATAACCTTCACAAAAATGCTGGATGAGATATGGAAGAGCTTAAAACCGCAAATACGAGGTCAGAGACTTAAGAAGATATCAATAACACTATATGATCTATCGGAAACATCTTCGGCTCAGGAAGAATTATTTGACCCATTGCCCGAAGGTTTGAGCAAGAAACGTAAAAAGCAGGAAGGTATTTCAAATGCTATTGATAAGATAAACCACAGATATGGCAGGGATAGTATTTTGTTGGGAATGCTACCGACTCAAGGCCGCAGTTTTACCGGAACCAAGATTGCCTTTACCAGAATACCGGATATGGAAGAGTTTCTGGAGTAAATTCAATTATAGAAATGAGCATACAATCAGGAGTAGGACATTAGAGGGATTAAAACTCAAAAGAGAATTAAAAGAAAAGGATATTATCTGCGATAAAGCAGTAGGAGAGTTTTTGAATGAATTTTGAGGTAGTACGAGATTAACTAATTCAGATAATAGAAAAAATTAAGGACTAATTCTTTTTCTTTCTAAAGTTTTCCGGATCCTGGAACTTACCTTGCCATATACCTATCCTGAACATTAAATTCAATATTCCGGTCAAATACAGAAAATTTGGTGGGAAATTATTTATTATAAGAGAAGGCATAGAACTCGAGGCTGATGTAGAAAAGGAACTAAGAACCGCAAAGAATTTATTGATAAAAAGTAACTACATCAAAATTAACACTACACCGCTACACTAAGGTGGTCATGGCGGCGATACGGGTTCGAGTCCCACACTCGTAACCTAATTAATGTAAAAATAACTAACATTATGAATTAATTAACTTTTCGCTTCCCGTTAGCTCAAATTCTTAAATGGATTAAATTATATATAATTATTGGCTGGTTTCCTTGATTTTAATAGTAATAACAAGTCTAACTGATGAGGAAAGAAAGGTTGTAGAAGCTCTTGCTTACCCTGAAACATCAAATCCCAAGATAAAAAGCCATATAGATAGAAATTATAAAGAAGTTTCTGCTTTTGTAGATAGGGTAAACGTTAATCTAAATAATTATTTAGATACCCTAAATAGGTAAATTTATATCAACCATAAAATGGAAATAACTTCCTTAGATAACTTAAGAAAATAATGATTGCCAAGTCCGGGGCAAGAAATAAAAAGATGTAATACAGAAGTAGCCGGAGAAATCTACCCCTTTCAGGGCTGGGATGTTGATAATAAAATATCAAATATCGCACGAGTGGCGCAAACAGCGCCACTAACGGAAATATGAAAAGACCTTATAAATCAATATCTTAAGTGATGGTGGTGTGAATAACTAATTCAGCTACCGGAGATCAGTTTGGTCGTCACTCCTCAAGTCATATCGAGAAGCATCGGACATGACAAAAGTTACATTAGTTGAAAGTACTTTTCCTGTTAAGCAGGATAAATACAGGATAAAATTAAAAAATAATAGATAAAGTATGGGATTTTCTCTCTCAAAAGCTCTTTCAACCTAGTTTAAATAAGACCTAATGGAAGTAATTAACAGGATAATATCAGGAGAATAATTCTGAAGTAACAGGATAATTTTGTTCAATCAGTTATAATAAATAACTGAATTACAATTTAAACCTATAACCAACTCCTGTTTCGGTGATTATGTATTTGGGGTTGACGGGATCATCTTGGAGTTTTTTGCGTAGATGTTGGGTGTGGATGCGTAGATAGTTGTTGTTTTCTGGGGTGTATCTATCCCATATCTCATTAAGAAGTTGTTTATGGGTTATGAGTTTTCCGGCGCTTCTCATTAATATTGAGAGCAGAATAAACTCTTTAGGGGTAAGTTTTAACTCTTCATTATTCAAAAAAGCCTGAGATGATTTTATATCTAGTTTCACACCATTAATTTCAAGTATGCTTTGCTGCTCTTTTTTAGACAGATGGCGGATAGCAACCTTTATTCTGGCGATTAATTCCGCAGTGCTGAATGGCTTTGTCAGATAATCATCCGCCCCTGATTCCAGCGCCTTTATCTTGTCTTTTTCCTGCCCTCTGGCAGAAAGAACAATTATGGGAACTTCGCTGAAACTACGTATTTTGTCTATTACCTCAATCCCGTCAATATCAGGCAAACCAAGATCAAGCAGGATTATTGAAGGACTTTGATCTTTAAAAAGTTTTATCCCGCCTCTTCCGGTTTCAGATTCTACCGTTTCAAAACCTGCCTGAGTGAGCGAAGAAGTCAGGAACCTTCTTATTTCAAGCTCATCATCAATTATTAATATTTTATTCAAGCTCTTCATTCATTTCTGCTTCGGTTAAAACTGGCAATGTAAATATAAATTTTGTACCACCACCATCATTTTGCTCTGCCCATATCATACCATTATGCGTGGATATGATACCTCGGCAAATTGTAAGCCCAAGCCCCGTATTCTGTGAACCTGACTTATTAGTATAGAATTTTTCAAATATCTTTTCCTCTTCACTTTTTTTAATTCCCTTACCGTTATCTGCAATAGAAAGATAAATCTGGTCATTTTGTTTTGTAGCCTCAATTTCAATATATCCGCTATTTTCATCAGTAAACCTGATAGCGTTTTCCAGCAGGTTGATTATCACCTGCTCTATTAAAAGCCCGTCAACCTCAACCAATGGCAGATCAGGCTCAATTAGAATATTTATCTCACGGTTTCCCTTTAATTCCTCGACACGAACCAAAGATGTACCAATTAGCTCATCAATAAAATAAGGCTGTTTGTTAAGCTCAATATTACCTGATTCAAGATGAGTAACATCCAGCAGATTAGTCACTAGGCGGGATAACCTCGCAGTCTGGTTGTGAATTGATTTTAACAGATCATCCGCGTCTTTGCCTGATCTGTCCTTCATCATAATAAGGCTGCTTGCTGCACCGTTTATTGATGCAAGGGGAGTTCTGAGATCATGGGAAACAGAGCTTAAAAGCAAATTTCTAAGTTTTTCTGATTCCGTTTCGACCTTTGAAGATTCGGCCTGTTCGGCTTTTCTGGCTCTGTGGAAGGAAGAAGCTATTATACTTGCAAAGGTTTCCAGTTTTGAGGTTTGCTCAAGAGTGAAATCTTCCTCTTCATTTTTTGGTATTACACATAAAACCCCCAGTATCTGCTGTTCTGCAATAAGCGGGAGATGTAAACCTCTGGCACTGGGCAAAGTGTCTGTATTTTTTCCGGCGATCTTTCCATTTACAATAACCCATCTTGCAACTGATTCCTCTTTCAAGTCGTAGAAGGAATTGTCAGGAAATGATCTTACCTCATTTTCATTACCAAAGAAGACATAAGGCTCAACATTGAATACGCCTTTGATATGTTCAAGCGAAGTATCAGCAATATTTTCAAGCCCCCTGATACGTGAAAGCTCTTTTGTAAGTTCGTATAATTTTGCCGTCTCTTCCTCTCTTTTTCTGGCTTGGCGAGCCTGAATTGAAAGTTTTGAGGCAAGCGAACCTGTAATCATTCCTGTTATTATCATTATCGCAAATGTGTAGTAATATTTCGGGTTGTTTACTGAGAAAGTATAATAAGGCTCGGTAAAAAAGAAATTGAACGCTAGAACGCTTAAAACAGAGGAAATTATTGATGAACCAACCCCATATCTTGCTGCTGTAAAGATTACTGCAACCAGATAGAACATAGCAAAATCATCGCTATCTATAAGATTCTTGAACGGCAGACATAAAGCAGTAAATAACCCGACAAATATAGCTGAGTATAAATAATTTGAAGGCTTTGAAAGCGATTTCGGGATTAATGAAGAAAATTTTGTTTTGCTATTTTTTTGGGTAATGGCGGTTATCTCAAGCCCTTCTGATTTTGAAATTAAGTCCTGAGATAAATTTGAGGCAAAAGGATTAAGCGTAAATCTTCTGCCTCTGCATCCTATAACAATTCTTGTAACACCGTTTTTATTAGCATAAGCAATTATTTCATCAGAAGCATTGCTTCCGGAAATTCGGACGATCTTTGCGCCTATCCTTTCGGCAAATCTGAGGTTTCTTTCAACATTGAGTTTTGCTTTTTCACTCAGGCGATAATGTCTAGAAGTTTCTATATAGAGGGCAATAAGCTCCGCTTTGGAACGCGTTGCCATTCTTCTTGCATGCCTCACCACTTCAGATGCAAGCTCATCATGCCCGATACAAACTAATATCTTTTCACCTATCTGGGCTTCATTTCTTCCTGATGCTGAATTTATCAAATCCATCTGCGCATCAACACGTTCTACAGTTCTACGCAATGCAATTTCACGGAGCGCAACTAAATTTGATTTTTTAAAAAAGTTCTCTGCCGCCCTTGTGCTTGCGCCCTCAGCTATATAAACCTTTCCCTGATGCAGCCTTTTCAACAATTCATCAGAAGAAATATCTACCAGTTCTATATCTTCAGCATTATCAAAAATCTCATCAGGTACAGTTTCCTTTACTTCAATCCCTGTGGTTTTTGTTATTATATCATTAACGCTTTCAAGGTGTTGAACATTCAAAGTTGAATAAACATCAATACCGTTATCAAGAAGCTCTTTAACATCCTGCCACCTTTTTAAATGGCGGGAATTAGGCGCGTTAGTATGTGCAAGCTCATCAATTAAAATAAGGGCGGGCTTTCGCTTTAAAGCGGCTTCAATATCAAATTCGGCTATCTCTATTCCTTTATGATCGGATTTTCTAAGTTCTATTCTTTCAAATCCTTCAACGAGTTTGGCGGTTTCTGTTCGCCCGTGAGTTTCAACCACACCAATAATTACATCAACATCTTCTTCCTTTAAACCTTTTGCTTCACTAAGCATTGCATAGGTTTTGCCTACACCTGCCGAAGAACCGAAGAATATTTTTAATCTGCCTTTGCGCGTCAATTCCTTATCCTGATTTATCAGGTGCAATAAACTATCAGGATTTGGACGTGTTGTTTCAATCATTGATTTAACTTATCCAACGCTAAATTAAGTTTCAGAACATTTACTCTTTCTTCGCCCAATATACCAAAATCTCTTTTCTCTGTATATTGGTAAACGAGTTCCTCAATTTTGTTTGCGTTTAAGCCTCTGGCTTTGGCAACCCTGTTTATTTGGAACTTAGCTGCTTCATGGGAAATATCAGAGTCTAAACCGCTTCCCGATGCCGTAACCAGATCAACAGGGATAGGTTTTTTAGGATTTCCCAGAGCTTCAACCCTAGCCTTAACCGCATCAAGTAATGCAGGGTTATTAACACCTAGATTTGAACCAGTAGATGCCGCCCCATTATAAGCAGGGGAAGTAGCAGATAACCTGCCCCAGAAATATTTTTCTGATGTAAAATTCTGCCCCAGAAGCTTACTGCCAATAATCTCACCATTCTCATTTTTTATCAGGCTTCCTTCTCGCTCATCACGGAAAATGAAATCAGATATACAGGTAATAATCAAAGGGTAAATACCACCAAACAATACGGTGAATATTATCATTGAAACTATAGCAGGTCGTAAATTCAAAATAGCATTATTCATAAATACCTCACGAAAGCCCAATTGCAGTTAATAATATATCAATAAATTTTATACCAATAAACGGAACAATTATCCCGCCGACTCCATAGATCGCAAAATTGCGTTTAAGAACTTCTTCTGCGCCAAGAGGCTTGTATTTTATACCTTTCAAAGCAAGAGGGATAAGTGCAATAATTATGAGCGCATTGAATACAACTGCTGAAACAATGGCGCTGAGTGGAGAAGATAAACCCATCACGTTCATAATGCCAAGTTGCGGATAGACACCTACAAAAACCGCAGGAATGATCGCAAAATATTTTGCTACATCATTTGCGATACTGAAAGTTGTTAACGCCCCGCGTGTCATCAAAAGTTGTTTCCCTATCTCTACCACTTCAATTAATTTTGTCGGGTTGGAATCAAGGTCAACCATATTCCCTGCTTCTTTTGCAGCCTGCGTTCCACTGTTCATTGCAACTGCTACGTCTGCTTGCGCCAGTGCCGGGGCATCATTTGTACCATCTCCTACCATTGCAACTAACTGTCCGCCTTCCTGCATTTTGCGGATATATTTTAATTTTGCTTCCGGTGTTGCCTCGGCAATAAAATCATCAACACCGGCCTCATTAGCAATAGTAGCGGCAGTAAGAGGATTATCGCCTGTTATCATTACACTCTTGATACCCATTTTGCGAAGTTCCGCCAGCCTCTGCTTAATATCAGGTTTAATAATATCCTTAAGATAGATCACACCCAGAACTTTTGCACCATCAGCAACTATTAAAGGAGTTCCACCTTTTTTAGCGATCTCTTCAACTTTGCTTTTAACATCACTAGGAACAGAGCCGCCAAGCACACCAACCATTTTTTCTATTGAATCACCAGCACCTTTGATTATTTTTCTGTTACCCATTAGCGCGCCGCTTATCCTTGTTTCAGCCGAGAAAGGGATAAACTCAATTTGTGATTTGTTAATATGATCTTCCGCAGCAGAATATTTTGTTTTGGAAAGCGCAACTATACTTCTCCCTTCAGGCGTATCATCTGCAATCGAGGAAATTAAAGCCGCTTGTGCTAATTCTGAAATATTCACTTTAGGGGCAATAAAAAACTCAACGGCCTGCCTGTTACCAAAAGTTATCGTTCCCGTCTTATCAAGAAGCAGAACGCTTACATCACCTGCCGCCTCAACTGCTCTGCCTGATGTTGCTACCACATTGGCTTTAATAAGCCTCTGCATGCCCGAAATACCAATTGCTGAAAGTAGCCCGCCTATAGTTGTCGGTATCAGGCATACAAGGAGTGCGATAAGCGCAGTTATAGAAATAACAGCACCTTGATTTGAAATATTTACGCTAAAAATTGAGAACGGAACTAAGGAAACACAAACGAGTAAGAAAATTATAGTCATTGCAGAAAGCAAAATACTGAGCGCGATCTCATTCGGTGTTTTCTGGCGCTTTGCACCTTCAACCATGCTTATCATCTGGTCTAGGAAAGATTCCCCTGCATTGCAAGTAACACGAACGACAACCCAATCTGAAAGCAATCTTGTTCCGCCTGTTACCGCATCCCTATCCCCGCCTGCTTCGCGTATAACAGGGGCAGATTCGCCTGTAACAGCACTTTCATCAACTGTGGCAATGCCTTCAATAACCTGCCCATCAACAGGAACAAAATCATTAATTTCAATCAGGACAAAATCGCCTTTTTTAAGTTGGCTTGCAGGAACAGTTTGAAATTTAGATCTATCGGAAGAGTTTTTCAGCAATTTTGCTAATACTTCCTTTCTGGATTTTTTTAATGTTTCTGCTTGGGCTTTGCCTTGCCCCTCTGCCAGACTTTCAGAGAAATTGGCAAAGATAATAGTAAACCATAGCCAGAATGTAACTTGCCCTATAAACCAAGTAGGCTCAGTTGTTTCAATGAAAAAACTTCTGGCAAAAATAATTGAAGTTAAAACCGCTCCCACAAAAACCACGAACATTACGGGGTTTTTGAGCTGGTATTTCGGATTTAACCTAGTGAAAGCAAGTATCAGTGCTTCACTCCAATTAATTTTATACGATTGTCTCATAAAAATTACCTCAACATATTTAGATGTTCAACAACAGGCCCTAGAACTAACGCAGGAACAAAGGTCAAAAATCCGACCAGAATAATTATTGCAATTAGCATCACAATAAATAGCCAGTTATGAGTTGGCAGAGTTCCCTTAGAAACAGGTATGATATTTTTCTTCGCCAAAGAACCTGCTATTGCAAGTACAGGTATCATTACAAAAAACCTGCCTATTAACATGCAGATAGCAAGTGCCGTATTATAAAACGGAGTGTTGGCATTTAACCCCGCAAAGGCACTACCGTTATTATTGGCGGCAGAAGAGAAGGCATAAAGGATTTCGGTAAATCCGGTTGCCCCAGGGTTTAAAATACTGCCTCTTCCCATATCAGTTAAAACCGCTATTGAAACACCCATTAATATCGCCGCGCAAGGTGCAAGAATTACTATCGAACTCATCTGAACTTCAAAGGCTTGTATCTTTTTGCCGAGATATTCAGGCGTTCTACCTACCATTAACCCTGAAATAAAAACCGTGATTATCGCGAATATCAGCATTCCGTATAACCCCGAACCGACACCACCAAAGATGATCTCACCTAAATGCATAAATACTAACGGTATCATTCCGCCTATTGGCGTATATGAAGCATGCATTGAATTGACTGAGCCATTAGATGCCGCCGTTGTAGCAGATGCCCAGAGGGTTGAGTTTACAATACCAAAACGCGTTTCTTTACCTTCCATATTAATGTGATTTCCACCAATCAATTCATTGATCTTAGGATTTCCCGAAAGCTCCGCATAATAGCACGTTAGGAAAAGCGGAATGAAGACTACAAGCATTGTTATAAGCAAAGCTCTGCCCTGCTTCTTGTCATTTATCATTACTCCAAATGAGAAACATAAGGCAGCAGGAATTAATAATATTGCGATCATCTCAAGAAAATTTGCCAATGGTGTTGGGTTTTCAAACGGATGGGCAGAGTTAGTATTAAAGAACCCGCCACCATTTGTTCCGATTTGCTTTATAGAGACCTGTGATGCTGCATTTCCTAGCGGTATAGTTTGTTTTGCACCATCTATGGATTCAATCAAATTTGCTTCAACATAGGGTTTTAAACTTTGCACTACCCCCTGAGAAACCAGAATAAGCGCAAGAATTATTGAGAGAGGTAAAAGAATATATAGATTTCCCCTCACCAGATCAGCCCAGAAATTTCCTATCCCATCTTTGTTTTTACTTCTGAAACCCCTTATAAGAGCAACCAATACCGCCATACCTGTTGCCGCAGAAACAAAATTCTGAATTGTTAAGCCAACCATCTGGCTAAAGTAACTCATAGTGGATTCCCCACCATAAGATTGCCAGTTCGTATTTGTTACAAAACTGACGGCTGTATTAAAAGCTAGATGCCACGAAAACCCTGAAAAACCCTGCGTATTTAAAGGAAGTAAGTCCTGAAAAAACAGGATTAAGAATAAAATTACAAATCCGACAAAGCTAAATAATAGAACTGAAGCAGAGTATTCACGCCAGTTCATTTCCCGTTCAGAATTTATTCCACATAATTTATAAAACAATTTTTCAACCGGCAAAAATACAGGTGATAGAAAGTTCCTCTTTCCCTCATAAACATTTGCGATAAATGTTCCCAGAGGCTTAGCAAAAGCAAGTAAAACCGCAAAAAACAAAATGATCTGCATTAAATCGCTAATTGGCATTCCAAACATATATTCTCCTGATTAAAACCTGTATGCAGTTCCGACGAAAAAGTTCAGATCATCCGCGTAATCCGAAACCCCGAAATTTATTCCGGTATCTATCCTGAAATTGTCGGTAATGGCATAACCCACCCCGAAATCAGCGGTATTTTGCCACTCGCTGTTTTCCTCAGTATTCCTGAAAGTAAAAAACTCTGCGTATCCTGAAAATTTAGCAGTAAATGATTTTCCAACGATTATAGAGTTGGTGAAAGCGGCGTTATATCCCTTGTTATCACTATCCTGTAATGCGCTTACTACAGTCATTGCTCCTATATTATAGCCATCTGACAGGTTTATATTGAAGGGTAATTCCACGCCACCTTCATAAGCATCATTACCAAGGGCTTTCTGATTCGTCGGAATCTTTACATATGGGATCAATGCAAGCGATGTAGCCCCGCTATCATTACCGAAGAAGTTATATTTATATCTTACCGTCGTATCGCCAAAACCTTCTTTTTCATCCAGAGTATTTGCGGTTTCATCTTTAACCCGCAATTGTTTAAATAAATCTGTGATGATCTGGAGATCAGAACTTTGCGTTAACCCAACTCTTATATTTGTGCTTCCGCCATAAGTAGAACTCTGGGTTTTAACATTATTATTGCGTTCCTTAGTATAATTTATCAGGCTAGTCTCGATCTGAACCCTGCCTGAATCTATAGTGAAAGTTCCATCTGTTTTACTTGGTCTTTCGGTTGACATTGCCCGCAATTTATCGTCAGGAACGGGATTAAATAAATTATACTCTGACGCATTTGCTGTAGTTGATAGAGCAGTAAATACAGAAATAACAAAAACGAAGTTTTTCAGTTTCATAAAAATGAATTATTGGCTGTAAGATTAAAATTTTTCAGGATTCAGAAGGGCGATAAACAAATAGATAAGTAGCCCCAAAGCCGAGAGCGCAGATAAAAGATAGATAAAGAACATAAGCCAACCCTTTAGTTTCTAGCTTATTATATTCTTAACCAATTTGAGAGGGTGTATATTTAGCGTATATTTTTGAGACTAATAATTTCTGAATATTCTTTCAAATCAACTGATAAAGATCTAATGATTAAAGCACAAATTAGTTTCCAAAATAGTCTAATTGACGACATTAGCAAAATATGGTATTTTGTAGCTAATTCCAACTATGGGAAGAGCAGTACCAGACGAGGTGGCAGTCCTCAACCATAGCGATTTGTTTATCGAATGATTCCTTTGTGATCTAAACCGGTTGGCACGGTTAGAAATACCCATAGGTGAGCATAGTATAGAATTGTAAAAAGGAAGTGATACACAATTATTAATTAGTGTGCCGCTTTTTTGCGATTTTGTCCTATGTCCACAATCTCGGCGCACTACCAAAAAAGGTAAACATATGCGCCACAATCAGTTAAATCTTGAAATAATCTATATTGATATAGATTTAATCAAACCTAATCCTACCAACCCAAGAATTCATGATGATAAACAAGTAGAGCAAATTGCTAAATGCATGGATACGGTAGAAAACATCGTACCTATAATTACTGATGAGATTTATATAACCTTAGCAGGCAATGGAAGGCGCTTAGCGGCAATAAAGCGTGGTTATAAAAAAGTTCCGATAATTCGGCTAACACATCTTAATGAAGCCCAAAAAAAGGCTTTTATAATTGCCGATAATAAACTTACTGAAAATGCCCAGTGGGATGAAAAATCTCTGGCTCAATATTTTAAGGAGTTAAAAGAATTAAATTTTGATGTTACGCTTACTGGTTTTGAAATGGGGGAAATTGATTTCACAATCGAGAATGCGCTTTCCGTAGGTGATACAAAAAACTATGATGAAATTCCAGAGGTGCAATTAAATCCGGTAACTAAAGTTGGTGATTTATGGCAGCTTGGAGATCACCGAATTTATTGTGGCAATTCTCTTGAAGAATCTTCTTTCAAAATATTGATGGAGGAAAAGAAAGCGGCTTTAGTCTTCTGTGATCCGCCCTATAATGTCCCGATTTCCGGTCATGTTATGGGTAATGGCAAAATAAAGCATCGTGAATTTGCGATGGCAGCTGGCGAAATGAGCCCAGAAGAGTTTATCTTCTTCCTTATAACTATACTCAAGCATTTAATTAGTTTTAGTGCTAATGGTTCGATACACTACATTTGCATGGATTGGCGGCATGCCAAGGAAATACTCTCTGCAGGTGAATGTTATTCTGAACTAAAAAATATTTGCGTTTGGGTAAAAGATAATGGCGGAATGGGCAGTTTCTACCGTTCGCAGCATGAACTTATTTTTGTTTTTAAGAATGGAGCGGCGCCGCATAAAAATAATTTTAAATTAGGCCAATACGGAAGAAATCGCACTAACTGCTGGCATTATGCCGGTGTTAATTCCTTTGCCAGAAATTCTGAAGAAGGTAATTTACTTGCTTTGCATCCGACCGTGAAACCTGTTCAAATGGTGGCAGATGCCCTTATGGACTGCTCTGATCGCGGTGATATCATACTTGATTGTTTTCTTGGTAGTGGCTCAACCTTAATTGCTGCTGATAAGGTTGAGAGGATATGCTACGGCTTGGAACTTGACCCCATTTATGTTGATACCTCAATTGCTCGCTGGCAAAAGCTGACGGGGCAAAAAGCAATTCATTTCGAATCCGGAAAGACATTTGATGAACTTAAAATCCTAACTGAAGGAGAATAATTATGACTGACCAAAATGAAAATAATCCTGGAAAAGGTACGGGAAAAGGAAAAAGTGAAGGAAGTAAGATAACACAATATAAAAAGGATCAATCGGGTAATCCTTCTGGTAGGCCTAAAGGCAGCAAAAACTTTTACACCATTCTTGATAAGAATCTTAATGAAAAATTTCCTATTGTTGAAAATGGAAAACGTAAAAAGATTACGAAGATGGAAGCTATAGTTAAGCAGCTGGTCAATCAATCAGTTAAAGGTGATTATAAATCAATTAGCCAGTTAATAGCTCTCATAAAGCCTTATCATCCACACCAAACCTCTCAAACTACATCTGATAACTTCCCACTACAAAAAGAGGATGAGGAAATAATTAAAAACATCGCTGATCGTTTTAGGAACCAAATAAAAGGAGAACAATATGAACCTACCAATAATTAATAAAGATGACTTTAAAACTATCTTACAAAATGATTTTGGGACCTTTGTTGAAAAATGCTTTCGTGAATTAAATCCTAGCACTCAATTCATACCTAACTGGCATCTTGATCTAATGGCATTAAGGCTTGAAGATTGCCGCGCTGGTAATAATAACAAATTTGTTATCAATATACCGCCCAGGTACATGAAATCGATAACAGTTACGGTAGCATTTACTGCATGGTTATTGGGGCATGATCCTTCGACAAAAATAATCTGTTTAAGTTATGGTAAAGAACTTTCCGACAAGCATTCCAGAGATTTTATAACGATTGTAACCAGCGACTGGTATCAGGCATTATTTCCTAAGATGAAAATTGCCAGACAAACAATTGATGAAGTCACTACTACTTCACAAGGTTTCAGAATGTCTACGTCAGTGGGAGGTGTGCTTACTGGCCGAGGTGCGGATTATCTCATAATTGATGATCCAATAAAGCCTGAAGAAGCGATATCAGATACTCAGCGTAAAAGCGTTAATGACTGGTATAGTAACACCTTAATAAGCCGATTAGACAGCAAAGAGAAGAGCAGAATTATAATAGTAATGCAAAGGTTACATCAAGATGATTTAACCGGATATGTTACTCAAAAAGAGAATTATGAAGTTTTATCATTACCAGCAATTGCAGAACAAGATGAAATTCATAAGATTACTAATATTTATGGTTCTTATACCAAAATAAGAAAAATCGGCGAACCTTTACATGTAGAACGTGAATCTCTTGAGATTATTCAAAATATCAAAGTTTCTCTCGGAGAATATAACTTCGCCGGGCAGTACCAACAATCACCTGTACCAAAAGGTGGTGGTATGGTCAAGGAAGGATGGTTTAAACCTTATGAGCCGCATCAGGTTCCCGAGAAATTTGATCTAATCGTTCAAAGCTGGGATACCGCCAATAAGGAAACCGAATTAAGCGATTACAGTGTTTGCGTTACATTTGGAGTTAAAGATAAAAAGATTTATCTACTAAATGTTTTTCGTAAACGCTTGGATTATCCAAACCTAAAGAGAGCAGTGATGGAGCAGCATCAGGCTTTTAAATCAACTGTCATTATCATTGAGGACAAGGCTTCAGGTACTCAGTTAATCCAGGAATTAAAATATGCCGGTATTTATCAGGTTAAAGGTTATAAACCTGAAGGTGATAAAAAGATGAGAATGCATGCTCAAACCGGAATGTTTGAAAACGGCTTTGTTTATCTTCCTAAAGAAGCTCATTGGCTAGGTGAGTATATAAGTGAAATCACAACATTTCCATATGGTAGATATGATGACCAAGCGGATGCTACTTCTCAGGCTCTTTGTTGGATTAAACAATCTGATTATGCGCCGGGAGTTGGTTATCTTAGATTTTATGAAGAAGAAGCAAAAAGAATTAATGGAAGCGATATGCCACCTGAACTTGTTAATAGAATAACATATCTTCCTGATGGCGGAATGATTAAGTACTAATGATAAAAATTAGGAAAGGCTATCAGAGTTATCTCACTGCACACCTGTTTTTTTATGTTTTGCGCTGATAATTAGGCAGAATATCAAGAACAGCTTCAGAAGGTCGGCAAAGTTTCGCGCCAAGTGGTGCAATAACGATAGGACGGTTTATCAAAATTGGATGCTCTATCATGAAATCAATTAGCTGATCATCCGTCCATTTGGATTTATCAAGTCCAAGCTCTCCATAAGGTGCTCCTTTTTGACGAAGCAAATTACGCACAGGAATTTTCATACGTTTGATCAATGCTACCAACTCACTGCGACTAGGAGGCGTTTTTAAATATTCTATAATCTGGGGCTCTTCACCGGAGTTACGAATTATTTCCAGCACATTGCGTGATGTACCACAAGCTGGATTATGATAAATAGTTATTTAGAATAAATGTTTAGAATACTTAAAGTAATATTTTCATAATAACTCCTTGTATCATATTTAAGTAATGAAGTTTTATTGTATGGTGGTTTCTAGAAATAAATTTTCTTATTGTTTCTTTATATCTTTGAGTATTTGCTAAAGTTAAACTTATACAAATATCAGGGATGAAAGATAAACTGCAGCGTTCACTGACACTACCCCAACTTATTTTCTATGGTGTTGGGACTATAATTGGCGCCGGGGTTTATTCCGTGATAGGTGTTACGGCTGGAGAAGCAGGGAATGGGCTTTGGATAAGTTTCGCGTTTGCATCAATTGCCGCAATGATAACGGCCCTGTCTTACGCAGAACTTACTTCGGCTTTCCCTAAGGCTGGCGCTGAATACCAGTTTATAAAGGCGGCAATACCTAAATGGAGGTTGATTGCCTTCATGGCTGGTTTTTTGATCTCCTTAAACGCAGCTGCTACCTGTGCTGCGGTATCCCTTGCTTTTGCCGGTTACCTTAATGTATTTATAACCATTCCTGTTTTCCTTGCGGCATTTGCATTGCTCGCATTATGCACGATTATAAATATAATCGGGATAAGGCAATCTACCTGGGTAAGTATTGCCCTTATCTGCATTGAAGTTGCCGGGCTGATTGCAGTCATATGGTTTGGATTTAGCCACGGTGATGTTTCAAGACCGTTTACAGATATCAATTCTTCGTTTGTTTCGTCCGGGGTATTCTCGGCAACGGCATTGGTATTTTTTATCTATATAGGTTTTGAAGATATTGCTAATCTTACCGAAGAAGCTCACAATCCTACAAAAAATATTCCACGGGCATTGATACTAAGTGTAATTATAACTTCCATAATTTATATATTAGTAGCAATTTCAGTAATTGCCATACTGCCTTCGGATGAACTTGCAAAAAGTAGCTCACCTCTTGTAGCAGTTGCAGATACAGTTGGTTCTACAGCTGGTAAATTCATAGGTATTGCAGCACTTTTTGCAACCGCCAGCACTGCGCTTATAACACTTATAAGCATCAGCCGGATGCTTTTCGGAATGGCGCGTGATGGAGATATGCCAAAAATATTATCTAACTTATTGCCAAAAAGAAAAACCCCCTGGGTTGCTGCTTTAGCACTTTTTATAGCTGCAATTCTTTTGCTGTTATTGGGAGAGGTGAAAATAGCTGCCAGTATCTCTTCTCTCCTGATACTTATTGTATTCATTGCAGTTCAGTCTTCCGTTATAATATTACGTTATAAAAAGCCTTTGATCAAAAGACCGTTCAAAACGCCTTTTTCAATCGGCAAATTTCCATTGCTGCCTTTTATCGGGATATTAATTTCTCTGGCACTGATCACACAGTTTGAAGCGATTGTATATTATGTAGGGTTTGGAGTTATGCCACTTGGCATAACTATTTACCTGTTGCTAATAAAAGGAAAAAAGAGCTAAAAATAGTTATCAGGAACAACTATAAAAGTTTGCAGCTACATCAAGATCATTATAACAGGTTAATTAATATTGAACAGCAATTTACAGTATGAGTTCAGACATACAAAATGATTCTTATTTACGATTATTGTTAAACTCTACCGCAGCCGCCTTTTATGCTGTTGATTGTGAGGGTGTAACTACTCATTGTAATACAGCTTTTTTAAAAATCTTAGGATTTGATAGCAGTGATCAAGTTATAGGCCAAAAGCTTCATGATAAAATTCATTATTCGCATCCAGACGGTTCCCATTATCCGGTTGAACAATGCCCCATATATAATGTGGCTAAAGGCGGAGTTGCAGCACATATAGAAGATGAATTCTTCTATCGGGTTGATGGATCAGGTATACCTGTTGAATATTGGGTTTATCCCATAGTAAAGGATGGACAGCACTTAGGTGCAGTCTGTACATTTATTGACATAAGTGAACGTAAGGAAGCAGAAAATGCATTAGATTATAGTAAACAAAGGTTTCGATTTCTGAGCCTATTGGATGAAGCTACACGAGTACTTCATGATCCAATAGAAATAATGGAAATAACTACACGTATGCTAGGGGAATATATGAATGTATCCCGTTGTGCATTTGCTGATATGGAAAATGATAATGATCAGTTCACAATTCGTAATGATTATTGTGCTCCAGGACACCAAAGTACTATAGGAGTTTATAGCCTTGATCTTTTTGGCAGTAAAGCTGCCACGGGTTTAAGAAAAGGAAAAACTCTTATACTTCGCGATATCTCAAAGAATATACCATATGACAATGGTGCCAGTATGTTTCATGCTATTGGTATTAATGCTATTATTACATGCCCTTTAGTAAAAGGCGGTCTACTTAAAGCTATGATGGCTGTGCATCAGGCAGAAGCCCGTGATTGGACCATAGAAGAAATCAAACTTGTTGAAACAGTTGTTGAACGTTGCTGGGCTCATATAGAGCGTATTAGAAGCCAGGAAGAATTAAAGGAAAGTGAGCAACGTGTCAGGTTGATAATAAATACTGCCTTGGATGCAGTAATAATGACGAATTCAGAAGGTATTATTACTGAGTGGAATAAGCAGGCAGAAATAATATTTGGCTGGACATATAAAGAAGCTGTCGGAAAACAAATGAGTGAAATGATTATTCCTCAGGAATATCGGGCCGCCCATCAATCAGGAATGAATCGTTTTTTAACTACCGGCGAACAACGTATCATGAATAAGCGTATAGAAATAACGGCCTTGAATAAAAGCCAGGAGGTTTTTCCTATTGAGTTAACGGTTACTGCACAAAGTTCTAAAGGTAAAACTTACTTTACTGCTTTCGCCAGGAATATTACTGAGCGTGTCCGAGATGGAGAGAAATTACGTGAATCAGAAGAACAATTTAGACAATTAGCTAATTCGATTCCTCAATTAGCTTGGATGGCTGATGAAACGGGATGGATATTTTGGTATAATCAACGCTGGTATGATTATACAGGCACGACATTTGAGCAAATGCAGGGATGGGGCTGGGAAAAAGTGCATGACCCTGAAGAGCTTCAGAGAATGCTTGTTACATGGAAAGCTGCTCTTAAAAGTGGTGAGCCATGGCAGGATACTTTTCCTTTAAGACGCCATGATGGACAAATGCGATGGCATTTAACGCGTGCATTACCAATCAGGAATGATCAAGGGGTGATTATTCGCTGGTTTGGTACCAACACAGATATAACTGATCAACGTGAGGCATCGGTAGCTGCAGAGGCAGCAAATATAGCCAAATCTGAATTCCTTGCAAATATGAGCCATGAGATACGTACGCCAATGAATGCAGTGATTGGTCTTTCTAATATCTTAGCTATAAGTGAACCTCTAACCCAAAAACAAAAAGAATATATTAAAACGCTACAACTCTCAGCGGATTCATTATTAGGATTGATCAACGATCTATTAGATATTTCAAAAATAGAATCGAGGTCGGTAGAGTTAGAACAAATACCCTTCTCCGTTACTAAAGTAGTACAGGAAATTATTAGTATGATAGGTGAAAGCACTAAAGAAAAAGGCCTTGATCTTGGGCTTACTCTTAGTTGTGAATGTGTCGAAAAACGCTTATTTATTGGTGACCCAACCCGACTCCGTCAGATTTTGCTGAATTTGTGCAGCAATGCGCTTAAATTTACTGAAAAAGGCGGTGTATATATAGATATAGCTTGTGAAGAAAGCTATAATAATAAGGAGCTTGTTAAAATTATTGTTAAAGATACTGGTATAGGGATTGCACCAGAAAAGCTTGAAACTATTTTTCATAAATTTGTACAGGCCGATGCTAGTATTAACCGTAAATATGGTGGTACCGGCTTAGGGCTTGCTATTACTAAAACCCTTGCAGAGATTATGGGTGGTACAATAAATGTTAAAAGTGAACTGGGCAAAGGATCTACCTTTGAATTATGTATATTGCTCACCATAGCTTCCAGTGATTCCAATTTAAAATTGAATTCTACATCTGAGATCGTTAAGGAAATGGATGCTGAAAAGGTCAATATTTTATTGGTAGAAGATTATGAGCCTAATATTTTAGTTGCCCGCACATTTTTAGAGAATTTCGGTTATAATGTAGATATTGCTAAAAATGGTTTAGAAGCATATGAAATGTTTAAAGCCGGTAAATATTATGCCATTCTTATGGATGTACAGATGCATGGAATGAACGGTTTTGAATCTACAAAACTTATTCGGGAACATGAAAAGAAAAATAATATGCTTAATGTACCAATAATTGGTATGACTGCGCATGCTCTTGCAGGAGATCGTGAAAGATGCATTGCTGTTGGAATGAATGACTATATTTCTAAACCATTTAACCCAGAAGAATTAAAAGAAAAACTAAAAAACATTAATTAATAATGTGGGTTTTTATAAAATTCCTAAATTTTAAACTTATAACTCCTATTCTGTAATTATTATGATTTTCGTATTATCATTTTCTTAATAGCATTGCTGTAATCGTTAGTGATTATAGCTTGATTACATATTTCAAGATACTTCTGGAATAACTGCTCATATTTTTTTGGACGAACTAAATCCCCTCTACCTTAACACAGATTCCTCATGAAGGAATGATTAAATATTAAATAATTTATACAAATAATTGATCGATTTTAATTTTTAAGGCATCAGCTATTTTTGCTATATTATCTATTGATATATTTCTTTCGCCTCTCTCTATTGCCCCAACATAAGTCCGGTGCAAGTCGCATTCGAATGCAAAATCTTCCTGGGATAAGCCTTGCTTATTCCTCAGTTCTCTGACTTTTTGCCCGAATTTCTTCCGTATGTCTTTATTTTTGGCTGCCATACCGGAATTATTGGCGATGATGCCTATAAATCTACAGACGATAAGTAGCTTTTAGTTGACTGTGGCAACTTTCTATTGCTATCTATAAGTAGCAATAAATTAGACTTATGTTTACACCGGAAATATCAGAGCAGCTAAAATATTATGTTTATCGCCTGATTGATCCCAGAAATGGCGAGACCTTCTATATAGGGAAAGGTTTGGGTAATAGAGTGTTCTCGCACGCAAAAGCTGAACTTGGCAAAGAAGTTGATATCCAGACAGAAAAGCTTCAACGCATATATGAAATTATAACTGATGGGTTTCAGGTAGCACATGTTATTCATCGTCACGGATTGGATGAAAAAACTGCTTTTGAAGTAGAGGCAGCACTAATTGACGCTTATCCTGAAGTAACCAACATAATTGCAGGTCGCTCTTCTGATGAAAGAGGTGTCATGCACACGATTCAGATAATAGAACAGTATAAAGCGGAAGAAGCTGAATTTAAGCATAAAGCTCTTCTTATTAACATTAATAGAAGTGCAACAGAAAGAGGCATATATGAAGCTGTGCGATACGCTTGGAAACTTGATCCTAAAAAGGCACAAAAAGCGGAGATAGTATTAGCAGTTTTACAGGGATTAATTGTTGGAGTATTTATTGCAGATAAATGGATGGAAGCAACAACCAGTAATTTTCCTGGTACGCTTTCTGTATGGTTAGGCAGGTGGGGGTTTGAGGGAAGAGAAGCACCAGAAAATATTTCTAAACTTTATTTGCGCAAAAAATTACCCGATTCTATGAGAAAGCGTGGAGCATCAAATCCAATTAAATATGCGAACTTTACCTAACTTCTGCTTTTAACAAAACGTCTCAATCCATCTTTAGGCTGTATCCACTGTGTTATATAAGGAGCGCATCCTATCACTCTGTTATCAGCAATAGCATCTATAGAAAACAAATATGATATGGCGGAATTAAGGCGTCTTGGTGGCCATGAATATAACTCTGATATTTTCTGCAAATTCGTAGGAAAGTTTTTATCATTTAGTATAGCAACAGCAAGTTGCATCGCATCTTCTTTCGGTTTCCAAGGCTTCCAGTAACCATCGAACTTAGGGAATATAGAGCTTTCAACTAACACATGTCTTATACTTTCCCTTACATATCCTGATAATTCATATAAGGCATCTTCTGTATCTTCTAATGTCATGCCAGTGACTTTTGCTAAGTCTTCTACAGAAATTTGAGGATCAGCAAATAAACCATGCTCTGAGTTTTCAACAAAGTATTTTGCGACTGCATTCGCAGCCGGAGAATAACCTGTATTCGTTACAACGCTGTTTTTTACTATTTCAGGTTCCGGTCCAATGGCAGGTTTTTTTGTAATATCATAAATGTCATTAACAAGCTGACTCATATCTTGTCCGACTTCAACGATTTCAGAAGCAACTCTTGCACCGAGTAAAGGAGGAAGGGCAGCAACAGCTATGCCACTACGTAAAGGTATGAATTTACACTGTTTTGCTGTAAGAGTTACAAAGAATCCGGCATCAATTTCTTGATTTACCCATGGTTTCGTTATTGAAGTGGGCGTTAATAGCACTAAGAAATGGGTGCATCCGGAGATGCCGCTATCTATCTTTTGTCTTATGCTATCGCCAGATTTCATTTCCCATTCTGCCCACCATACGTCTATGCCTTTCGACATCAGGGTTTCAGCCAAATATTTTGCCAGCTCCAAATCTTCTGAAGCATAGCTCAGAAATACATTAGGTTTTTTTACTTCTGTATTCATAAGCTCCTCACTTTTTAATATTCCTAACCTTTCTTTTGCAAGTTCTATTAGCTCCGGAGATCCTTCAACCTTAACCTTCATGTCCTTAAGCGTGTTACCACTGGAAACTACATTTATGAATTCTCCGGTTTCTGGATGACGAATAGTACCTACTTTTTCTTTAATTGCCTGTTTAGCTTGGTTAACAACTGCTTTTTCAAGTTCTTTAGCAAGATCTTTAGGGTTTATTTTCCTTCCGTTCATTTTAATTTCAAACATGTTGTCCTCTGTTGTTTAATTATGATCTCTTCTAGCCTGCCACTGAGTATGCTCACGTGAAAAGGCATTTTCTGCATCCCCCACAAAAGAAGAGAATTTCTTTTCATCATTAATACTTTGCTGGCTGGCTTTTAATATACCAATATCATGAGCTGTTAAGGTATATGAGGTGGCTAAATCTTGATAACGCTTTGCCTGAACCCACGCTATAACCGCTCCGGTGGCTGCAATAAAAATATCTGTGGGCCAGTTCGTAGCATTAGGAAAGCTGAGTTTGGATATAGCAAACCCTATGGCCAATATGTTTAAAGCGATAATACTTATAAAATAACCAGTGGCATGCCTTTTGTTGTACAGAGCCTTGCGTGTATACCATTTTAGCTGATCATCGATTCTGGTATTTTGATACAATGTTTTTCGATCAGCTAATGACAACATTCGGGTTGCCTGCATACTTTGCGTAACTTGATCGGTATTTGCTTGATGAAAAGACTGTTTTGAAACCTCTTTATTAGAATCTAGAAGCTCTTTCAATGACTTAGTAAATTTTCGATCAGCAGCGCTGTCATTATCGTAAGGCTCGGCCTTCATCATGTAACGCCAAGTTACAGTTTTTACAGATTCGGCTAATGCCCTGCCACCATACCATATTTTTTGCGGCTGCTTTGCTGCAAGATATATTGTACATCCTAAGCTGATAAATAAGGCGCAAATTTGTGCATAAGAAAGCTCCGGCCCTGGTTTGTTGATTACAGATAATATAGCTGCCACCACAAGAGCAAATAGGCTCCAGAATAAAGCTCTAAAGAAGTTTTTTTGAGATGCCATAGAGGCTGCATTTGCAGCCCCGTACAGCGCAGGGAAATCACGATCTTGCATTTTATATACCTAATCCCTTATATACTACATCTGAATAATACATATCAGCCTTGTCCCTGTGCA
>JANPLD010000085.1:0-2123 GCA_031426355.1 Alphaproteobacteria bacterium | reverse complement strand
GGCTCGTGGTTTTCTTTCATAATTTCTTTCGTGAAATGTCCTAAATACTCTGGACCAAGAAGTGCTAATGCTTCGTTATCAGTTGATTGACCCTCTTTATTCGGTTCAACAGCTGAATCTTTTTCAACGTTTTTAGGGGCGTAAGCTGGGTCAGAATCATTTTTCTTAGCAGCAATATCTTTACTTATGTTTTCTTTTTTGAGAGTTTCTTTTGCGCTAACATTTTGTTTTGTGAAAACAAGGGTATTTTCTGAAGTTTTTGGCAAGTTGCTTTGTGCAATTGGCTGAATAATTTGTTCGGTTGCCACAGTATGTTGTTTAGCTGCTCCTTGCAATTGAGCATACTCCTGCAAGCCTTTCATCATTTCCTCAAGTTCATGACCTTTATTCTGAAAACTAACAAACTTATCTCTACGTACATCAAGCTCATTAATTTTTTCTCTTGCACCAATATCTCTATCTTTGCTAGACGGTTCTTCTTTGGCTTTGGCCATTAAGTTCTCGAGTTGTTTCATCTCTCGTTCTAACTGAGCCGTAAGTGTAGAGAATCTTTTAATTCTAGGGTCATTTTCCATTTCTCTTATAAGATCATTTGCAGCAGTAGCGTTATTAGCTGCCATTTCATATAGTAATGCTATTTTCTTTTTATATTCTTCTAGCGCCGTTTCAAACTCTGGTTCAGCGCTTTCAAGCTCTCTTATAAGGTGATCAATATTAAACCAAGAAATAAATTCCTGCTTGTCCATTAAAGCACTGTTGTTTATTTGGGAATGGTACTCAATAATGGCATTTTCAATCTCAGTTAGAAGGTCGCCTAGCCCAAATTGGCTGCTTAGCGCAGCAGCATACATTAAGGCAGCTAAATTTTTAGTGGTGATAAGGCTTTTAACCAATGACCTTACGTTTTCAATCATGTCAGACCCAGCATCACGCTTCAGTTTAGCTAGTGAGCGCCCCGCGCCAGAATCGACTTTTTTTACAATTTCTCCTAGATAGTGTAGTCACGAGATGAGAGATATGCTATATTAAGCTCCTAAAGTCCAAATAGGAGAAATTAGAATGTCACCGACACATAGAAGGCATGATGTATCAGATAAGGTATGGAGTTTATTAGAGTCAAATCTTCCTGGGCGTAAAGGGATATGGGGTGGGGTTGCCAAAGACAATCGCCAATTTATAAATGCAGTATTTTGGATTCTACGGACAGGCTCACCCTGGCGGGATCTTCCACCTGATTACGGTCACTGGAGTAATACGCATCGTAGATTTATTCGTTGGCGTAACGCAGGCATTTGGGAAAAGTTACTTGAACAATTGGTTGACGCACCAGATTTTGAATGGTTGATGATAGATGCAAGTCATATAAAGGTACATCCCCATGCATCAGGTGCAAGAGGCGGCAATCAAGAAATGAGCCGCACAAAAGGGGGCTCAATACAAAGCTACATTTGGCCGTGGATGCGAATGGTATGCCGGTCAGAGTTTTTATTACGCAAGGTACCACAGCAGATTGTACGCAAGCTGGCAGGCTAATTGAAGGAATAACTGCTGAATATTTACTTGCTGATAAAGGCTATGATAGTGATGAAATTTTGGAAAAGGCGGAAAATCAGGGAATGAAGCCAGTAATTCCTCCAAAGAGAAATAGAAAAATCCAAAGGAAATACGACAGGGATTTATATAGATTAAGACATCTTGTCGAAAACGCGTTTTTGCATCTTAAGCGATGGAGAGGTGTTGCAACCAGATATGCCAAAAATGCGGCCTCGTTCCTCGCAATCATTCAGATTCGCTGTATCGCTTTTTGGGCTAATATCTCGTGACTACACTATCTAATTCTCCCTCAGTGAATGTCAACCCAAATGTTTTATTCAATAGGTTCCTAAATTGCTTTGGCATTCCACTCATTATACAACTCTATTTTTATGTACTATATTAATTATATACGTAAAAAGTTAACAAATAGTTAATAACAACTATAAGATGAGTTCTGTAAAAGGTAATTATGTATTGTGAGGAAAATAGCCAATTAATGGATATAATTGGCTATAGGTTGTTTTAGTGCTATAATATTGTGCAGCATGATGAAGAGTGAGCTGGAGCAGCCCTTCGCGCTATTTCCT
>JANPLD010000084.1:0-33522 GCA_031426355.1 Alphaproteobacteria bacterium | reverse complement strand
ATATGTCCCAATTAATCTTGAACCTTTGGGTATAAGGATTTTCCTTCCTGCTTCCGCGTAAACATCTCGCGCTATTATACCCCTCAATTTGCCGGGAAGGTCAGTATTGATCGCAGTTTCAATAACCGCATCAAGAACCTTACCCTGTAGTATCATGTTATTAAGGTTACCAACAGTAGTAGCATTTTTATTAGGCGCACTTGATTTACCAAGCTTGAATTCGAACGGATCATCCTCATCAGCTCCCTCATCTTTTGGAAGCTCCTCAGCGCTTGAAGTAGTAAACATAGGAGCATTAAGCTGCTGCTGAATATCCTGCTGAACAACCGGGCCACTGGTCGTCCCATTATTACCAAGTTGCGGTAACCCTTCTTGCCCTGCATTTGCATTAGCGCTTGGCGCCGCAAATTTATTCCTTACCAGAACGCCGCCTGATTTTGTAAATCCAGAACCGGTTTCCTGAGTTTGTCCACCTGAATCAGAATCATCGTCATCATCAAGGTCGATATCTTCATCGAAATCCTCATCATCGCTATCGTCTAAATCTTCATCGTCATCCGAAGAAGAACTTTTCTCCAGATCATCAATATATGCACTTTCAGTTGCAAAAGTTGGCGGCGGAGGAGGTGGCGGAGCTGCTATATCTATAGCTGCCACAGGGTTTTGAGATTGCTGCTGTAATTGCTGAAGCTGTTGTATCTGATCTTCTTTTTGTGCAAGCTCATCAGTTTTTTTCTGGCTCTGTTCTGGAACTTTAGATTCTTCACGGAACTCACTTTGCATTTCCTCTGTTTCAGTAGTAGCTACTTTCTTTTTCTTCTTGTCATTTACTACAAAAACTTCATAGACAAAATATAAAAGGATTAACGCTATGGCGCCAATAACGGCAACATTCTTTTTAGTCGCTATAGATACTTTTGGAACGCTATCTGTAAGCTCATCATTAATATCCAGTGAGTTATCATGCTCAACATGTTCCTCAATTTTCTTCTTCTTGCCAAATATTCCGCTAAGTTTGCTTTTAGCGCTTTCTTTGTCTTCAGCTACTCGTGGTTTTTTCGATATGGCAGGCTCGCCATCGTCCAGATCATCTAGAAGATCATCATCAAAATCATCCATGTCATTTTTTTTATCAACCATACTAATTATCTGGGATAAGATTCGTTATAAACTGTTATTTTATCTGAACCGAAATAAACATTTATTTCTGGTGCAATAGCTTCCACAACATAATAACCATTGCTGAACTGGTAATTAGCCGGCATCTCACCCCCCGGTGATATAACCCTGAAATTAGGCGTGTCTTGACCAGCAAACTTAAAGTAAGTTCTGGTGCTGTCATCAAATACTTCTGTCGGGGAGATATCTTCCGGCCCTGTAAGTGAGTAATTATAATTGAAACCTGACGGTGATTGCACCGCGAAGCCGCCATTCATACCCGGAGCAGGTTGCTGAGCCGCTGGAGCCGGGCTAGGATAAGAAATAGGCGGTTGTTGCGGAGCAGGGGACATCATCGGCGGCGCCATAGGAGACATCGGCATAGACCCGCTACTACTTTGCTGCCCTGAAAGATTTACCTGCGGTACAACAACCCCTCTTGAAATAGGCACAGTCGGCGCACCTGCAACTATAGGGGTTACATCTCCACCATCGTTAGATTCAGGGTAATAGAAGCGTACAACATACATTACATCATCAATCGAATTAATAATGGTCGATAACTCGAACTGGTAATTCCTTTTATTTGTAACAACTGACATGTTTGTAAGAAGATTAGGTTGCAACCCCCTTACAATGATTTTATTTTTTAATGGCGTTATCCTGAAATATCCCGAATTACCGACGGAAATTGTTTTTAGCTTTTCATCTTCTTCAAATTCAATGCTGGTCTGGTAACCAAACGTTGTCACAACCCTAAAAACATCATTTTTACCATAAATAAATGTTCTGATACGTGAATCTGTTCCAACAGGATCTATAGCGTGGGCATTACTGGAAAAGCCCATCAGCAAACCAAGCATTAAGAATATTAATTTATATCTTCTTAGCACTTTGCTCCTCAGCTATATTATATTTTACGATCTGTATTCCAAGAGGATTGATGAACCTTTCAGTTTCAGAAAGCTTGAGGTCTCTATACTGATATTCAAGTGTAACTATGTAGTTCTTTTCCTCAGCATTTTCTGCTGTGCCAACTGTTGGAAGCTTCGTTTTTCCAAGGCGTATCTGTATAAGGTTGGTCTTCTCATCAAGCTCTATAAGTGATTTTACCTTAGCTTCAATTTTATACTGGAAGCCAAGTGATATTGGGCTGCTTTTACTTTCTGGGTTCACCACAGATTTAAACTGTTTATAAACCTCTTCACTCGACATGAGGCGTACTACTTGATAATAATTGAAGTTATATTCCGCAATGTTATATCCCTCGCGTGAAAGTATATATCTCACTAGTGAAGAGTTCCTAACTGCTTTTTCAGCAGGCAGCTGCCTTACTTTATTATTATCAACCTTAGTTATTATTCCTGTGTTCTCTTCTATCTGCACTATGAATGGCTCATACACTTTTTCTGAGTTGAGCTTAAGAACTCTAAGTATTGTAAAGCCAAAGATTATCACCAAGGCAATGATAAGGATGAAGAGGAAGTTCCTTTGTATCACAACGGTTTCATACCTGTCCTGATACCAGTTCTTTACCTGCTTGATCGTTTTATTTTTCTCAAAAAAACCTTTCATTGTGAATAGCTTATAAGGATAGTTAATATTTTATTAATTTTCTGACAAAATGCAAACAAATTCTTCAGGAAGCTTACCAAAGCTATACTAGCTTTCCATCATTTAGGCGGTAAGTAAGGGCAGTTTTTCGAGAAATTTCTCTATTGTGTGTTACTATTACAAGAGCCGATTTTTTCTCAAGAATCATGTCAAAAAACAGTTTTGAGACTATTTCCGTGTTCTCAGGGTCAAGATTACCAGTTGGCTCGTCCGCAAGTATCAGTTTTGGGCCATTTGCCAATGCCCTTGCAATAGCAACCCTTTGCTGCTGGCCACCTGATAATTCTGAAGGTTTATGCCTAAGCCTGTCCTGAAGTCCAAGCCTTTCAAGAAGTTCCAGAGCATTCTCTTTTGCTTTTTGATTGCCTGTGCCGAGTAAGGTTTGCGGTATTATAACATTCTCCAACGCGCTAAAATCACTCAGTAAATGATGATATTGGAATATGAAACCTATATTCCTCAGCCTTGCATTGGTTTTTACCTTATCATTTGTCTGTATCAGATTCTCTCCGCATATCTCCAGATTCCCGGAATCTGCATCCATAAGCAGCCCTATTATCTGAAGCAGGGTAGATTTTCCACATCCACTTTCACCAGTAATTGAAACTGATTCACCCTCTCTAACAATAAGGTTCAGTTCTTTTAACACCGAAATAGTCTCACGACCTTGCGAGAATGATTTGGAAATATTTTCAGCTTTGAGGATTATTGACATTTTATTCGTATTTTAACGCCATTGCAGGTTGTATCTTGGCTGCCTTATAAGCAGGGTAAATAGTTGAAAGCAAAGATATGATAAGTGAAAGAGCGGTAATATTTATCACATCACTTTGCCTCACATCAGCCGGTAATTGTGATAAGAAATATATTTCTTCCGAGAACAGGTTCGTGCTTGTCAGACTTTCCAAAAATCTTCTTATTTCTTCAATATTAGCAGAGAAGGCTAATCCCAACCCAACTCCAAAGAGAGTCCCCGCGATACCTATAACCGCGCCGCATATGATGAATATCCTTATAATAGCATTCTTATGCATCCCGATAGTTCTAAGAATTGCTATCTCTCCGTTCTTATCACCCACAAGCATTACCATCCCTGAGATTATATTGAACGCCGCTACCAGAATAATAAGCGCTAGTATCAGGAACAGAACATTTGACTGCACATCAATTGCTTCAATAAAGCTGGAATTGGTCTTGCGCCAGTCAGTTATATACATTCCTTGGCCGAGCAGTTTTAAGATGGTATTTTTTATCTCGTCCATATTTTTTGGGTCAACAACTTCTATATCTATGGAATTTATTTTATCTCCCATACCAAAGAATTTCTGCGCAGCATCAAGCGAAATAAATATAACTGAGGAGTCATATTCATACATGCCTATATGAAACACTGCGCTTACATCAAACTCTTTTACCCTCGGAATAGAACCAAAAAAACTGCTGCTGAAATTTGGTGAGAGCAATTTTAATTTAGCGCCTTCACTAAGGTTTGCCTGCCTTGCGAGTGATGAGCCAACAATAGTTGAGAAGCTATCATTCTCATAAATTTTACCAGCAAGTATATTTGAGGAAAGAACTTCCTTCTTCTCAATATCCTCTTTCAATATACCTTTTACAACAAGCCCAATATTATCATCTTTGCCAACCGCTAGGGCTTGTCCCTGTATTGCCGGGTTAACTTTCGTCACTCCCTCAACCTTCCCGATCTTCTCAACCAGTTCAGAATAATTACCAAAACTTCCATCAAATGCACCAACTGAAATATGCGCGTTAATACCGATGATCCTGTTTATAAGCTCACTTTTAACACCGTTCATAACAGCCATTGTTACAATTAATGTTGCAACTCCAAGCATTATTCCGATGAACGAAAGAACAACTACGAGTGAAGCAAAGCCTTCCTTTCTTCTTGCCCTAAGGTATCTTCCGGCTATTTTGAGTTCTAACTTAATACTCACGATTTTAAATTCGTTGTTTTATTTGTTTTATGATTCTTGATAAATTATATAAGTATCATTTGCAAAATATTAATGAGCCATAATCACCTGAATTATATTTATGACACTTGAAGAACTCAGAAAAGAAATTGATAAGATCGATACAGAAATTTTTAACCTTCTGATAAAAAGGCTCGGCTTTGTGAAGAAGGTAGGGCAGGTTAAGAAATCTACTGAAAGTGCCAGATCCATAATACGCCCAGCGCGTGAGGCAAATATGCTCCGTGATATTTACAAAAGGTCAAAAGCCCAAAGCCTGCCGGAAAATATCGCCAAAGGTTTTTCAGTTATCTGGAGGCAGATAATCTCCGTTTCGATCAATTATGAAGAGAAGACAAATATATCATACCTGAAAGGCGATAATATTTTCTATGCCAAGGAATACTTCGGTTCCTTCAGTGATTATACTGAATGCAAAACCAATGAAAAAATTTTTGGAAACATAAAATCCGGCAAATCTAATATTGCCATCTTCCCTCTAAATAAAAATGAAAAAGATAGGCCATGGTGGCTGGAAATGGCTGAAAACCATTATGATTACTCACTATTCGCCGGTTTTCCTTTCTTTGAAGATAAAGAAATTACCTCTATTGCTATATCAAACATAACGCCGGAACCAAGCGGTAACGACATTTTCGTATATGTTCTAAAAGGCAAACTCCCAAAAGTTATGGAAGATAATTTCGACATTATATCTGAATGCAAAGAAGGATATCTACTCTTCAGCGATGAGCATTATAACGAATACAGCTCAAAAATAAATCTTAAATATATCGGCTGCTTTGCAAAGTTTTAACAATTAGCCATTAGAAGCGATTTTATCTTCATACTCACGCAGTTTATTATGAAGGGTACGAATTGATATTCCCAGTATGTTAGCCGCTTTACTACGGTTTCCGGAAACACTACCTAAAGTTTTCATTATAAGTTGTTTCTCAACTTCACCAACTGTTTTACCAACCAGTGAGTCCATTGTTTCCTCAGAAGACTGGTTATTATTTTGCTGGGAAGAATTAAAACTATTCTGCTCATTTATAAAATTGAGAAGCGGTGCAGAGGAGTTACTATCTGAACCTTCAAGAAGCAGTGAAGTTTTATCTATTTTACCATCGTTATTAAGCAGCACAGCGCGGTGCATAGTGTTCTCTAACTCCCTCACGTTTCCGGTCCAATGGTAATTATTAAGGGTTTCTAGCGCTTCCGGGGTTATCTGCGGAGTTTTCATCCCGTTTGATTTTGAATATTTATCTGCAAAATGTTCTGCAAACTGCTTTATATCTGCTCTTCTTTCGCGGAGTGGGATCAGATTTAAATGTATAACATTCAGCCTGAATAAAAGATCCTCGCGGAATTTTCCTTCCTGAACTTCTTTTTTAAGCTCTTTGTTACTAGTCGCGATAATCCTTAAGTTAATCTTCACAGGATTATTACCACCGATTCTGGTTATCTCACGTTCTTGTATGGCACGGAGTAGTTTTGCCTGTAAACGGATATCCATTTCAGATATCTCATCAAGTAGTAACGTTCCATTGTGCGATTCCTCAAACTTACCGATCCTGCGATTAAGCGCACCTGTAAAGGAACCTTTCTCATGGCCAAAAAGTTCTGATTCCAGAAGGTTATCAGGAATTGCCGCGCAGTTAACTGAAACCAGTTTCTCTTTTTTGCGGGAACTTTTATTATGAATGAATTTTGCAAATATTTCCTTACCAGTACCTGACTCACCTGTAATAAGAACATTTGCATCAGATGGCGCAATACGTTCTGCAAGCTGAATAAGCCCATGCATCTGCGGTGATAATGAAGTTATTATCGCTTTATTATCTTCATTGGTAACTTGTTCTAATATAGCGGCAATAAGGTCTTCTTCAGGAGGTAAAGGAAGGTATTCATCCGCGCCAGCCCTTATCGCGGCAGCCGCCATTTTGCTGTCAGCGTTAATGCCATAAGCAACTATAGGAATGGTTATCCTTTCACGCTTTAAGCTCGCCACAAAAGAGGCGATATCCTCAAGAACATCAATAAGCACAACTTCTGCACCGGAACCTTCCAGTAACTTTTCAAAAGCTTTATCGGGAGTTTCCGCATTGATTATTTTTGCGCCTTTAGACATTGCGATTTTACATGCAACAGAAACTTCAGATTCAATTTTTCCTATTACTAATACTCTCATATATAAACTTTATTTCTAGCTATAGACATTAAGCCTTTTTTCAGGCGGGAGCAAGGCATTTAGCTTCATTTCCAATATGATCGGGCCTTCATTTTTAGATATGGATATTATAGATTCCGCAAAGAGCGCCAGTAGGTCAGATTCTTTTGACGAGTTCCTTTCAAGTTTGGTCGCAAGCGGTTGCAGTAGCATATATGAAAGCACCGCGCCATATAAGGTAGTAAGCAATGCGATAGCCATAGCAGGCCCAATTTTGGAAGGGTCTTCAAGCTGGCCAAGCATTTGCACCAAGCCTATCAATGTACCAACCAACCCCATCGCTGGCGCTATCTCAGAAGCCTTACGTAGTATATCAACAGTTTTTGCATGGCGGTTTGCATGGGAAGATATTTCCTCATACATTATTTTTTCCACCTGCTCAGTTTTAAAACCATCAATTACGTGACCGATATTTTTTGAAAAGAAATGATTTTGCGGAAATTCATTTTTATGTTTCTGTAATTTTAATATACCTTCTTTACGTGCAAGCTCAGCAACCTTTAAACAGCTTCTGGCAGTTTGCTTGAATTCTTCTGGCACAAGGAACAGGCCCTCTAAAATAACTCCAAGCGCCTTAAAGCTATCAGAAAAACTAAAACTTGCGGTGGTAATAAAAATAGTGCCGCCAAATACTATGAACATCGCAGGTACATCTATAAAAGCGCCGAGGGGTGTATTACCGGCCGAAGATGCAAATCCAAGCATAACCAAACCAAGCAGTATGCCGATGACAGTCGATAACTCAGTTTTACCTGATATTAAATGTAAGTTCTTAGGATTGTTCTTTTTCATTCTTTATGATCTCTGTCATGGTAATTCCTATTTTGTCGTCAACAACAACTATCTCACCTTTTGCTATACATCTTTCATGAACATAAAGCTCAACTGCTTCACCAACTTTTCTCTGTAGTTCAATGATAGCGCCTTTGCCAAGCTTAAGAAGCTGTTCAACCGTAATGTTAGTTTCACCCAGCACAACGGTGACTTCTACAGGTACATCCTGTATGACTTCCAAGTCGGTATCATCACCGGATGTAAAATTATTTTGATCTTCTGCCACAAAATTGCGATTTATTTAAGTAGGCTGATGATAGTATATTTTAATCAGTAACATCAACAAAAATCATAGTGATTTTATAAATTCGGCAAATATTTTATCAATCTCTTGCATTCTCTCATTCAGATCAATTTTTATTCCGGAATTTTCCCATTCTATTGCAATTGATGCATCATTAAATGTAGGCGCTTCTTCAAAAGAGAGTTTTATATCAAGGTTTTTACTCTTGAAAAATGCTTCTATGGAATCTTTTGTGTTATCCAGAACTTTCTTGGTTGCGCTGATTTTCAGCATTGGTTCTGTTTTTATTAGTTCAAGCGATTTTGAAAGAGCATCAACAATGATCTCCCCGATCTTTTCATTTACTTTATCTGCAAATATTTTTTTAACCGCGTAAGAAGCTATCTGTGCCGCCTCCAGCTTGAACTCTTCAGTATGCTGTTTAAAGCTACCAAAGCTCTCGGAGAATTTAGCAAGCATTATAGCAATCTGCTCTTTAATTTTTATATCTTCTGTTGAGATATAATTATCCAGCTCAGATTTCCCTTTTAAATAACCTTCCTGAAAAGCTATCTCTTTTGCTTTTTCTATCTCTTCAAGATGCCGCGTTTTAGTATATTCCTTTTCCTCTTCAACGGGTTTTTCACCAAAAAAATTAAAACTTTTTATAGCCGGGATTTTATTAGCCGCCAAGGAAGAATCAACCTGACCGCCAGTTGCAAAATCAGTGAGAACTATAGGGGAGATATTCATATTAATAAATGAGTTGCTCTTGTTTTTCTCCACCTTCCGGTATTTTGATCTCGCCAGAATCAGCAAGTGTTCTCGCTGTTTGTACTATAGACATCTGTGCTTCATCAACTTCACTTATACGTACCGGGCCGAGTGACGCGATATCATCTTTAAGTATTTTGGAAGCACGTTCAGACATATTGCTGAAGAAAAGATTTTTAATTTCTTCATTGGCGCCCTTAAGTGCCAATGGAAGTTTAGCTTTATCAGCAGTACGCATGATCGCCTGAATAGCTTGCGGGTCGAGTTTTTTAAGGTCTTCAAATGTGAACATCAGGTCTTTGATCCTTTTCGCCGTATCAGGATCCTGCTTTTCTAATATCTCAAGGTATTTTGCTTCAGTCGAGCGGTCAAAATTATTAAAAATTTCCGCAACCATTTCATAAGTATCAGATTTTTTACCAGTAGATAGACTCGCCATGAATTCCGTTTGCAATATCTTTTCAATATCATTAACAACTTCACGTTTTACCGATTCAATATTTATCATACGTCTTATTATTTCCAAGGTCAGCTCATCAGGTATTTGTGCCAGAACTTTTGCGGCGTGACCACTTTTCATTCTCGAAAGTACAAAAGCAATAGTTTGCGGGTGCTCACTTTTTAGGAATGACGCAAGTAATTCCTCGTCCACATTATTAAGCCTTTCCCAAGTATCTTTACCCATAGGGCCTGCAATATCACCCATTATCGCTTCAACTTTATCAGCCCCCAGCGCTTTAGATAAAAGCTTTTTTGCGTTTGAAAGATCACCTATGATAGTTTTACCTGCTGATACTTCTTCAGTGAATTCATTAAGTAGGTTTTCAACTTGACCCGGCTGGACTTTCCCCAAGGAAGACATTGATTGCGAGATCATCCTGATCTCATCTTCGGTCATCATTGCAAATAATTTTGCTGCGATCTCATCTTCAAGGCTCATCATTAATATTGATGCTCTTTCAACCCCGCTATGCCCCATAGAAGGGAGGGGCGGCGCTTTCATATTATTGTTATTGTTGTTATTATTGGTGGCCATAACTTATACTTACCTAGCTTGCGTTAACCATGAGCGAATCACATTAAGTGTTTCCTCAGGATTAGCATCTATTATATCATTTACTTTCTGTGCTGCCGAAAACGCCATTTTACTTTGTATTATATCAGAACCTGATCTTTCAAAATCTCCACCTCCACCAGTGCTGCCGATCGGCCCACCAAATGACATTGCCATTTTAGACATGCGCTCCTGCTCAGCAAGAGTTTTCATTTCTTCAGCTTCAAGGTCAGTGCTTGAAACATCAAAAGCTTTGTTAACAAGTGGTTTAACTACAAGCATTATAGTAAGAACCGCAACTATTCCAAGAACAACAGTTTTAATAATGCTGTCAAGGTCTCTCATCAGCCAGTCAAAGGCGCCTTCTTCAGGCATCAGGTTGTCTGAATCCCTTGAGAACTGCATGTTGATCACATCAACCCTGTCGCCTCTTCTTTCATCAAGCCCAACTGCTGCTGCCACGAGTGATTTTATCTGGTCTATCTCTTCATCAGAACGCGGAATATAAACATCATCACCATTGGCATTCTTATTATACTTACCATCAACCAGAACCGCGACGGATATTTTATTTATCTGCCCACCATCATTTATTTTGTTGGTTACAGTTTTTGATATCTCGTAATTCTTAACTTCGTTGGTCTGGCTTTCATTATCATTATTGCCGCCGCCAGCTCCATTTTCACCTGTTAGTTCATTGGCCACAGTTACTTCACCGCTTGCGCCGCTAGTGCTCGTTGATGATTTCTCTGTATTCTGTGAAGATCTCAACACTTGGCCTTCAGGATCATAACTTTCTGATACGCTGGTAACTTTCTCCACTGATACATCCACTGAAACCTGAGTCTCAACTTTACCTGTTCCAACTGCCTGCTCAAGAAGTGTATTGATAACTTTTTTAAGTCTTTCTTCCATTTGCACCCTGAACTCAGCCGAACCACCTGAAGAATCATAACCATCTTCCTCATCACCTTTTGCTTTCGCGAGGATTTTACCATTACTATCAACTATAGTGATTTTCGATGCTTTTAATCCCGGAACAGATGAGCTAACCAAATGCCTCACGGCTTGAGCTTCTTCCTTAGGTACATCAAGCCTGTTATTAAGTGTAAGCACAACTGATGCGCTTGGCTCATAGTCATTTCTTTTAAATACATCTTTGCGAGGTATAACTAAATGCACACGGGCGCTTTTGATCGAACTTAATGAACCTATGGTGCGTGCAAGCTCACCTTCCAAGGCTCGTATCAAATTAACATTCATAACAAAATTTGAAGTTCCAAGAACACTTTCCTTATCAAATATTTCATACCCGACAAGATTAGCCTGACCAGGCAAACCCTTTTGTGCAAGCATCATACGGATTTTAAGAACTTCGCTTCCTTCAACCAGAATTTCTGAACCACCTGAGCGAACTTCAAATTTAACACCAAGCCTGCCAAGCTCTGTCACTACTGATGAACTGTCATCAGCATTCATATTATTATAGAGGGTCGTCATCACCGGAGAAGTAAGGCGAAGTGAAAGAAATGAAAACACTATAAGTAGCGCAACTGCTACCGTTCCAAGGACAATATATTTTGGTGAGCCGATAGATCTGAGCGCCGCTAACGGATTATCCATACGTAAAAAACTATTTTGAAACTAATATTTAATGATATTTAAGTATAGCCAACACAAGTCTTTTCCCCAAGCTATTAGAGCGGTTAACTTATTGTTATTTTATGAAATATTTTATTGTGATGCTTTTTTGCACAAGAAAAATCATGGCAAAATCATGGGATAGAGATCGGAGTATTTTAATGTAAGTAAAAATATTCTTTAGTACTTTATCCAGAGGTTTTTAATTTACTTATTGCGTTTTAGCGCCAGTTTTTTATAAGTGCAGTCCTGACTACCAAATGCGGGTGTAGTTCAATGGTAGAACTCCAGCCTTCCAAGCTGGTCGTGAGGGTTCGATTCCCTTCACCCGCTCCAGATATGCTCTGATCATACAAGTTCTCTTGTTTTATGCCTGTTATTATGAATCAGCTCTGAAAAGGTGTTGTAGGCAATCTTATTTTTATTTAATGGCGTTATTGGCCTATCTGGTGTGTGTCCTTGCTTTTGTAATAAGCTATCGTAATGCAACGGATTAATATTTATGCCGTAGTTTTCTGCCAGATTATTTGAGCACATAACATTTATAAATACCATGGTGTTAACATAAATTACTTTAGCTTTGGAAGTTTCATATTCTACGCCTTCTAATGAATTTTTTATATAAGCAGCATTGTCAGTAACTACAAATATAAAATCTTTTCCCCTAGCTTTATCCTGATAATATTCCACAGCTTCATGAACACCAAGATTTCCATATGTAGTATTATGAAATTGCTGAATTATTCCCGGTACTTTTTTTGCAAAGAAATGATTTACCTTATCTGGTTCATTAATATTTTCTGCTATTTTAAATACATTCCGTATATACAGGTCATATGTTTCCGATCTTGTTTGGAGGGGTAAACCTTATAAAGGCACATCAATGTATCATTTATAAGCCTTGATAATCCTGGCTTATTTTTTGCTACGAAAGGCTTGATGGGAATATTGGGATCTTTTAATAAGGGCAGTAAATGATTTTCAAGATTATATTGTTGAAGGATCAAGCTCTCTAATCTACCCAAATCCTTCGGGAGAAAAGGTTTTTCCGCATCAATATCTTTTAGTAACTGTCTTTGAAAACGGGCTTCATTAAATTTTCCTGAATCATCAAAAAAGGGAGCTAGTATTTCATGGTAATAAGCTATTTTTCGTTCTTGAAAGTGATTTGTCCTTTCAAGATGCCCATTGAGGTTTAGTGATTCTATCATTACATTTTCTGGTATTACAGCTGAATAACCTTGCTGTCCTAAAATTTCTATTAATGAAAGCGCTGTTATATGAGGCTTAAAGGTAATATGAGGGTTTTTATTTTGATGAATTAAAAAATTATACGTATAAGGAAGTTTATCCTTTTTAACCGAGGTTGCTTTAGATAATTTTAAGGTTTGAAATCCCACTGCTTCTCTGGATACATACGTTGCATCCATCGTAAAGCTGGATAAATTACGTAATGCTGATGTTTCAAAAATTATTGTGGTAGGCATTGCTTTATATGTTTTGTAAAGATAAATTACTATACACACAAAAGGTTAGGAAAAGATTAACGAAATGGCAAAAAATCAATCTAATTTCGTATGCAACTCCTGCGGCAGTGTCACCAATAAATGGTCTGGCAAGTGCGAAGCGTGCGGGGAGTGGAATACTATAGTTGAAGAAAATTCCAGCTTAGGATCAACCAATCCTGGGCTTAAAAAGTCAAGAGGGAAGGGTAATGAGATTGAGTTTTTTGCTATATCTGATGAAACAGAGCTTAAGCCGCGAATGGATACTGGGGTTGAGGAACTGAACCGTGTTTTGGGTGGCGGTTTAGTAAAAGGCTCAGCAACTTTGCTCGGCGGCGAGCCGGGTATAGGTAAATCTACCATACTCCTTCAGGCGGCTGCACTCATGTCAAAATCAGGATATGAAACATTGTATATAACAGGTGAGGAATCGGTCGCGCAGGTTTCTCTCAGGGCAAAAAGGCTGGGGCTGGAAAAATCCTCAGTAAAACTTGCGGCTGCAACTAATGTTGAAGAGATTTTAGCTTCTCTCAAAAAAACAAAGACAGATCTGGTAATCATAGATTCGATTCAGACCATGTTTCTGCCCGCGGTAGAATCATCTCCCGGAACTGTAACGCAGGTTCGCTTCGCAGCACATGAACTAATTTCAGCCGCAAAAAAACTTGATATAGCGCTTATATTAGTCGGCCACGTCACTAAAGATGGTCAGATAGCTGGTCCTCGTGTTTTAGAGCACATGGTAGACTGCGTATTATATTTTGAAGGTGAAAAAGGTTATAACTTCAGAGTGGTTCGTGCGGTTAAAAACCGCTTTGGCCCGGCAGGCGAAATCGGTGTTTTTGAAATGAAGGAAAGTGGTTTGGAACAGGTTACCAACCCATCTTCATTATTCATTTCTGGCAGGCAAGGTAATGTTTCCGGTTCAGTAATATTCGCGGGAATGGAAGGTTCGCGTCCATTACTGGTTGAGGTTCAGGCACTTGTATCACCTTCCTTCATGGCATCACCAAGAAGAGCCGTTGTGGGCTGGGATACAAATCGTTTGGCGATGATAGTCGCTGTTCTACAAACGCGTTGCAGGCTAAAACTCCACGATAAGGAAATTTATCTGAATATAGCCGGAGGCATAAAAATTAATGAGCCAGCAGTTGATCTCGCCGTTGCCGCCGCAATTATTTCAGCCGTGAATGATATTCCAATTAATGCGGAAACAATAATCTTTGGTGAAGTTGGATTATCAGGTGAAGTAAGGCCAGTTTCCAGAATAACAGCCCGTCTTAAAGAAGGGCAAAAACTCGGGTTTAAATATGCGTTTACTCCTGAAACAAAAGAAAAATCAGCAGGAATAGAATCTTTTGAGATTAACCAGCTAAGTAAATTAATATCATTTTTAAAGTAACTATTTTGCTTGCAGATATTTCTGTTAAAATAATTAAAACTAAAATTATAAATTATGCTCAATTTAAAATTCCTTATTCTTATATCCATAATCTGCTTGCCTGCACTTTCCGAAGCACGTGATTTTGAAAGGAAAAATATTGATGGTTATTCTATACTGGTTCCGACAGGTTTCAGGCTTCTCACTGAGGCCGAGGCAAAAGTTAAATATCCAAGTGATAGAAGGCCAAAATTAATATATTCAAATGACGAAGTAACAGTCAATCTTAGTTTTAAAACTGGTGACGGTGCAATAGGTAACCTTGCAGGCTTTCTGGACTTTTTTGTTAAGAATATATTGTCAGCATCAAACTCAAAGATACTTTCTCAAGGCGTAAAAAAACTTGATGGAAAAGATATCGGATATCTGGTTTTTATCAGCCCGGCGCCAGATACAAACATCTATAATTACATGCTGATAGCAGATATTAACCAGGTAAAAAATATAATGGTCAGCTTCAATTTCACTGAAGCCTTAAAGGATGAATGGTCAAATGACGCAGAAAAAATAATAAATTCCCTAGAGTTCACAAAAGCTAAATAAGGCTGGGCTTGATTTTACGGGGAAAATCTCTATACACCAAGCACCAATACTAAAACTCAAGGCATGACCTACATAGTTAACGATAGCTGCATTAAATGCAAATACACCGATTGTGTGGATGTATGCCCTGTTGATTGCTTTTATGAAGGTGAGAACATGCTGGTTATCAATCCTGATGAATGTATTGATTGCGGCGTTTGTGAGCCTGAATGCCCGGCAGATGCGATCAAACCTGAAAGCGATGAAGTAGTTAAATGGGTAGAGTTTAACAGGAAGTATTCAACCCAGTGGCCTAATATAAATGAGTCCAAGCCAGCCCCAGCAGATGCCGACGAGTGGAAAGGAAAGGCCGATAAAATGTCATTATTCAGTGACAAGCCGGGTGAGTAGATATTAGCATATACTTATTTCAGAAGACTAGCAACAATTGTAAATTAAGTAATTATCAAAAATTTTAATCTATATCAATTGGTTGGTATAACTTGATTTGTACTAAATTATCTTTTGTTAACGATTAATTAATCAATTTATCTTATGCTAGAGTAGTAATTAACTATTTGTCAGTAGCTTATGGATTATTTTGATGTGATTATAAAAACTCTTAAAGAAGGGTTACCACTGACTTCATTCCAAAAAGAATTTATGGATGTCCAGCTTGTCTTATTCAAAAACTCGGAAAATTATGATCCTTCAGAAAAGTGTCAGGAAGCATTAAGCTATTATTTGGATAAGGAGACAATATCTGACCTTGACCCTAGATGTTTATCAAAATTAAGATGGCTTGCACAAGGCACAGATTATGAAAAAGAATTGTTAGAAAAACTGATAAAATATTGCGCAATACCAAGAGATTATCTGGAAAAAGATTTTAATAAGATCGAAAGTTTTTTTATAGAATTATTCAATCTAAAATATAAAGACAGCAACTTGATCAACCACTTATATAATATAATTCCTTTGGATCTGGAAGCAGACCGAAGTAAATTAGCTGATTTAGAGGAGATCAGTATTTTAGTAGTTTCTTCTATGTTAAAACAATATGGAATTGACACAAAGGTAGAATTCTCCTTTACAGGAGACACATACGAAAATGCAATAATGTCATATAGTGATTATGATAAAAAAAAATGCTTATATGTGCAAATTTGAGCATTTATCGTTTAAAGAAATAACAGAAGATGACAGATTCAGATTTGTATTAAATTATATTGGAATTTTAGCGCATGAAACAACACATGCTATTTTAGTTAATACATCTGACAAATATGCTTTTGAGGCCATTTCTCAAGCCGTGGAACTTTCAGCGAAAGCCCGACAATTAGGTGTTGACTGGGATAAGTTGGTTGATGAATTATTATGTGAAAGAATCAATGAAATGGTGACTGATTTGTTTATCAAATATACCGACTATGGAAATAATATTGGTGGGATAGAAATAAGAAAAAATAATGAAGTTTTAGATCAGGCCCAACTTCTTTTGGGACAAGAGAAACGCCGTCTTTTGGATGCCGAATTAGGTCTGGCTTGTTTTGATAACGAAGAGCTTAACGAAGTTAGTAATGCTTTTAATGAAAGCGATATAGAAAGGGTTAGATTAGGCCAATCTGTAAAAGATAATAGTTATATGGAAGGAAAATATCCTAATATACAAAAAATATATGATAAAAATAATGGCCGTGAAAAATAGCAGCACAGGTGATATTTAATCATGTTAAAATCTATAGGCGAGAAATTTCAGATACTCCGTCTTCGAAAGATGAGGGTGGGGCAGGTGGTCTTTATCTGCACCAGCATTAGATATTAATTTAATATTTGAAGATGGAAGCTTCTTCTTGAAAATATTTTCAATATTCTTCTTTAAAATATTTCTGTCCGCATGATGTGAGCATGATGTAAGCGCAAATATTTTCTCTTCAGTCTTACTGCTATCAAATAGATCCATACAGCCTGAAACGAGTTTCGAATAACCTTTCATTCCTGTTTGAACGTATTTCCTCGCTTTAATAAAAGCAGGAGGATCTGCATTAACGATATCGAAACTTTGTTTCTTAAAATTTTTAAAATTTTCCAAAAAGTTAAAAATATCAGTTTTAACAAATTCACATTTGTTATTTACTTTATTATATTTTGCACTTTCCTTAGCCAAATTAAGTGCTAGCTCTGAGCTATCAGCCATAAGTACATATCTTGCACCTTTCAGCGCTGATAAAATCCCGAACCCGCCGCTATGCGTAAATAGATCACAGAAGTTTTTACTGTTGGCATGATCTGATAAAAATTTTCTATTAGCGCGCTGGTCATAGAACCAACCTGTTTTCTGCCCTTCCTTGAGATTGGCAAAATAAGTAATGCCATTTTCTTTTACCTCAACAATATCAGGTATATCACCCTGTATTATTTTCTGCTGCGACAAACCTTCGGACCTGTCATTAGCATTGATGGAAATAGCAACAGCTTTTGGTTTAAGTTCTTTATCTAGTATTTTGAAAAATAGATCTTTTAATCTATAAGCTCCAGTGGTAGTTATCTCGCATGAAAGATATTTTCCATATGAATCAACAATGAACCCCGGCAAATTATCGGCCTCACCAAAAACCAGTCTGCTGTAGGTAAAATCTGCTCCAAGATACTTTTTTCGTTTTTCGATCGCACGTGAAATCCTCTTTCTAAAAAATTCTTCAGAGTCAGGCCTTTCTTTTATATCGATACTTAATATGCGGATAGAAATATTGGAACTAAAGTTTAGATATCCCAATGCTATCTTTTTACCCCTATTATCCAAAATTGTTATCAGCTCGCCTTTGTCAGTTAATTCAAGCGCAGAGCTAGCAGTTACATCACTTTTATACACCCATGGAAAACCGCTTATAACTTGGTTTGATGCATTATTGCTGATATATACTTCCACCATTACATACCACTCAACATTTTATCAACTTCAAGATATATCACTTTAAGTATCTTCACAAACTTATCTTTGCCTTTATCTTTTCCTTTAAGCTTTTCCGCATGACCTGCTCGATCGCCTAGCTCATTGAATCCAAGATTATAAGCGCTGCCTTTAAGTTCGTGCGTTTTAGATTCCCATATATCCTGGGCTTTTCGTTCATCCTGAATATTAAGAGTATCTTCCAGTGTAAGCAGGCATTTTTCGAATGTGGCAGCGAAAAGCTGCATAAGGAGTTTTTTCAACTCCTTATCTTCACCAGCAATTTCATCTATACGTGAGGTATTGACCTGCATTTTTCTGCAAAAATATATATTCCTGTAACTTATATCACAAACTGAAATTATATCACAAAAACAATGTGTTCACACTCATTTTAAAGCGTAAAGGGCAATAGCTGTTGCAACTGAGGCATTAAGGCTTTCCACTTCAGCTGAAATGTCGATCTTAATCAGCTCATCACATAAAGCTTCAATATTAGGGCTAAGGCCTTTACCTTCAGAGCCTGTTACAAGAACAAACCTTTCTGGCGTAACATAAGACGATATTGATTTTTCTGCAGCGCCACTAAGTCCGATTATCTTAAAGCCTTGATTTTTAAGATATTCAATTGAATTTTGGATGCTTGAAAGCCTTGCATAAGTAACCTTCTCAATATAACCTGCCGAAGTTTTAGCTATAGTTGCATTTTCAGGAGAAGAATCCTTTTCCTTAGTAAGCACTATGCCAACGCCAAAAGCAGCACATGAACGTATTATAGCGCCTGCATTATGAGGATCAGTTATTTTATCAAGTACAACTATCTTTTTATAATCTTCCGCAATCGATTCTATTTCAGGGGTTTGCAATATTTCAACTTCAGCGACTACGCCATTGTGAACAACTGCATCTTTTGTCCTGTCAAATAACCTGTCGATCTGGCTAGGTTCCATAACTTCCACAACCGGAGTATGAATAGTTTGAGCAGAAATAGCTTCCCTTATAAGGTCATAAGAGTTTTTAGAGCAGTAAATTTTTGCTATTTTACGTTTAGGATTTTGCAAAGCGCAAAGCACAGGATGTTTGCCATACATAAGATATTTATTCTCATCTAATACCGGGCGCAGATCATTGCTGTCAGAATCTCTATTCCTGTTATCTCTGTCTCTATTGTCACGGTTATCGCGACTGCTTTTCCAGCCACCGCCGCCGCCGCGTCTATCATCTCTATCACGACCACCTTTCCAACCGCCGCCTGTATTTCCGCGCCTGTCGTTATTCCATTCCCTTCGTTCACCACGATTTTCCCTTGGTGATTCATTTTCACCTTCTTCAAATGTGAGTATAGGCTTTATATCTGTAGAAGCTGGCCTGCTGTCGCTCCAGTCTCTTTTTGGCCTATTGCTGTTCCATTCTCTCTTAGGTTTGTCAGAACCCCAATCTTTGCGTCCACCACTTCTTTCGCCATCTCTTTTCGGCCTATCGTTATTCCATTCTCTTTTTGGCTTATCGCTCCACTCTCTCTTTGGCTTGTCAGAGCCCCAGTCTTTACTACCGCCGCTTCTTTCGCCATCTCTTTTAGGCCTATCGTTATTCCATTCCCTTTTTGGCTTATCGCTCCATTCTCTTTTAGGTTTGTCAGAACCCCAGTCCTTACTACCGCCACTTCTTTCTCCATCCTTTTTCGGTCTGTCGTTATTCCATTCTCTTTTTGGTTTATCGCTCCACTCTCTTTTTGGCTTGTCAGAACCCCATTCCTTACTACCGCCACTTCTTTCGCCATCTCTTTTAGGCCTGTCGTTATTCCATTCCCTTTTAGGCTTGTCGCTATAGCTTCTTTTGTCGCTGCGATCACCACCTTTTTCAGATCTGTCATCTCTTTCGCCAGTGCGTTCCTCTGGATTACTAGGCTTTCTGCCTTTATATTTGTCACTACCGAAAAATCTGTTTTTCATTTTGAAATTATTTAATGTTGATTGTTGACACTTGCGCCCTCATAAACTAAATACGCGACTTCGTAAACAACCATTTCTGGTTTTTAGCGGAGGGATGGCCGAGCGGTTAAAGGCGACAGACTGTAAATCTGTTCACGTGAGTGTACGAAGGTTCAAATCCTTCTCCCTCCACCACTACTTAAAGTTACTCACGTAGTAAAATTACTCTTATGTAACATGGGGTTAGCATTTAATGCAGAATAAATCATCAGATAAACCAGTATGGAAAAAGAAAAAGCCTAAAGCTACAAAATCCATAAAATTAACACCTGAACAGAAAAATGAAGCTAAAGAGCGTGCCACTAAAGCTGGCAGGAAATATCCTAATTTAATAGATAATATGTATATTTCCCAAAAAGTTAAAAAGATGGGTAAAATTCAGGATAAAGCCAATAACGGTGATGATATATGAATAAGATCACCTTCTATTGGTAAATAAAATAAATTATTATAAGCCAGAAACCCTTTTATATTGATGGGTTGCTTGGTGTTCTACATCTTCAAAAGCTTTTTTAAGGTCATCCGCAACTGTTTTAACAGCCTCTGCTGCTTCATCTAAAAGCCCTACAAGGCCGAAAAATTCATGTGTAACGCCGCTATATATTTTTAAGTTAACATTAGAACCGGCATTTTGAAGTTTAGTTGCATATGCTTCACCTTCACTGCGTAAAGGATCAATTTCTGCCAGTATAATAGTTGCATTAGGTAGGTTTTGAAGATCAGCATATAATGGCGAAACATATGGATTACTCTTATTCACATCTTCTGGAAGGTAATTATCATAAAACCATTCAAGCATTTTAGTATTAAGTGGCTTTGCGTCAGCATTTTCTTTTGCAGAAACACTGTTCATACCATCTTCAAGGTCTGTTACCGGATACACAAGAACCTGGTGGATTGGCGCGCTAAAACCTTTGTCACGTGCTTTAAGGGTAACTATTGCAGCTAAGTTTCCGCCAGCGCTTTCGCCTGCTACCGCTATTTTAAACCTGTCACCTTTGAAGCCGGCAGCATTTTCGCATATCCATTTATATGCAGCAAAAGCATCTTCCGCCGCAGCAGGCCACTTATATTCCGGAGCTTGACTGTAATGAACCGAAATCACCACTGCTTTTGAAAGATCACACAGTGCGCGGCATGAGGAATCATAAGTATCAAGATTTGCAATTACCCAACCGCCGCCATGATAATAAACTACTATAGGCCAGCCATGTTCAGGCGTGTTACCTTTTGGCGTATAAACCCTTATCATAAGGTCTGAATTTCCGGCAGGGATTATCAAATTCTCAACTTTACCAACAGGAAGCGGCATTGGTGCAAGTGCTTTTTTTAGGAAATGCGTTCCATAAACTACAAGTGCTGCCCTATCTAACAATGGGACAAGTCTTGCATATTCAGGATTTAAATTTTCGATCGGTAATGGGCTAAGCTCCGCGTGAGCTTTAAGTATTTCCTGCATTTGTGATGTTAATTTATTAGTCATATATTTTAAGTTCTGATGTTGGTAAATTGATAACTGGCTTTCACTTTTACTGGTAAGTTTCATTCCTATTGTTTTAATATGCTAACGATCAATGTATAAAAAATATATTAGGAGAATAGAAAACTATCAAATCAGTTCATCAGCTTTAACTACTGTCTGCTTGAGTTTAGGGGAGATTAAATAAGTTACTGTTACAACTATCAATGTGCACACGCCACCGAAAATTATTGATGGCGCTATGCCCATGAATTTTGCGGCGAGTCCGGATTCAAAGGCGCCAATCTCGTTAGAGGAGATTACAAACATACTATTTACTGAGGAAACTCTGCCACGCATAGCATCAGGTGTTAGTAGCTGCATAAGTGTTGAGCGCATGACCATGCTTATACTGTCAAAAGAACCACTTAAAGCTAGCATTAGCATTGAAAACCAGAAGACTTTACTGAGTCCAAACCCGATCATGCAGAATCCAAACCCCGCTATTGCAGCAAGCAGAACTGTCGCTCTGAGTTTTCTGAAAGGATTAAGCGCAAGAAATAATGCTGTAATTATAGAGCCAAGGGCAGGGGCCGCACGTAAAGCACCTAAACCTTCAGACCCTGTTTTCAATATCTGATCTGCATAAGCAGGAAGAATTGCAACTGCTCCGCCAAAAAGAACCGCAAACATATCAAGCGCCATTACTGAAAGTAACAAGCGATTGCCAAGGATAAATTTCCAACCACCAATAATACTTTGCAAGGCAGGTTCCCTTACTTGCCTGCTCCGATATTTACGAGGTTTAGAACTCAAAAGAAGTAGCATTGTAAATGCTAAGAATATTAATACGGCAGGTATCATCCATGCTGCCTTAGCGCCATAGCCGCCATAAATTATTCCTGCAATAGCTGGGCCGGAAATTGCCGCCAGCTGAAAGCCACTACTCATCCAAGCGGAAGCGGAGGGTAACCTGTTGCGAGAAACTATTTGTGGTAACAATGAGAATGAAGCTGGCATTATATAGCTTCTTGCCATTCCTGATATGAATATACCCGTGAATATTAATATTATCGTATGGTTATCACCAAGTGAAACAAAGCCGCCTGTAAAAGTAAGCATCATCAATATGTTCAGTGTCAGAACACCCATGGCAATGAGGAATATCTTATGAGGCCTGCCATTATCAACTAAATGCCCTGCAAAAAGAGCGCTCAATATCGCGGGTACTGCTTCCACCAAACCAGTTAACCCAAGCATGAAAGGGTCTTTGGTGATAGAATATATCTGCCATCCAACTATAACTGCTTGAGCTTGCAGTGCCATCATTCCAAATATACGCGTAAAAAGGATCAGGCGGAAATCCCTTAACTTCAATACGGAAAATGACAGAGCCATCGGGAACTATTTCACGAGATTTGCTTCAGCTTCAATATCAAGCTTAACTTCATCAGATACGCCTGGGATCGCATAATTTAAACCCCAATCAGAACGTTTGATCTTGGTTGATGCAGTAAATCCAAGGGTTTTAATTTTACTCATTGGATTTTCACCTTCCTTATTAAGTTTAATTTTAAGTGTTAAAGGTTTTGTAATTCCAAGCATTGTAAGGTTACCATTTACTTTAGCATTTTTATTATCGATCTTTTTAACTGATGTACTTTTGAAAACTGCTTTTGGAAATTCGGTAACATTGAAAAAATCTTTACTTTTCAAGTGTCCGTCAAACTTTTCAATACCGGTAACTATTCCTGACGTATCAATTGTCACATCAAGTTTACTCTTTTCAATATTATCTCTATCAAGAACTAACGTACCATCAGATTTATTGAATTTGCCAGACGGGCTTGAAAACCCGAAATGGTTTGCCTGCCACGTTATATTTGTATGGTTAGGATCTAATTTATATGTTTCCGCAGCTTCCGAATTGAATGCGATAAGTAATACTGAAGCCATTAAAAGTTTTTTCATATTGATCCTGTTAAATTTTCTCCAATATAGGAAGATATATTTATTAAACAACCTCTGTAAGTTTCCCATTAGAAATATCAATGACCCAACCATGAAGACTGAGTTCATCTTTATCTTCTGCATCTTTTATATATTCATAACTGCGTAAATTTTGGACACTCATTTTCACTGCTTCATATTCCAGCAGGTCAGTTTTTTCCTTAAGGGAAATATCCATTTTCTCTATCTCTGCCTTAATATTATTAAGTGGAGAAAGATATTTTTTAACGGCAGGCAAGTCAATTCCCATAAGTGCCGCGCGTATTCCACCACAATCTGTATGTCCCATAACTGCCACATGTTTTACTTTCATAACTTTTATTGCAAATTCCAGAGCTGCCGATTCAGTTTCCCTCTGCTCTGGTATTACTGAGGTACCACGTATAAGAGCTGCAATATTACGGAATATCAAAGCTTTGCCTCTTTCAATACCTAGATCCTTAGCCGGGTCTTTGCGGGCATCAACGCAACCTATAAGCAACATTTCCGGCTTATGCTCAGGTATTCTGGAAATCATTCCGGAGAAATCAACGGCCGCTTGCTTAGCTCTTATTTCTTCGATCAATGTCATTTCAAAAATTCATTAAAATAATTAGGTAACTCAGCAGTTAATTCTATATCATCTTTTTTTGGATAAAGAGGGATTTTTATTTTATATGCGTGGAGGAAAAGTTTATCTCCTGCTTCCCTGTTTCCACTTCCATATAAGCTATCGCCCACAATAGGCCAGCCCATCGCCTGGCAGTGAACCCTTAACTGGTGAGTTCTTCCTGTTTTTGGTTTTAGCTCCAGCAAGGCTTTGCCATCAGCAAGTTGCTTTAGAATCTTGTAGTAAGTAATTGATTCCTGTCCAAAATTATGGTCAATAACAATTTTCCAACCGTTGGTTTTGGAATTTTCTTTGAATATGGGCAGGCTAATAGTACCTTCACTCTCAACAGGAGTTCTTTCAACAATTGCCAGATAGGTCTTTTCTATCCTGTTATTACGGAATAATTCACCAAGTCTGCGTAGAGCTTTTCTATGGCGGCCTAATATCAGTACACCTGAAGTATCCGCATCCAGGCGATGAGCAAGGGAAGGTGGACGTGGCAATTCAAAACACAGATCCTTAAAGAAATCCTCAAGGCTGGTTTTCTTGCTTGGGCCTTGATGAACCGGAATACCTGAAGGCTTATTTAAAACTAATATAAACCTGTCACGATAGATCAAATTTTCTAATATATTCACAGGGTTAATAGATATTATTAAACCATCATTGTGCCGCTTCCATGTTCAGTAAATACTTCAAGAAGCAGTACATGAGGTATCTTACCATTTAATATATGGGCTGCTTCCACATTGTTTGAAAGTGCTTTCATGCAGGTTTCAACTTTTGGTATCATGCCGCCACTTATAGTTCCATCCATTATCATTCTTTTGATCTTGGCAGTGGTGATCTTACTTATAAGCTCTTTATCTTTGTCAAGAACGCCCGGCACATCCGTAAGCATTATCAACTTCTGCGCTACAAGTGCGGAGGCGATAGCACCAGCCGCAGTATCAGCATTAATATTATATGTCTCACCATTATCATCAAATCCGACTGGTGCAATAACCGGGATAATATCGGTATCTTCAAATGTAACAAAAATATCAGGGTTAATAAGGTCTGGCTCACCAACAAAACCAAGATCAAGTATTTTCTCAATATTTGAATCAGGGTCACGTTTGGTTTTGCGAACTTTTTTCGCTCTCATTAGATTAGCATCTTTACCAGATAAACCAACTGCTGTACCACCAGCTGCATTAATATCAGAAACTATTTTTTTATTTATCCTTCCTAGAACCATCTCAACTATTTCAACAGTATCCCTGTCAGTTACACGAAGACCATCAATAAATTCACTTTTAATTTTTAACTTTTCAAGCATCTGGCCAATCTGAGGGCCACCACCATGAACAATTACCGGGTTAATACCAACTTGTTTTAAGAGAACTACATCTCGTGCAAAATCTTTCGCGAGTTCTTCATCGCCCATAGCGCTGCCACCGAACTTGATAACGAAGGTCTCACCGTTGAATTTCTTCATATAAGGTAACGCTTCGGAAAGAATGCGCGACTTCTCCAGAAGTTTAGTAATATCTTCCGCTTTGTTCTTTCCTTCTCTGTCAGATTTTTTTTCAACCATTTTTACCTCTAAGTTCTTATACACGACCTAAAACATATAAAATGAAACTACAATAAGATATTTAAATAGTGTAGATGAAATTTTTGCACTCAAAACCTTAAAAAGTGCAAAATCTGCACTCCTATACCGGTATGAATTAACCTTTTATTAGTACAAAATGGTTAAAATATGTTCGGATTTTAACTTTAATTTATAAAAATGATTTTATAAAACCTTCTATCATATTGATTTATAAGTTTAAAAGTAAAATCAATTAAATTAGCCCAACTATGCAATATTTGCACATATTTGTTGTACACTAATGATTTCTTAACATAATCATGTTATACTAAGCATGTGGAGTTAATAAAAAGCTGTTTCTTAAGTAGAGAAATTTAATGGGGATCTTCAAGTAGAGGGTGTTAGGGGGAGAGTTATGGCAGCGTACAAGCGATACAACGGTAAAACCGGCTTTAATGCGGTTTATCATACGGCAACGGGTTACAAATGCCTTGCAAAGGTAGATTGCCCGAATGACAAAGATAAAAAGATCCATTTTTATGCCAAACATGTTGTTGGTAAAGATGGTAGGCCATATACTGAGGTAGGATATGAGTCTGATGAATCATATAATTTCCGCCAACTAATGGATAGAACCAAGCTTGCCTTGGTAAAGTCAGGCTTTACTGAGATACTTTCAATAGGTAATAGTGACATAGAGGATATGGTATTTTGTGAATATGCCAGCCCGCTACCAAATAATATTGAGATAAGGGTAAAAGCCGGTAAGGAAGGTGTAGCAAAAGTATTCGCGGCCCTAAGTGAATTTGTTTCTGAGGAATGCATTGATTTCGTTGAAGATCAGGAAGAAAATGTTGAGGAATCTCTATATAATTCAATCATGGATTCTATGGGTGATGATTTTAAGAAAGGCCCGGGTGGTATAAATTCAGCCAAAAAGAGAGCGAAAGATTTAGCCCATACATTTTTATATGGCGTTGAGCTTAATTGACCGAGTTAAGAGGAAAAACTTTTTTCCTAAAATAATATATTATTCTTTCTAAATAAAAACTCTTGTGTCATTCCCGCGTAGGCGGGAATCCAGAAAAGTCGTTATGCTTGATATTGTTCAGGCTGGATACCTGCCTCCGCAGGTATGACACTTATTTTATGATAACATAATAACGGAATAATATTTCTTATCCATAACTGAGCTTAACTGATTAAAAAACTTTCCAGATAATCTTTTCCTTCAGGGTTCAATATCTCAAGCTTGCGTTTGGCTTTTGTCTTTTCCTTGAAATCCTTGGTGTCATTTTTTCCGTAAGAAAGAGAAAAATACATATCGGCCAGTTTCTGAGATGGATGCATAGACCATGCATTTTCGATTGCATCTTTTGCTTTATTCTCTTTTTTAAGCTTTTTGCAGAGGTCAACAAACAGTTCTAGATAAATCTCATTATCAGATGAAAATCTGAGCGATTGATAAGAAAGTGAATAAGCCTCATTTAAATTATCATCGTTCAGTAAAGCACTCTCTTTAATGAGGATAGCTTTTTTAAAATATATTTCGGCCAACTCTTTTTTATCATCAAATTTATTATTCATATCTGTTCTGAAGTAATATCTTCTTCTGTAAGATTTTAAGAATTCCTCAGCCTTATCCCATTTTTCAGCTTTCTTATAAAGCTCCAGAAGGGAATGCGCGCCGTTTTCAATGTCAGGTTTTTGTTTATACGCCTCTTCAGCATATTCAATCGCCTTATTAATATCGCCTTTAGTGAAATTTGAATTGAGCAAACCCTGCGTTGCAAAAAATTTGGTCTGTTTATTCTCAAGTAAATGTTTGTAACCTCTCTCAGCTTCGAGGAAGTTACCTTCTTGTTTCTGAATAGTAGTATTCAGCACTTCCTGCATTATCAGTAAATTCTCATTTGATCTGTCAGTAAGCTTTAAATGTGCTGCATATTTTTCAGCTGATTTATAATCGCCACTTAATAACGCAACATATGAAAGCCTCATATTCCTTAAATTCTGGTCTTCCTTATGTTTTCTATATTTGGTTGAAAAGATAGATGGAAACCCTAATAGAAGCGATAGCAGGTTAAAGAACAATATTATTAAAAGCGTTAATAAAAATAATGAGAAAAGGAAAAACCCAAATGAAGTTTTGATCTCATATCCAAGTAATAGGAATTCTACCGACCCACCCATTCCAAATATAAGTGAGGTGCCGTAAACCACCGTCAATGCCAGTAAAAGTAATGTGATCAGTTTTATCATTATGTATATATAAGTAATTATTGACCCATTTTAAGGTAGTCAGAGCCTCGATCAATATCCATGAATATCTTGTCAGGAACAGATTTCTTATGTCCTGGCGTATCATTTCTTTTTAACAGCACGATATTTATCCTGTTATTTACCGCAGATTCAGGCCTTCTCTTATCTACCGGCAAATTATCTGCCTTACCTTCTATACGCGATATTTGTTCTGGCTGGAAGCCATTCTTTTCCAAAAAGCTTCTGGTGGCATTTGCTCTGTCTGCTGAAAGTTCCCACTTACTATATCCCGGTTTACCCTGAACCTGAACTATCTGCGAACTTGTATGGCCAACTATCGCTATATTATTCGGTATATTCTTTAATATTTTTGTAAGCTCAGTAAGTGCCGTTTTTAAATTATCGAGCATTTCAGCTGAGTTTTCTTTAAACATTGAATTACCATCAACGTCTTTTATTTCGATCAGAAGCCCTTCCGGTATCCTTTTTATTTCAACCGAGCCGTCTTCTATCCTGCGGTTTTTTACCATGTCATCAACATAAGTATTAAGCGCCTGTTGAACCTGCTTGAATTCTCCGCTATCTGCCGCCTTTGTTTCATCAGCCGCCGGGGGTTGTGGTGGAGCAGCACCTTCACTTTGGTTCTCAGCCTTACTCTCACTTTTAGTTTCATTAATAAGTATTTTTATTTGCTCATCATCGATCTCTTCAGTTCGCTCTTCGATCTTTTTAGTAACTTTAGTGATCGGGCCAGTTGGCACACCGCCAAAAACTATACCTTTGTTAGTATTCCTGTCCGCTCCTATACCTTCTGAAAGAGCTGACTTACCGCCTCGGAAACCAATACCCATCTCATCTTTTACACCAACTGTCGGCGCAAAATAATCTGCTAACCCCGCAAGGTTCTCTGCCTCAGTTGCATTTAGCAACCACATCAGCAGGAAGAACGCCATCATCGCCGTAACAAAATCCGCATAAGCAACTTTCCACGCGCCGCCATGGTGGCCGCCGCCATCAACCTTCTTAACTTTTTTTATCGTTATGTTGCCTTTGCCTTTAGACATTTTTGCACTTAAATTCTTAGATTATTTGATGCTTAGATAAGTAGTTAATAAATTCCAGAAAAATCCATTTTAAAATCAATTCAAAGCCAATAAAAATAACTATGCGAAGCATCTGAGTATCTAAGAAACTAGATCATTCCAAAGCCTGTATCTTTATCCCAGACAAGGGGATAAGTTTTTGAATTGAAAAGCTGGTAATGCCACCATTCATTGCGATAAAAGTCCCATCCTGCCGAAGTCATTATTCCCATAAGTATAAGCCTGTTCTGAAGAGCCATTTGCGAAATACCTTCTGTAACTGCGTGGTGGGAAAGGGGGGTGAACTCATCAAAAGCAGTTCCCATATCAAGCTCATTATCATTTTCATCTATAAGCGTTAGGTCGATCGCAACGCCTCGTGAATGGGGTGAACCTTTGTCTGGGTCAGCCAGAAAGCTCGGATCTGGTGTATGGTTCCATAGAATGTATTGTGCTTCTGCCGGGCGATATGCATCAAACAATTTGAATCTAAAACCCAGCGCTTTTGCAATTTTTATTGCCTTGGAGAGTTTTTCTTCCGCTTCAGTATGAAGGTAACATAAAGGCTTTTTATATACCGGCTTTCCGGTAAAATTATCTGATGTGGCATATCTTATATCAATAAGCACATCATGGCTTTTCTCAGTTATTTCAATAAAGCTACTAGGTGCAGACATTAATCAATTTCCTCAACAATAACTTTTTTAGGATCAACTTTTTTACCTTTTGAAAGAGCCTGCCTTATACGGTTATTTTCTTTTTTACCGTTAACAACATCAGGCCTTTCCCTGTTATATCCAAATGGATCTATAATAGATTCCATCACGCCACCCGGGCTAGTACCCATTATTGAGCTTCTATTCTCATATTCATTCTCAACAGTTTTTCTCACGTTAGCTTTAACTCTGTCTGCCTGCGCTTTATCAAGTATGTTGTTTTCCACTCCACTAGGTTCGGTAGATTTTAAAGATGTAATCTCTTCGCCAAATAATTCTTTTCGTGTTTCTTCAGTATCATATGTCTCAAGCTTCTTATAGGCATCACTTTGCGGCATAGGTAATGTGGAAGTAAGGTCTTCCGGTATTACCAGGGGTTTTTTATTTGCCGGTATCATGAATTCATCCGGCGCGTCTGCCTTAATGCCAAGGTTATGCCTTATTACGGCTCTGCTGCATCCCGCAAGTGATAGGCTTATGATTGCAGCGGCAAATATAATATTATTTATCTTTTTCATTTTTCTCCAAAAAAATAGAATATGTGATCAATAGAACGGCACCGCAGAAAATACAAGAATCTGCAATATTAAAAGCAGGCCAATGATAATTACCAATGTGTAAATCAAAAAAATCAGCTACCGCGCCATATTGTATCCTGTCAATTATATTGCCAATAGCACCGCCAATTATAAGGCCAAGTGAAGTTGCCTCGAACTTGCTTTTACTTTTTTTAAGGATGAATGATAACAGTAAAATTATTGTAGAGGAAGCCGCCAGAAAAAAATAATTACTTTTAGTATAATTCTGGAATAGTCCAAAGCTTATGCCTCTGTTCCATACCATTACAAAATTAAAAAACTCCGTAACAACCACGCGCTTTTTCTCAATGATGCCGTAATGTGCTATCATGTAGTATTTCTGTGCCTGATCAATTAGCAAGCATATCAAAGCTGTTATGAACCCTCTTAATATCATCTTGTATTTGTCCCTTTAATTCTTCAACCGAGTTGAACTTTTTTTCTTCTCTTATGAATTCTATGAATTCAACTTCTACATATTTTTTATAAATATCTCTATCAAAATTAAATATATGAACTTCTAATATCGGTTTATTAAGATCAAAGGTTGGTCTAACGCCAATATTTGCAATCGCTTTATATAAATCTCCATCAAATTTTATGTTGCAGGAATAAACCCCGAATTTTGGTATCACAAATTCTTCAAAGTTGATATTTGCAGTTTTAAACCCTAGTTTTCTACCTTCCTGCCTGCCTCCAACTACTGTTCCTGATATAATATAATTCCTGCCTAAATGACTATTGGCCAGTTCGATATTTCCTTCGTGCAACGATTTCCTGATCTCTGTTGAGCTGAATTTCGCTTTCTCATCTATAAAAAGTAAGTCACTAGATATATATCTGAAATTATATTGCTCTGAAGCATTCGTTAAAGTCTCAAAATTCCCAAGCCTGTCTTTACCGAAAACAAAATCTTTACCGGTAATCACAGTGCTGACCTTTAACTTATCAACTAGGATTTTCTTAATAAAATCTTCTGCCGTTATTTCGGAGAATGAACTGTCAAAATCTATCAGAAAAAGATTATCCACTTTCAATTCACTTAAGATATTCTTCTTTATTTCAAGCGGAGTTATACGATAATTTTTCCTCTCTGGGATAAAATACGAAATAGGATGAGGCTCAAATGTAAGTATTCCAAATTTTCCATTTTCCTTTATCGCAATGTCTTTCCCAAGTTTTATTAATTCCTGATGGCCTTTGTGAACTCCATCAAAATTACCTATCGCTAACGTCAGGTTATTGATCTCAGGAAGGTTTTTATTTAGGCTTATAACATCCATTGACTCAAACCTACTTAGGTAGCTGAATTCTTCTTTGCCTGATCAGGTTGGAACAATAATAATATCGGTACGCTGACATATATAGATGAATATGTACCAACAACCACACCGAATAATATCGCAAAACTGAACCCGAACAATGCTTCGCCGCCAACAGCAACCAAGGCAAGCACTGCCAAGAATATTGTAAGGCTTGTTAATATCGTTCTGGACAATGTTTCATTAAGGCTAAGGTTTAAAAGTTCTGCAAAAGGCATCTTCCTGTATTTTCTAAGGTTCTCACGTATCCTGTCATAAATAACAACCGAGTCATTTATTGAGTAACCAACAACCGTTAGAACTGCCGCAACAGAAGTTAAGTTAAATTCAAGGCCTGATATTGAATACATACCGAGAACCAAAATAGCATCATGGAATAATGCAAGTATACCACCAAATCCATACTGCCATTCAAAGCGAAACCATATATAAACCATCATCCCGAGGAATGCTAAAGCAACTGCAAGGGCGCCACTCTCAATAAGCTCACTACCAACCTGCGGTCCAACAAAATCAACTTTCCTGAAATCAGTATTCTCTCCGGATTTCTTAATAATAATTTGCTTTACGCTTTCAACTAATTGTACGCGCTCTTTATCAGTTTTAGATTTTTCACCAAGCCTTATAAGTATGTCTTTGCTTTTGCTGATATCCTGAATGTTGATTTCACTTATCGGTAGATTTTTTGTTTCCTTCTCAAGGAACTTCCTCATATCTGCTGCTGTAACTTCATTCTCTGGGCGAATCTCGATCACTATACCACCTTTAAAATCCACACCAAGGTTGAATCCTTTCGCAATGAAAAGGTAAAAGCATGAAATCATCAATATTATTGAAACTATGGCCATCGGCTTACTGATGCCAACGAAATTAATATTGTATTTTGCAGTTTTTGACATATGTGACTTAAAAAGTTTTATTTAATGATTTAAATAACTGTATAAAAATAATTTTCCATGGTTTATTTATAATTCATGACCAATCTCTCAAAAATAGAAGATATAATTGCTGATGCCAAAGCTGGCAGAATGTTCATTCTGGTTGATGATGAGAACCGTGAGAATGAAGGCGATCTGGTTATCCCTGCGGAAAAGGCGGATAGCAATGCAGTTAACTTTATGGCAAAATATGGCCGTGGCCTTATATGTCTGGCGCTTGACAAGAAAAGGGTTGATGAGCTTGCGCTGCCACTCATGGCGCAAACTAACAGATCAAGGCATCATACTGCGTTCACTGTTTCTATTGAGGCAAGAGAAGGCGTTACAACCGGTATCTCAGCAGGTGACAGGGCAAAAACTATTGCAGATGCGATTGATGATGAAAAAAGTAAATACGATATAGTTTCACCCGGGCATATATTTCCCTTGGTCGCTCGTGATGGTGGCGTACTGGTAAGGGCTGGGCACACTGAAGCCGCCGTTGATATTTCCCGCTTAGCAGGTTTGAACCCAAGCGGGGTAATATGTGAAATAATGAATGATGACGGCAGCATGTCGCGCCTGTCAGATTTAAAAATATTCGCAAAAGAACATAATATTAAGATCGCAACAATCGCAGACCTTATCGAATACCGCAGGAAAAAAGAAAAACTGATTGAGCGCGCCAATGAAACTCAAATAGAAATAGAGGGTTTTGGTGAGTTCAAGCTTGTTCTATATAAAAGCCAGATAGAGTATAGTGAGCATCTCGCATTAGTTAAGGGTGAGATAAAAAATACTGGTGAAGTTCTAACGCGTATGCACCAGATAGATATCCTTTCAGATATACTTCATATCAAAAACTCTTCTAAATTTAATATCCTTAATAAGTCATTAGATTTAATAAATAAAAAAGGGCAGGGCGTTATTGTGCTTCTACGCTCTCCTGATAAACAGAATCTCTCAAAGGCTTTTGAAAAACTGAATGCAAAAGAGACAACCGCATCAATCAGTAAAACTAACCAACTCCGCGACTACGGTATTGGCGCCCAGATACTTTTAGATCTAGGGGTTCGCAAAATAAATCTC
>JANPLD010000083.1:0-1889 GCA_031426355.1 Alphaproteobacteria bacterium | reverse complement strand
TTGCAAAACCCGGATCTTCATCAACGATCATCAGCACGTTATCTTCTGTTGAAATGTTGCCTCGGTCGTCACCAACTTCGTCAGCATATAATTTATCGATCTCAGAAATCTGGAAAGTTGCTTCCTGCGGCTGTTTTATTGCGTTCTTCACAATCGCCTTGGTTTCGCGTTCTTTCTTTTTGATCTCTGTTTTCGGTTTGTTCCAGCGGGAGACTCCGGTGATCGCCATGGCAATGGCCGCGGTCACCGCGCGTATAAATGGAGCGTAGGTGTAACGGTTCCCCAATTGAATTTGCAGGTGCAAATGATTGCCGGCATTCGCACGCGTGATCATTTTGATGCCGTACTTCTTGGCGAATTTATCGACGATGCCCCAGACTTTCTTTCGGTTCTTCAAGAATGACCACTTTCCGGTGGCTTTCGTCGAGCGCAACACAAGATGCATTGTGTGTTTGGTCGCTAGCGGTCGTGAGCCGCGGCCTTTTCGCTTGGTCATCAAGCTGCTTCCGAACGCCATTTCTTCTTTTTTGAAGCCGAGTTCAAATTTTCCAGTGCAACAAGATGGACGAAGGTCGGGAGGTAAGTTGAGCCAACCGACGAAGTCCATGAACATCTAAGTAACTACACAAAGGATGTTTATGGGAATCTATCGTCGGTTGACCCGAGAAGACAGGATAATGATTCAAAAGGGTTTAGAACAAGGAAAAAAGAAAATTGAGATCGCTTTAGAGTTAGGTTTTCACCGCAGTTCAGTTTCACGCGAAATTTCGAGGAATAAGGCCGTTAAAGCGCCGTACAATTGGAAGGGCGCGCAATCAAAAGCGGTGCTGGCGAAAAAACAGCGCCATGAATACAAGCGCAAAATCTCGGGCCCGCTCGAGGAGTTGGTTTGCCAGCAGTTGGAGGCTTTTCTTAGCCCTCAACAAATCAGTGAACGCTTGCGATTCGAAAAATCAAAGTGGCAGCTAAGCCACGAAACGATCTACAAGTGGATCTATTTTTTGGCGCCTGATTACCGGCAGTGTTTAAGATGGAAATCAAGGAAGCGCCAAAAGCGATCAAGAAGGCTTCGACGACTTATGATTAAAACTCCAAAAAAGCTCATAACTGAGCGTTCAAAAGGTGCCAATTCAAGAATGGAGTGCGGGCACTGGGAAAGAGATCTGCTCGAGGGCCGAAGGGGCCACCCGGCCCTTTTAGTTATCCAAGAACGAAAAACCAGGCGAACCATCATTCGAAAAATAACTTCGAAGAATGCCGTAGATGTAAATCAGGTAACTGCCAGGATTTTAACGGGTCAAAAACTTTTATCTATGACGAATGACAATGGCGTGGAATTCGGCTGCGGCGCGGAGCTGGAAAAATTAATTAACGCACCCGTGTTCTACTGCCATCCTTACACAAGTTGGGAGCGTGGAAGCGTTGAAAATGTAAACGGCCTTATTCGGCAGTATTTTCCGAAACGAACTGACTTCGCTAATGTCAGCGATATCGAGATTAAGCGAGTTGAGGAGGCCATAAATGCAAGGCCCAAAAAAGTCTTAGGCTACCGCACGCCGGCCGAGGTACACGATCAACTTAATGAGAAGATCATCAAGTCGGAATCTTACTACCGTCGCGCGATGCACGCTCGAGAACAGATAAGTTTTAAAAGATGTATGATCAGAGAGTTGGCATATTTTTTTGATTAAACTGGAAGCTGCATAAGCAGACCTGTCAAAATCAGCCCTTTCATCAATTGTTTTATTTACTTTTAAACCAAATAAACGGGCTACATCTTTCATTAACTGAAAAGAACCATAAGCACCTGCATTGGACTTCTGAAGCTTATTGGGGCTCTCGATCATCAGAATAGCCTGTGCATACCATGGATCAACGCCGTTCGCGAC
>JANPLD010000082.1:0-24721 GCA_031426355.1 Alphaproteobacteria bacterium | reverse complement strand
GAACAAAATAAACCCAAAACCACACTTTTATCTGATAAGATAATTAGGGCAAAAGGCGATACTTCAATTATTATTTATACAGAAAATACTCCCCGTACCGGAAACTTATTTAGTCCGATAGATTCTATAAATCAGCAATATTGTTATGCTGTAGATCACTGGATAAAAAATAATACTGTAGGGCCACTTACAAATTCATTGGTAGGGATTGGTGAAGATTACGGTAAGTTATTTGCTAATGCTCTGCAAAACCTACTTATGTGTAGCGATAAATTAGATAAGGTTGCTAAATACTTTCCTGATCACTGGCAGGAAGATACAGCATGGGGCATATTATTTGGGAAAGAAAATATGAGACGTTTTCCTAAAAATGTATGGAGCAATATTATTAAATCATTGAATGATAATGAAATACCTTCTTTGGCAAAACTACAGAGGATGGATGGATCAGATTATTATTTTAAAAGTCATTCAAAACTTGCAGCTTCTGTGATACCTATTGCATTTTCTCTATTGTCTGAAAGTGAGAAAAGTGAAGTTGCAATTAAATTTGCTGAATATTTGTCAGATTTATCTGACAAAAATCTTCCGGAAGTAAAAAATATAGACCGGGAATTTTTTAAACTTCTTGCAAATCCTGATATTAACCGGGTTAAAATTCACGGCTCTAGTAAACCTATGATGGCAAAATCAATTGTAAATAGTGGTCGTTCTATTAGAATTAATTTTGCATCGGCTGACGAACTCAATAACATGAATCCGGAGTACTTAGAATTTATTGAATTTCAGGGCAGGAAATATTATCCAGTACAATTACAGTTTGACCGCACCACAAATATAAAAGGTGATTTTGAAAATGGAGATTATACTTTGGAATCTGACATTATGAATAGTAAAAATAAGCCAGATGGAGATTTGAAATATAAAATATATCCTACGAAAGATTTAGAAAAACAAGTAAAAAGAAAAGAAGCTTTAGACCCTAATGAATTTTCTGTTGGAGAGATCATTGCTACTTATGTTTCTATTGATGCAGAAACAGGGGAGCGTAAGGTTTTATCTTTATGTTCCCATGTAAGGCTGGGTGAAACTAATCCTGAATTAAAAAAATATACAGATAAGTTATCCTTATTAGGAGAACCCCTAAAGAAAGGTGAAAAGCTTGTATTAGAAAATGTGGAATTTAACCCTTTAAGAATTTTTCCTGTTAATTTTGATAAGGATGGAGTTTTTCAAACTGGTTTCAAAAGTGTTAACCCTAACCATGCAAATACTCCCTTAGGAAAAGGGGTGGATGTTTTAATTCTTGGCCATGAACATTCAGTTCAAATCGATTTAAAACAGTTAAAAATATTTCAAGATCAGATACCAAAATTTTCTGTATATGATAATGTTGTTTACCCTATAGCACAAGTTAGTCAGCGACAATAATAAACACATTGAAAATTTATACCCTTTAATAGAATCTTAGATTTTGAGGCAATTTAAAGAGAGTTTTATGAAAAGGAATACATTATTGATTGTTGCCGGTGCTGCAGTGTTAGTTGTAAGTGCAACAGCTTTAGGAGCTTATATTAACCAGAATACGCAAACAAAAGCCCATACAGAAAAATCTGTAGTTACTACAAAAACTATATCTAAAACTCCTGCATCTCAGGATAAACCTTGGAGAAACCCCGATAATAACCTTCAAGCACAAAATAATTCAGTGCAACAACAACCTCTGGCAACAAACTGTAATGACAAAAATGTCCTTGGTTATGTAGCGGGTGCTGTAGCAGGCGGTCTCGCAGGGAATCAGTTAGGTAAGGGTAATGGTAAGACTGTGGCAACTATTGGCGGTGCAGTAGGTGGTGGCTATTTAGGCGGTAAATATATACCCCTAAATAATGTTACCTGTAAATAAATTGATCCGCTAAATTTCATCTTTAACTATATGAAACATATGGATCATTAGCGCTACCCCGAAAAAAGGAATAACTAGATTTAATATCGGAACCGTAGCAAAGAAAGCAATAACTATACCACCCCATAAAATTGATCTGGAATGTTTTTTGCTCAGTTCTTTTGCTTTTATGCTATCCATATGTCTTCTTGAAGAAGCAATAAAAAACTGATTACCAAGCAGATAGCCGTTCAGGATAAAGAAGATGAACACATTTATCACTGGTACTAAATATAAAGGTAAAATCAATATATTTAACAGCAAGGCCTTAAGAGTGAATTTACCTTCAAATATAAAATCACTTAAAAAAGAATTCTGATCAATCTTCAGCGGTGGATAATACTTGCGTTCAATTATATCAATTATGTCATTGTTAAAAAAGCTCGTAATAAATGGCATAATCCCCGGAAATAATATCCACGAAATTACGAACGAACCAAGCCCTGCAAACCACGTCACATAAGATCTATAAGATGAATCTAATAAGGGTGAGAAGTAATCTGCTATATAAGTTACTAGGAAAACAAATCCGATAAGTACAAAAATAGTTATCAAAGTACTTTTAATAAAAACCTTGCCCATCCCGGGAGCAAAAATTGAGCTGAAAGCTCTGACCATAGATTTAAAAAGTAATCCCATATTTAATATTAATTATTATTGCACGGAAGTGAATCAGAAGATTTTCTTACTACTTCAGTTATAGATTTTGTTAGTCCATTATTAAAGGAGGCTATGATACTATCCATTTTATAAACATTTGGGATCATATTATTTTCTATCGGTATGGTCGCGATAATTTTATGATCTTTAGTTCTTATGAGCTTTGAGACAAATCTTATCTGGGCATAAGAAGGCTCTTTTTCCTGATTCACCTGAAAGTCCCTTATATCAGTTGTAAGCACAAAATCAGGGGATATGTCATCCATATCAGTTCCAACAGAATTAAAAATATTTGATCTTTCAAACGCATCGGCAAGGGAGATTTGCAGCATTTCTGATAGTGGAGCTGCCCAGCGTATATCTCTATAATAATTCAAATGATTATTTTTTTGTAATATGGCTATACGTCTGCTTTCAAGCCCGGTAACAGATGAAGGCTCTATGATCTGCAGATCAGATTTATTATTGCAGGTTTTATGATCTACTTTAGCTACCTCAGGTCTTAAAGCATAGATCACAGTTTCGTGTTTTCTTCCCACAGAACAGGAGCATAATATAATTATAAATAAAAAGCATGAAATGCTTTTAAGAACGCCCGAATGAATTTTCATGGTGCAGCAACTCCTTTTTCCTTACCGGGAAATATTAAACTAGATGGGTTTTCTTCTATGGTTTCAGACACATTACTCATACTGCGTGAAGTTTTACGCAAATCCCGAAGCAATGTATTTAACTGCTGCGAAGAGCGGTTCAGATTTTCCACTGTTTCATTAACGCTTGATTTTGAATTAGCAGTTATTTCGCGAAGATCTTTTGACACCTGATTACCATTTTTTAATATTGGCCCTAATTGGTCAAGATCGCCTGAAAGTTTAACAGACATTTTCTGCCACGTGTTTATTACGCTGCTTAACGCATCAACATTATCCTGACTTACCAGTGAATTTATGCGCTCAAGGCCTGTAGATATACGTTCCAGCAATTCCGGCACGCGATCTATTATGGCATTGAGCGGACTTGATTTTACTTGTATTTCCGAGATCTTCCCTTTTTTAACAGTATCTTTTAAAAGTACAGATTCATTACTGCCACCAGTAAGTTCAACAAATATCACCCCCGTAATTCCCTGAAATTTAAGGCTTGCAACAGTGTCAGTTTTTATTGGTGTATCTTCCAAAACTTTTATCATAACACTTATGAATCTCGTATCATTCTGGTCTATTTTGATTGATTCCACCGAACCTACACTAACGCCCCTGTATTTAACCTCACTGCCAACATTAAGCCCGCTTACCGATTCGGCGAAATGGGCGCGGTAACGTATGAAATCCCCTTTATCCTGAGAGGTTATCCATATCGAAAACGCCATGATTGCAATAACCGCAGCTATCACAAAAGACCCAATAAAGAAATAATGTTTATCTGTTTCCATCTACCCTGCTTAGTTTTCCTTCATCATTAAGTTCAACATTTTCTGCCGCAGTAATTGCGCTTCTTGCCCTTGGCCCATGAAAATATTCATTTATCCACTTATGCTCACTTTTCAACAAGCCATCTAAAGTGTCAATTATGATTTTTCTATCAACCAATACTGCAGCGCGCGTACAAACTGTAAAAAGTGTATCAAGGTCATGAGTAATTATTACAACTGTTATTCCAAGTATCTTATTAAGCTTTAAAATAAGCTCATCAAAAGCTGTGGCGCCAAGGGGATCAAGCCCAGCAGTCGGCTCATCAAGGAAAAGTATTTTTGGATCAAGTGCCAGCGCCCTTGCAAGTGCCGCGCGCTTTATCATCCCGCCTGATAATTCAGAAGGGAATTTATGAGCGGTTTCCGGCGGCAAACCCACTATGGAAAGTTTTAACCCTGCCAATATCTCAAGTTCCTTTTCGTTAAGATCGGTATGTTCACGCATCGGCAGCATAATATTTTGCCCCACTGTAAGCGATGAAAATAACGCTCCCTGCTGGAACAGAACCCCAAAAAGAGCGGCTATTTCATGGTCACGGATATCATTTATATTTTTACCATCTAATGTTATCTCCCCCTCATTTGGCTTATGAAGACCAATTATGGATTTTAACAAAACTGATTTACCTGAGCCAGAGCCCCCAACTATGCCTATAATTTCACCTCTTTTAATATCAAGGTTAGCACGGTCATGAATCAATTGCTCACCAAAGCGATTCACGATCGACTTCACTGATATTATATTTTGAGTCTGCATATTCATAAACCTATCTGCTCAAAAATTATTGAGAATACCGCATCCAGCAACAATACAATGAATATTGATTTAACTACTGATCTGGTAGTTTCCTCACCCACACTTTCAGATGATCCTGTAACTTTCATCCCGTGCAGACATCCAACCACAGCGATCGCAAATGCAAATACTGGCGCTTTAATCATACCCACCATAAAAGTATTGAATTTTACCACATCATGTATCCTATCAATATATTCGGGCAGTGAAATACCTATGAGTGCAGAAGATAATACCGCGCCACCAGCCAAACCCATAATATCCGCGATAAAAGTAAGTAAGGGCAGGGATATAATTATTGCAATCAATCGTGGTATCACTAATATTTCAAAAGAATTAATACCCATGGTTTTTAGGGCATCAACTTCTTCCCTTATCTTCATTACACCTATTTCAGCAGTGAATGCAGAACCGGAACGACCCGCGACCATAATAGCAGTTAGCAGCACCCCCATTTCCCTCAGTACTGATATCGCAACGAGATTAACAGTGAACCTCTGCGCGCCAAGCGGCCGAAGTTGTGCTATTCCCTGATATGCCAGAACAATACTAATCAGAAATGCTATAAGGCTGACTATCGGAATTGCCTTAATAAATATTTCCTCAATATGATGAACTATAGAACCAACTCTCAACTTGCGCGGTCTTAATAACGCTGAGAATAAAGCTACGCATGTATGTCCAAAAAAAGATATTATCTCATAAGTGCTGTCTTTTATTTTAACGGCTGATCTTCCTACATAAGCAATACCTTTAAGCAATGCAGGTGTTTTATGATCCTCAGGTAATGTTTCTAACGGAACATCTTTTATCAGTTGGAATAATGAAAGATGTTCTTTTTTAACATTTTCAAAACTTACATTATATTTTTCTGCAAATGACCTAAGCATTATAGCAGCGGCAGTATCAAGGCTGATAAGATCAGCAAAATCTATAGTAGTTCCTTTCTTCAAAAAACCACTCAGATGTTTTTTTGCCTGATGGATATTATAAATATTAAGCGTACCTGTTATCCTTATATTCCCTGAGGAATTGCTAATGCTGAAATTTTGCGAAGATTTATCTTTCATTTCATAAAAATTTTACAGCAAAGGATAACAGTTAATTCAGCTTTACACTACTTATTAAAGTGCATTTACATTTGCTTCCCTATCCCAGAAACGCAATTTGCCGCATTCTTTAATGAAAGCTTTTGCATCAGCTGCGCTAGTAAGCTCAATACATGCATCATCCAAGCTTTCAGCAATCCCCACTTTTTGCATTAAGGGCAAGGCGCTTTCATTAAACCCAATAAATTTCATATGCGCAAAAGCGTCAGCGATAAAATCCCTTATGCTAGATTCCTTCAATAAAATTTTCACTTCTGCTTTTGAAACCAGTAATGCTACTGCATCAAAAACTACAGAAGGGCCGCCCTCAAGTTTATGATTAGCTTCTACAAAGCTACCGTCATCCATTTCAACTCCGCCTATCATTGGCGCAATTATTTCAACAACCGCACCTTCTTTCTTAGCCGCAGCTTTTAACGCGTTCAGCAATTCCGCATCTGCGCCATCAGTAACAAAGATACCAAGCTTACGGCCTTTGAAGCTTTCCGGCCCATTATTCAAAATACTTAAAGCATCAGATTTTTTTAAATCCTTACGTGTAGGTTTTGCTGCCACGGCAGGCGCAGGCATTGCTTTAAGGCGCAGGCCTTTAGCAACTTTATCCGCAAGCTTACTATCAATATTAAGCAGGTGGGATACAATTTTGCTTCTTATTGCTGGGTTTTCAACTTTACTGAGCTCAAACACCAACGCATCAGAAATATGGCTTTGCTCAATCGGCGTTTGGCTAATATAAAACTGCCTTGCCTGACTATAATGGTCAGCAAAACTCTCAGGGCGAATACGCATTTTTGCGCCTGTATCTTCCACCGGGAAACTTTTAAATCCTTTTTGAGTTTCACGCGGTCCGCCTTCGGCACCAAGTGAGTTTGGTTCATAATTAACCCTTCCTTTCGGGTTATGCATAGCCATATGGCCATCCTGCATAAAATGCCTAAAAGGACATTTAGGCGCGTTGATAGGAATATGAGTAAAGTTTGGCCCGCCCAGTCTTTTTATTTGCGTATCAAGATATGAAAAATTCCTGCCTTGCAATAATGGGTCATTTGTAAAATCAATTCCCGGTACAATATTTTGTGTGCAGAACGCAACCTGCTCAGTTTCCGCAAAGAAATTATCCACCACACGGTCTAGAACTAATCTGCCAACTATACGTATAGGAACTTCCTCTTCAGGAATTATTTTTGTAGGATCCAATACATCAAAATCAAATTTCTCGGCAAACTTCTCATCAAACAATTGCAAGCCCAATTCCCATTCAGGAAAATCTCCAGCATTGATTGAATCCCATAGATCACGACGATGGAAATCAGGATCAGCACCGTTAATTTTTACCGCTTCATTCCACACAACTGATTGTAAGCCAAGTTTCGGCTTCCAATGGAATTTTACAAAAGTTGATTTTCCTTCCTTATTAACCAAGCGGAATGTGTGAACACCAAAACCTTCCATAAAGCGGAATGAGCGCGGTATGGTACGATCTGACATTATCCACATCACCATATGCATGCTTTCCGGCATGAGCGATATAAAATCCCAGAAATTATCATGTGCAGTCTGAGCTTGCGGAAAGCCGCGATCCGGTTCATCTTTAGCTGCATGTATAAGATCTGGAAATTTCATCGGGTCCTGGATAAAAAATACCGGAATATTATTCCCGACCAGATCCCAGTTACCTTCTTTAGTGTAAAGCTTAACAGCAAATCCCCTCACGTCACGAGCAAGGTCAGCAGAACCTTTATTTCCCGCTACTGTAGAGAAACGTACAAAAGTAGGAGTTTTTTCTCCCGCACGTTGAAAAATATCAGCGGCCGTAATATCACTGAGAGATTCATAAGTTTCAAAAAAACCATGTGCTCCATATCCGCGTGCATGAACAACACGCTCAGGAATACGCTCATGATCAAAATGAAATATTTTCTCACGAAGAACATGGTCTTCTAATAAAATAGGCCCACGTGGGCCAGATTTTAAAGAATTCTGGTCATCAGATACAGGCATACCCTGCATTGTTGTAATTGCTCCAGTATTATTATCTGCGATCTGGTGAGTTTCCCCACCGTTGCCTAGAATCATTTTCAGTTTAGCTGCAAGCTTGTTCATATAATTTTATTTAAAGTGTTAAGGTTAAGTTTTGTAGATTATGGTTTCATCACTACTTTGATGCAGCCATCCTTTTTATCACGGAAGGTTTTGTAAAGGTCAGGCGCCTCACTAAGATTTGCCCTGTGAGTAATAACAAAAGACGGGTCGATCTTTCCACCTTCAATTAATTTGAGCAATGGTTTCAGATAACGGTGAGTATGAGTCTGTCCTGTTTTCCATGTAAGCGCTTTTGCAACAAACGCGCCAAGCGGAATTTTATCAAGGTAACCCATATAAACACCTGGGGTAGATATACCGCCGCCTTTACGACAGCATTTAATTATCTCACGCACTACATGCGGCCTGTCAGTTCCAAGCATGGTTAGTGTTTTTACCTTATCCACGATGGAATCAAATGTTGGGCCAACATGTGCCTCGCAACCAACTGCGTCAATACAGCGGTCCGGGCCGCGGCCATTTGTCATTTCCATTAATTTGTCATAAACATCATATTCAGCAAAATCTATGGTCTCTGCTTTTCCTTTTGTGCGCGCCATTTCTATCCTTTCAGGAACAGTATCAATCGCTATAACTCTACCAGCACCAAGCAGCCACGCACTTTGAATTGTGAATTGCCCAACGGGGCCGCAACCCCATACCGCAACTGTATCACCCGGTTCAATACCTGCATTTTCAGCCGCCATATAACCCGTCGGGAAAATATCAGAGAGGAATAAAACCTGCTCGTCATCAAGATCAGACTCAATTTTTATAGGTCCGACATCGGCATATGGCACACGTACATAATCAGCCTGTCCGCCAGAATATCCACCGAGCATATGTGAATACCCAAACAAACCTGCGGGAGAATGCCCCATGGCCTTTTTAGCGATTTCTGCATTGGGGTTTGAATTATCGCAGCAGGAAAAAAGCCCTTTTTTGCAGAAGAAACAGTCACCGCATGAAATATTGAAAGGAACAACTACTCTGTCACCAACTTTTAATTTTTTATTATCTTTACCAACTTCAATAACTTCACCCATGAACTCATGACCAAGTATGTCACCTGACTCCATCGTTGGAACATAACCATCAAGCAAGTGAAGGTCAGAACCGCATATCGCGCATGAGGAAACTTTTATAATAGCATCGCGGCCATCTATGATTTTAGGATCAGGAACATTATCTATTCTTACATCATTTTTTCCGTGCCAGCAGAGTGCTTTCATAAATATCCTGTTTTGGTTTTGAAACAATAAATAGGATAGGGGATAAACTTTCCATGCTGGAGGAGCTTACGATTATAAAATAAATATAAGTAAGGCTAATTTTATATTTTTTTTACAAAATAAAAAAACAGAATGCTGATAATTTATTGCCACCGAAATAATATGAATCATTAGTAAAAATTTTTTTCAAAAAATATGGTAGCATTTAATTTTAGGGCAATGCATGCAGATAAAGTTATATCAGGAGAAAAATGCACAACCATTCGTCCCACTAAACGTAGCAAGCCTGGTGATACACTCCAGCTTTACACCGGAATGAGAACAAGGCGGGTTAAGCTTCTTAAAATAGCACGCTGTGTAGATGTAAGAAAAGTTACCATACATAAAGATCATATAAAGGGGATTGATGAATTTGACCCTGATGAATTTATGGAAATGGAAGGTTTCGAAGGTGAGAGCTTAGAAAGCTTTATAGAATTTTTTGAAAAGCAATATGGATTGCCGTTTAATGGCTATCTTTATATCTGGACAGATAAGATCGACCACAAAAAGAGATTACAAATAGAGAAGGGAAGCCAGCGCGCTCCCCTATAAATTAGTATAAACTAACTACCTCTTTTATTATTAATACCTTTGAAAGCTGCAGGCTTATTATTTCTTTGAGCCAGATTAGGTTTCTTGGTATCCAACGGTTTATTTTTCTTTGGATCGTTATTTTTGCTTTTATTATCTACCATTTCATTCTCCTGTGGAATGTACGTAAACTTCATTGCTTACTTTAATAAGATACTCTAAAAAATATAATATGATATCATAAGAGTATAATATTCTCTTATGTTTAATTAAAACCTTTTGGCAAAGCTTAACTGCCATAAACAAATCAATGGAGTAATTATTAATTCCATTATTAAGGCAAAATATATAACCGGACTTTGAGCGCCAGTTAAAACAACTCCTGCTAGTCTGCCTATGCCTCCGGTAACAACGATTGCTGTTAATAAAAACATCCTTTTATTATGAAATTCTATGTTTGGTATGGCGCTTGAAAAGCAAAATCCTATTGCAAGTAACAAGCCTGATAAATATCTGAAGTGGCTGTCTATATCAGTAGCTGCATGCTCGGCCCCTTTTAATATACCATATATGCCAGCGCTTATGGGAACTAAACACGCAAGGCAGATAGCAGATTGTAAAAGTCTTTTTTCTATGTGTTTTTGAATCATATAATATAAAAAAATAAGCCCGGATTAAACCCGGGCTTATTATATAATTACATTTAGAACTTGAGTATTGTTATTTACGTTTTCTAAATGAGATATGATGGCTTAGATCAAGCCCTCTATTACGGTGGTCACCACCGATACTGCCCATGCACCATGCTGCTATTGCAGAAGCAAGGCCGCTGACAACAGTCATAAAGCTGAATATTATCGCAGTACTTTTTGCAAAGGCTTCGTTAACAGTTTCCATATTGTTTTGAACATCTGCAGACTGATCAGCCGCAAGAGCCGCAAATGCTGCAGCGACAGCGAAAGCAACTGTAGTTACAATAGTGCTTGTTGCCCAAACCAGTAAACCATGGGTTCCGTCACGAACTTCATTTTCATGGTCCGCAACGCTTTCCATTTCGCCGCGCATTCTACCAGCAAGATATCCGCCTGCCATAGAAGACATTAATTGTGTCCAAAGCATCCATAGGCCTATAGTAAATACTATGCCTTTAGCATGTTCTTCTTCAACAATATGCCTTGAAACAGTTAGGCCAAGCCCGCTGCCGAAATGCGTTAATAAGATAGAGATGGATATTGCTAAAGCTGAACCCGCAATAACTGGACCCCATTCTATATAGGAAGTTCCATTATAAGAAGATCCCGTAGTTGATATTTTGTTAATCATAAATCTCCCGATGTTATTAATGGATTCCGATAAAAGATAAAATTGCCATAACTATGACAACTAAGCCGACTAAATAGATTATTGAATTCACTTGGACCTCATTTTTTAATTAATAAAAGTTATTAAGATAAGAGGTAACATAAAGGTTATAAGTTTTTCATAAGGATTACTTATTGAACTTATAATTTACATATAAGTGTGTGGGTAATTTAATAGATTTAATTTCTGCTGATATCTAGAATATCCGCCTCATTTGGTCAGTATGCGATTTTAATAGTTAAAATTCCGGATTACTGTTTTTTCTTCTTTATAAAAAAATATTTTAAATTAAAATTAGGCCTTACTACATAAATATAAAAGATTTTAACTATGAAATTTACTAAAAAATATTTCTATCTTATTGGCTCTTTAAGCCTTGCTATGATTCTCACATCATGCATTTCACTATTTTCAGGAAATAATTAAATATAACAATATATGAAAAAAATTTTTGCAATAATTTCGGTAATATTCTTAACAATGGGTTTAACATCTTGTCTTTCGATTGGTTCGAACAATGGTGAAAAGCATGAGAATTATAAAGATACTGATAGCAGAAACTAATATAACTTAAGTTATAAGTTTTCTGGTATTCTCAATATTATCAGCTTCGTTTGCAGGTTTATCCCACCGTATGCGATGCACCCTTGGAAACCTCATTGCTACGCCTGATTTATGTCGGTTGGATGCATGTATGCAATCAAATTCTATCTCAAGCACGAGTTCAGGCTTAACTTCGCGCACCGGGCCAAAACGGCTTACAGTGTTTCCGCGTATCCATTTATCAAGCTGTTTTAATTCCTCATCGGTAAATCCTGAATAAGATTTCCCAACGGGAACCAGTTTATTTTCTTCATTCCAGACGCCAAAAGTATAATCAGAATAAAATGAAGAGCGTTTGCCGCTGCCCCGCTGGGCATACATTAGAACGCAGTCAAGCGTGATGGTTTCCCGCTTCCATTTGAACCAGTGACCACGTGGGCGCCCGGCAATATAAGGGCTGGTTTTATTCTTTATCATTAGGCCTTCAATGCCGTTTTTAGGGTCTACCCTGGCATCGCTTCTTATTTTTGCAAGATGCTCATGTTCGGTTATTTTTAAAACTTCTGACAGATCTATTTTATTCGAGTTATGGCGCTCATGCCATGTTTCCAGATGCTCGCGGCGCTTGAATAGCGGCAAATGGCGGATATCTTCACTATTATCCACCATGATATCATAAAGCCTTAAATGAGCCGGATAGGCGCTGATAATATTATCAGTTACTTTTTTACGGTTAAGGCGCTGCTGCAGGGAATTGAAAGGTGCTACCACTCCGTTTTCCAGCGCAAGTAGCTCGCCATCCAGCACAAATTCCTCTTCATTTATTTTTGAGATCGCTTCTACAATATCGGGGAATGTACCCGTTATTTCATCACCGGTGCGGGAATAGATGGCTACTATCTCATGGGATTTTATAAGCTGCATTCGAATTCCATCCCACTTCAGCTCTATCTGATACTGGTTTAGATCAAGCGCTTCAAGCTCAGCAGTTTCTATGGGGTGTGCCAGCATCATCGGCATGAATATCGCGCGGCGTTTTGTTTCAGGTTTCTCAGTTTTTCCTTCCAGCCACGCGAATAGATCAGTATATGGAGGCTCAACTGAATACCAAAGCTGCTCGATCTCATCAACTTCCTTGCCAAATGCATCGGCCAGCGCAGTTTTTGCAAGACGTGCAGAAACACCGATACGTATATTACCGGTGATAAGTTTTAATAATGCCCAGCGCCCGGTACTGGTTAGATTATCCAGCCACCTCGCAATATATGTCTGCAGCTCGGCGCGTTTTTCATTCTGCAGGATATTTATAACTTCCGGCAGTTCAGGCGGAGTTGCATTTTCTGCTTCGGTTGGCCACATGAGTGAAATTGTCTCTGCCATATCACCGACATAATCGCGTGATAATGCCAGCAGAACCGGGTCAACTTTGGTCATCACAAGTTCGCGGATCACGCTTGGTTTTGCCACCGGGAATGTTAATGTTCCTGCAAGGGAGGAAAGCGCCCAGCCCCTTTCAGGGTCAGAAGTTGTTTTAAAATATTCGGCCATGATGCGCCGCTTGGCAAGCGTTGAACCGGTATAGGAAAGGGCATCAAGCATTTCTGAGAATTTTATCATGTTTCCTCATCCTCATAGCCAAGGTCAAGCGGGCGGGCCTTTAAACCAAGATGTTTAGTCGCGTAATGAACCAGCGCGTCTTCGCGGCCATGCGTCACCCATATTTCCGGCGCCTGAACTTCCGCCAATGTCTGGATAAGCTCATCCCAGTCAGCATGGTCGGAAATTACCAGTGGCAGATCAACAAGTTTTTGCCGAGCTCGCGCGCGAACTGTCATCCACCCAGAAGCAAGCGCTATAACAGGGTCTGCCAGTCTGCGAGACCATCTGTCATGAAGCGCAGAAGGTGGTGCCAGAACTACTTTTCCCCTTAAGCTTTCCTTATCCTTCTCTATCATCTGCTCAATCGGGCCAAGCTCTATACCGTTTTGCGTATATACTTCACATAAACCCATCATGGCGCCATGCAGATATATGGTCTCATTATATCCTGCCTCCCGAAGTAAACATATTATCCTCTGGCATTTACCAAGTGCGTAAGCGCCGATCAATATACTGCGCTCAGGAAATAATTTTAATGAATGAAGTATCTTGCCGATCTCATGCTCGTCCGGCGGATGGCGGAATACCGGCAAGCCGAAAGTTGCCTCGGTTATGAAAACATCGCAGGTCATAACTTTAAAAAGTTCGCAGGTCGGGTCCCGCCTTCTTTTATAATCACCAGAGACGATCACGCGCGAGCCATCATATTCCATGATCAATTGCGCGCTGCCAAGAATATGCCCGGCCGGTATCATTGAAATTTTAACGCCTTTTATATCTATCACTTCACCATAAGTAAGCACCTGCTTATGGACCCCGGAAGAAGCTTTATAGCGGTGCTCCATAATGCTTAAGGTCTGCCTGGTGGCCAGAACTGACTGGTGATTAGGCCGCGCATGGTCGGCATGCCCATGGGTAATTACGGCATTTTCAACAGGTGAAAGCGGATCAATATAAAAATCCCCCGGCACACAATATAAGCCTGCTTTTGTTACCTTTAACCATTGTTCAGGCTTTTGACCCATCCATAACCTTATGTTTTTTTTATATTCCACCAGATAGGATATAAAAATGCGATATGAAGAAGCACATAAATTATTGCCGGAAATATTTGTAAACTGGTTAAAAAAAAAGAAGTGGAAGCCGCACACTCACCAGCTTGAAATGCTGGAAAAATATAACAAAGGAATATCAACCTTACTTATTGCACCAACAGGCGGCGGCAAAACCTTGGCGGGTTTTTTACCTAGTATGGTTGAGCTTTATGAGAAGCCTTTCAAGGGTCTTCACACAATTTACATCAGCCCCCTGAAAGCTCTTGCAAACGATATTGAAAGAAACCTAGCAATACCAGTTCAGGAAATGCAGTTACCAATTAGTATTGAACTTCGCACGGGCGACACTTCTTCCTACAGAAGGCAGAAGCAGTTTAAAAAGCCGCCGAATATTCTGCTTACTACACCTGAATCCATGGAGATAATTCTCTCAAATAAAGATTCTGCTGAAATATTAAAGAACCTGAAACGTATAATCATTGATGAGGTTCATTCACTTGCACCCGGCAAAAGGGGACATTTGACCGCGCTTTGTATTACCAAGCTCAAAGCCCTACAACCTGATCTTAAAATAACCGGGCTTTCAGCTACCATCGCCAAACCTGAGCAATTTGCGGAGTGGCTTGGTAAAGATACTGAAATAATCCATACCAGAACTAAGATAAAGCCAAAGGTGAGCATCGTCGCAAAAAAGCGTGTACCTTGGAGCGGATATACTGCCAATTACGCGATCGAAGAAATTTATAACCAGATATCAAAAGCAAATACTGCAATCGTATTTGTCAATACACGCGCACAGGCGGAATTGCTTTTTCAGAAATTATGGCAAGTAAATGAGAAAAGTTTCCCGATAGCATTGCATCACGGCAGTTTGGAACGGGAACACCGGCAAAAAGTTGAAGGCATGATGAGCCGGGGTGAACTTAGGGCGATTGTCGCAACTGCTTCACTGGATATGGGGATTGACTGGGGTGATGTTGATCTCGTGATCCACGTAGGCGCGCCCAAAGGCATAAGCAGGTTGATCCAGCGCATAGGACGCTCTAACCACAGGATAGATGAGCCAAGTGAAGCGATACTTATTCCCTGTAACAGGTTCGAGATAATTGAGTCAGTAGCTTTACTTGAGGCCTTGGATGAAAATGTGATTGATGGTGATGAGCTTCTGCCCGGAACGCTCGATGTGCTTGCTCAGTTTGTAATGAACTCCTCCTGCGCAGGTGGTTTTATTTTTGAGGAATTATTTCATCAAGTCACCAGTTGCTATGCTTACAGGCATATTGATCTTGAAACTTTTAAGGAAGTTGTAAGATTTGTTTCTGATGGCGGCTATAGCTTAGATAGTTACGATAGATTCAAACGAATATTTCTTAATGAAAAAGGCAGATGGGAAGCAACCAGAGATGCTGCAAAACGCCACCGCATGAATACCGGAGCTATAGTTGAATATGAAACATTGCGTGTGCAGCTGCGCAAATTCAAATCCCGCAAACCACGTGATATCGGCAGTATCGAGGAATATTTTATTCAAGGTCTGAAATCCGGCGATTCATTTATATTCGCAGGTCAGTTGCTACAGTATGTCGGTATAAAAGATAACAAAGTTGAAGTTGAGCCAGGCAAAGGAGAGCGACCTAAAATACCGTCATTTAAAGGTGGCAAACTGCCTCTTTCACCCTCACTGGCAGACCGGGTTAAACGCGTGATATCAACGCCCGAAAAATGGAATGAACTTCCTAAGGCAATCGGCAACTGGCTAAAATTCCAGCAGGAAAAATCTATCCTTCCTTCAAATGATTATCTCCTTACCGAATCATTTACTTATGAAAGACTGGAACACTTGGTCATTTATAGTTTCGCCGGAAGGAACGCCAACCAAACTCTTGGCCTTTTAGTATCGCAGCAGATGGAAGCTATGAACTTAAAACCCCTTGGTTTTGTTGCCAATGATTACGCAGTAACTTTCTGGGGTTTAAAATCTGTAACCAACCCCTCGCAAATTTTACATAAAGCCCTAACTGAAGCTAATAGTGAAAAATGGATCGAAAGCAGCCAGATGGCCAGAAGGGCATTCCGCGAGATAGCAGTTATATCCGGTCTTATTGAAAGGCGCCACCCCGGTAAGCGTAAAACAGGAAACCAGGTAACCATATCAACTGATCTTATCTATGATGTGCTAAATAAATATGAACCTGATCACATTCTACTGCGTGCCACCAGAAACGATGTTTATGGTAAACTGACCGATATACAAAGGTTAAAGGATATTATTTTAAATCTTGAAGTAAAGCACCAGATGCTGGATAAAGTTTCCCCACTTGCCATACCAATGATACTAGAGATCGGCATCGAAAAGATAAAAGACGGGCAGGGTGAACTGGAGCTACTGGATTCAGCAGGATTGGAAAATAAAGGTGATATGCTTTTGAAGGAAGCAGTTGAATAATGAACAGGGAAATAAAATTTGGTGGAACTGATATTGAACTAGATGGCGAAGGCTTTCTTTGGTTACCTCACAAGAAAATACTGGTCGTTTCCGATATCCATTTTGAAAAAAGCACTTTTTTCAGCAAATTTGGAACTTTCCTCCCACCTTATGATACCTTAAATGACCTTCAAAGATTATATGATAAAATTAATTTCTACCGCCCTGATAAATTCATCGCATTAGGAGATTCCTTTCATGATCTTAAAGCTTTCGAAAGGATGAAAAGCGAAGAAAAATCACTTCTCAATAATATTATAAATTCAGTTGGAGAATGGGTGTGGATCACAGGAAATCACGATGAAGTAATTGAAGGCGTCAACGGCAAATACCATGATGAGTATTTTGCAGAAAACATAAATTTCACGCACATAGCGCAGCCTGAATATGAAGGCTTTGAAATAAGCGGGCACTACCATCCAAAGGTGAAAGTGAATATTTCAGGCCATACTATATCAGCACCTTGCTTCTTAATATCAGGAAAAAAAATCATCATGCCATCCTTCGGCAGCTTTACCGGCGGTCTATTTATTAATCATGCGGAATTACTACAGTTGATACCAGAAGAGGAAAGAAATATTTTTGCTATCAAACAGGGTAGGGTTTTTCCTATAAGTAGAATCTAACCGTAACACTTAATCCGGGTTCATTATCCGAAAGGATGATCACTGCATCATGCAATTCTGCAATTACTTTAACTAAACTTAAACCAAGTCCATTACCCGGAGTATTACGGCTTATATCAAGGCGGTAAAATGGCTTGGTTATCTTTTCCATTTCTTCTTCAGGTATGCCTTCGCCATTATCAGAAACTGAAAGTCTGATATTATCATCTTTATGAAGCTTGATATCTATAACTGAAGTTTCAGGTGTATGCTGGATGGCATTCTCTATCAGGTTAACAATAAGTTGTGCTATAAGGTCCCTGTCACCTTTTATGGAGAGGTCAGGAGTAATTGAGATATTAAATTTCTTCTTCGCTTCTTCAATTATGGCCAGGTAAGTTTCCGTAATATTGCTGACCAATGCCGATAGGTCAAATTCCTTGAATCCGCTTTTACGCGCTCCCGATTCTATCTCTGCAATACGAAGCATGCTGGAGAATATATCCATGACATTATCAAGTGGTACGATTACATCGTCAATTCCATTATCAGGATTTTCCTTTTTAAGCGTTTCAAGTTTCTGGCGTATGTGGCTTAATGGCGTACGAAGGTCATGCGTAATATTGGTCGATACCTGTTTAATATTACCAACTAAACTTTCTATCATCTCAAGCATATTATTTATTATTGATGCGAGTTGGTCAAATCATCATTTGCTCCACTTAAAGGTATCCTTTGATGAAGTTGTCCACTCCCGATATTTTTTGCTATGCGCGCTATCCTGTCAACTCGTGAAAGGAACCTGTGGCTAACTATAACGCCTCCCACAATTCCAAACAGTAGAACGAATATAAAGGCCGTTATGAATGATTGCCCTATGGTAAATCTCATTTCTGAAATCGAACTTAGATCAGATGCGATACCGAAATAATAACCATTTTTCAGTTCTATCATGAAGGATAAAGTCTTTACCGTCAGGGGTTTTTACATTATGCCAACCTTGCTGCGGCAGGCTGTAAAGATCATCAAAGATTATTATCCCCTCGGAAGATTTTAGATAATAATAAAGCCGGTTAAACGGATTCGCTTTTATACGTTCGCGTATATCATGGCGTAATTCCTCAATACCATCTTCATTATAATCTCCCATGAGCTGGCTTGTTTCAACCTCGATGCGTTGCTTCATATGTTCTTCAAGTGAGGAAGTTAACACATAAAATATTATCAGCCCAAGCAGAAATACAGAGATGCTGAATACTGACGCATAAAGCATTGCAAGGCGAAAATTCGTGGTTTTAAATATTCTGGACATCAGAACTTAAAATATATCCCGCACCACGCACGGTTTTTAATAATTCCCTTTCGAAGCCTCGGTCTACCTTGGAGCGCAGGCGGCTTATATGAGTCTCAACAATATTTGTTTTTGGATCGAAATTAAAATCCCACACTGCTTCAAGCAGCATTGTTCTGGTCACCACCTGCCCTTTATGATTGATCAGGAATTCCAGCAGGCGGAATTCAGTCGGCATCAGTTCGATTATTTTATTACCACGCTTAACAATTCGGCCTATCAGGTCCATGCTGAGATCCCCAACTGACAGAACAGTATTTGCGGTTTCAAGCGGTGGCCTGCGTGAAAGTGAAACCAAACGCGCATATAATTCTGAAAAGGCAAAAGGTTTTACCAGATAATCATCACCTCCTGATTCCAGCCCCTTAACGCGGTCATCTATATTTCCCATAGCGGTCAGGAATATTGCAGGTGTTTTTATTCCTGTCTCACGCAAAGTTTAAGTAATGTAAGACCATCAAGCTTGGGTATCATACGGTCAATTACCATAACGTCATAATTATTCTCTGTAACCAGAAAAAGCCCGTCATGGCCGTTCTCAGCATTGTCCGTAATGTGCCCATGCTCATTCAGACCGCGCATTATATAGCTGGCCGTTTTCTTATCATCTTCAATTAACAGTATTTTCATTACTAGTCTTGCAAAGTTGGGGAGGATGGTTTCCTCCCCAGAGTGTAAAATAATCTATATTAGATTAATCATCAAGTTCTTCACGTGAACCAAGAACTTCACCTGTTTCACCATTTACATGAACTTCGAAGATCTTTCCGTCTTTAACAACACTCACCTCATAGGCGGGCTTGAAAGAATCATCATCAAGGCTTGCTTCAACCGCTCTGCCATTTTCATGGCTTTCAGCTTTTTCAATTGCTTCAGTCAGTGAGATTTTTGTTTCAGAAAGAGCTTTATATCTGATCTATCAGCCGCATGAACAACTATTGGTAATGAAAGTGCAACTAATGAAAAGGTCAGAACTTTTAGGTTTTTAATGGTCATATTAACTCCTTTTATTTATCACCTGCATTATTGCCTGCGACAAAGTTAATATAGCATCTCATGATATAGCTACCTTTACTGTAACTATACAATTTTGTAATATTCGTAGAAATTACGATCAATTCTTATCCCCAATAAAGAAGTAAAAAGTACTGCCAATTCCTTTAGCGGATTGTATCCATACCCTGCCGCCATGTCTTTCAATTATTTTTTTGATGAATGTAAGGCCAACACCTGTTCCTTCCTCAGTTTTGTTTTTTGAGCTTTGCAGACGCTTGAATATCCTGAATATCTCATCATGGAACTCAGGCGATATGCCACGTCCATTATCCTTGACATAAAATACATTCTCAACAGGTTTACCGTTTTTATCCCTACAATTTTTAAGAAAACCTATCTCAATATTTTTTATTTCATTATCATTATATTTTATCGCATTGGTGATAAGATTGCGGAATACCTCCGCGATACGTGTTTTATCACATGATATTAAAGGCAAAGCTTCTGGGATAGTGATATTGATCTTGGTATTCTCTTTATACACATCAAGAGTTTCTTCAATGTCGTGGATGATATCATTCACATCAGTTAACTGCACAGCAAGTTCCTGACGCCCGATACGTGAATAATAAAGCAGATCATTAATCAACCTCTCTAAGCGCTGGCTCAGATAAATAAGGCGGTTAAGGCGGCTAATACTTTCCTCATCAAGTTTTCTCTGGTTATCTTCAAGTAAGAATAATGAGTGGTTATGTATTCCGCGCAAAGGTTCTTTAAGGTCGTGTGAAGCAATATAAGCAAAGTCATCAAGCTCTTTATTACTGTGTTCAAGGTCGCTTGTATATTTTTGGATATTTTCCTCAGCAAGTTTACGATCGGTTATATCATTTAAAGTTCCAACAAATTCACGTAAAGTTCCGGTTGGGTTTTTAAGTGCGATAGCTCTAGTATAGATATAGCGGTAATTCCCATCCCTTGCTTTTAGCCTGTATTCAAGCTCAAAATCTACTGCATAAATGGCGGCATCTCCCCATATCTTTCCTATTCTTTCCCTGTCATCAGGGTGAACCATAGCAAGCCAGCCTGAAGGCCATATCTCCTCTTTCGGCTGCCCGGTCGTTTTTTCCCACCACTCCTCAAGCTTTGCAAAATCCCCGGTATTATCAAGCGCCCATGTCCATACTATTTCGGTATTTGCATCAGTTAGTGCGCGGTAACGCTCATCACTGATCTTAAGTTCTGCCGTGGTCTTTTTTATCTCTTCAGTATTTTTCTGAAATATCTTCAGCACTTTAATAAGTTTCCCTATCTCATCTTGCCTGTCTGCAAGGGAAGGGATAAGCGATACTTCTTTACCTTCTATCGCATCTGAAAGCACTGAAACTATATTGCTTATAGGGTTTACAACGCGATTAATTATTATCCAGAAACAATATCCGCATAGGCCCAGCGCCGCAAAAAGAAGAATGATATGAACAACTATCTTATTTACTGCCTTAGTTTCCAGCACTTTAATATAATCCCGCGTTTGCCTCAATGCCGCATTTTTAAGTGCAAAGATGGAATCAGCAGTTTGGGATGCAAGTTCCAGCCAGAGATCAATACTTATAGGGTATGAATTATTATGCAGCGCCCCCGGTACATAAAAAATACCATAGATCATATCATGTAAATTCATGTAATGGCTTTGCGCATCACTCAGGTAAGGTGTTATCTCCGGCGTTAACCGTGCACGCTCACTAAGTTTTTTACTCACTAGCCAGCCATGCTCAACTATACCATGCCAGCTTAACAGATTTGCCTGGTCTTTAGGTTTGATAGCTTCATCTGCTATTATCAGTCCACCAATCAAAGCGCGCTCGCGCCCTGCATAATCCATTGTCATTCCGAGGAAATGCTTGAACATGATCCTCTGCGTTACTATAGGGTCAATAGTGGTAAAATGCCTTGTGAAATTCATCCAGATACTCTGCGTCTGCATTATCATCGCTGTTGATTCATCAAACCAGTGGCGCGGAAGTTTATTATTATAATCGGAGTTTTCTAATTTATTGTCGATAACATCACGTAACTTCTTATGTTTTATATATTGCGTTTCTGTTTTTTTGATACGGGAAGGAAGGCCCTTAAGATCATATTTTTTAAGGGAATTTAAGATCATGTTTATCCCTTGGTCTACCTTTTCCCTATTATCTTTTAGCTTGATTAGCAGCTCATTACTTACATTAGCATTATGTGATTTAAGGATTGAATAAGTGATATTACGTTCCAGCGATATATCTTCTATAATATCAAGAAATTTCTCGCGAAGATAAGTGGACTTTTTTAAAGATTCTATCTTTAGCAGGCTTTGCAACTCAATATATACTTCACGTATGGATAGCGCTGCAATAAGTATCGCAAGCACACTAACTGTCAGCAGCAGTATATTTTTTATAGATAAGGAGCGTGTCATTATCTATTCCTTTCCATTATTGGTAAACGTAACCAGATTCAGTAACCTTTCATTTACTTTTAAATTTGAGTCTATAATGGGCTGCATATTAAGCATTATACTAATATGTTCGTCCTTCACTCCAAATTCTATCATCCCCCCCAAACCTGCAAAGCCTGCAAAATCACTAACTGTCAGCACCGTTTTTCCTGAAAGTTGTTTTGCAAGTTCTGGCCATTTATTTTTCTGGTTTGAATTCAGGAAAAGCAAATTACATTTATCTGTATCTTCTATCAAATAGATATTACGCACATTTATCTTCTGGCGGTTTACTGTGCGTTTCTTCATGGTTTTTAAATATCCATCAAATGGATCATCGCCAAATACGCAAACCTGTATAGCTGAACCAGTTTTATTTTTATAGTTAGGCCAGCTGGTATATTTCAGGAAATTATAAAGCAGTCCGCCTTTTATCTGCTTTTCATGCGATATTACTTTTTCCGCAGCATTCGCATTTACGGAAATTATTAGAATTACCAGCAATAAAAATTGTTTTAGAAAGCTCATTTATTTTATGGTTATATTGCCGGAAATTTAAGCATAGCGTAATAGTGAGTTTACGCCATCTTTAGTAGATATCTGGATATCAGTATTATTCTCAATAATACTTCTCAACACGTCAAATTTTGGAGGTTTGTTTATATAACCTATCGCTCCCTGTGCTTTGGCTTTTTCAATGTCTTTGTCATAGGTAGAGGTTGAACACATTATAATTTTAAGGCCTTTATTCTTATTTTCTGAACGTAACTGTTTAAGCAGTTCAAATCCATCTATCCCCGGCAGGTTTATATCAAGCAGCATAAGATCAAACGGGGCATCAAGCAGTTTTGCCAGTGCTTCATCCCCATCACGTGCAATTATCATATTGCAGTTTATCTTAGACTGCTCGATCAGCATAATGCGCGCAAGCTCAATGTCAGCTTCATTATCTTCGACCAGCATAATATTAGCCAGTCTTGTTCCGGCTGTCGTGCTAACTGTTCCGTCCAGTGCTTTATGATGTTTCTGAGATGATAAATTGTTTTCGGCTGAAATATTCTTTGGAATTGTGAAGATAAAACTCGTGCCGGTTCCCAATCTATTAGGTTCGCACCATATTTTACCACCATGTGATTCAACTATCTTTTTACATGTAGCAAGACCAAGGCCCATGCCCTGGCTTTTATGATGTAATAAGCGTTTGAACGGCTGGAATATCTTTTCTATCTGGCTGGCCGCAATACCAGGGCCATTATCATTTACATAAAATATCCAGTGGTCAGGCTTCTCTTCTGAACTAATATTTATTTCAGGTATTGCTTCAGCATGAACTATGGCGTTGGAAATAAGATTCTGTAAAAGCTGCATCAACTGAACTTTGTTCGCGTTAATCTGCTCAGGTAAAGCGTCAGAGGTTACAATAGCCCCACTGTCGCTTATAAGTTTGCTTAAATTATCTTTTACCTCTTTTATTAGCTGTGAAAGATCACACATCTCTTTGGTTATAGGAACAGGGCTATCAAGTTTGGTATAGAGGAACACAGCTTCGATCAGCATTTCCATCCTGTCAGCTGCGTTAACTATATGTTTGAAATACCCATCAGTTTTCTCAGAAAATTGTTCCCTTTGAGCAATGATCTCCAGAAATGATTTTACCGTTCTAACGGGCTCCTTAAGGTCATGCGCCAGTGCGCGGGTAAAAACCTCAAGTGAAGTTCTCTGTTCATGTATACGCTTCTGAAGGTGGCAATGCTCAATTGCCATTAATACTGAATGGCTTAAAGTCTCCGGTGTAATGGTGGATTTTGAAATATAATTCTGCGCCCCTTCCTGCATTGCGGCAACTGCCACGCGTTCATTACCCATACCTGTTAGCATAACCACAGGAATGAACTGGTGTTTTGCACGAATGCATTTCAGAACCTCAACACCATCGCGCCCGGGCATGGAATAATCAAGCAATATGCAATCTAGGCTTTCTTTTGTTACCAGCTCAAGCCCCTCATCGCCATCTTCTGCTTCTATTATTGTATAATCTCTCCCGCTTTTTTTAAGCGCGCGTATATAAAGCAGCCTGTCATCTTCGCTATCATCTATTATAAGTATCTTTAATTTTTCATTGGTCATTTTTAATGGCTATTTTTAGGTAATATCGCTAGCTCAAACCAATATTCCTTAAGGCGCTCAATTGCTTTTATAAGCCTATCAAAAGTAACTGGTTTTTGCGCGTAAGTATTAGCTCCCATATTATAGCATATATCAATATCGCGTTCATCAGAAGACGTGGTAAGTATAATAACCGGTATCTGTTTAAGGTTTATATCTTCCTTTATATGTTGCAATGTTTTACGCCCATCCATACCGGGCATGTTAAGATCAAGAAG
>JANPLD010000081.1:0-9537 GCA_031426355.1 Alphaproteobacteria bacterium | reverse complement strand
GCAAAACTAGTGTTTTGCGGTTAAGGGTAATAGCTGTAATTATGGTGATAAAAGAGTTGAATTATCCAACGATATCAATATCACTGAAGAAGAAACGGATTTCTTGCTCTGCGCTTTCTGCGCTGTCAGAACCGTGAACTGAGTTTTCGCCAATGCTGAGTGCAAAATCTTTCCTGATAGTTCCTGCGGCAGCTTTTTTAGGATCGGTTGCGCCCATGATGTCGCGGTTTTTTGTAACTGCGTTCTCGCCTTCAAGAACTTGTATAACTACAGGTTCAGAAACCATAAATTCAACCAGTTCATCATAAAAAGGTCTGTCTTTGTGCATGATATAGAAATTCCTTGCCTGAAGGCGGCTAAGCCTTGTTCTTCTTTGTGCAACTATCCTGAGGCCGCTTTCTTCAAAGCGTGCATTGATTCTACCAGTAAGATTCCTGCGGGTAGCATCAGGTTTTAAAATTGAGAGTGTTCTTTCGATCGCCATAAAATCCTTTAATGTTATTAGTTTCCGCCCTCTTTATAGGATTAAAAATAAATTTCAAGATTTAGTTTTTGAGGTTTTTACCAGTGAGTAGACTACACCTGTGAAGATGATGGTAAGGGTTATAGCAACAGAGACCGATGTAGGAAATTTATCTCCCTGAAGTAAAAATTCGCTGATAAATACCTTTGAGCCGATAAATACTAATACTACAGCAAGTGCGGGTTTCAGATATTCAAACCTGGTTACCATGGAAGCAAGGCAGAAATATAATGCGCGAAGGCCTAATATAGCAAAGATGTTACTGGTATATATAATGAACGGGTCTGTGGTTATCGCAAATATCGCAGGTATGCTGTCTACGGCAAAGACAAGATCCACAAATTCAATTATCACAAGGGAAACAAAAAGAGGCGTTATATATTGTACTTTTTTCCCTGCGCTGTTTTCCATTTTCACAAAGAATTTATGCCCGTGAAGTTCTTTTGTTATTTTAAAGTTTTTGTTAAGGAATTTAAGGATAGAGTTTTCCGAGATATTAATTTCATGATCTTTGATAAAGAGCATCTTAATACCGGTAAATACAAGGAAGGCTGCGAATATATAAAGTATCCAGTGAAATTCATTGATCAATACTGAACCAAGCCCTATCAGGATGGCGCGCAAAACTATTACGCCAAATATTCCCCAGAAAAGAACCCTGTGCTGATATTGTTCGGGTATCCTGAAATATCCAAAGATCAGGGAGATGACAAAAATATTATCAAGGGATAATGTTTTTTCAACAATGTATCCGGTAAAGTAGAGGGCGGAAGCTTCATCGCCAATAGTAAGATCTATGTAAATACCGAAGCATATTGCTATACAGATATAAAAAACGCTTAACCACGCGCTTTTTTTGAAGGTCATTTTCTGATCTTTCCTATTAAGAATACCAAGATCGAATGCAAGCAGTAATAAAACTATTATTATGAAACTTGCCCAGAGCCAGAGTGGTTTATCCATAAAATTGGAAGTTAAGAGTTGAGTTTAATTTTAGTTCTTAGATATTAATCTGCTATTCTCTATAGCAGTTCTTGCTAAATTGTCAGCCCGATTGTTCATTTCATTATCGGCATGGCCTTTTACCCAGTGCCATTTAACTTTGTGGGGTTTTTGAACTTCGAGGAGTTGTTTCCAGAGGTCAGAATTTTTTACTTCTTCTTTCTTTGAATTCCTCCAGCCATTTTTCAGCCAGCCAAATATCCATTTGGTGATACCTTCCTGGACATATTTGCTATCTGTATATAGATCAACTTCGCAGGGGGATTTTAAAGATATGAGGGATTCGATAACAGCCTGAAGTTCCATTCTGTTATTAGTGGTGTTCTCGGCAAAGCCTGAGATGTCCTTTTTAGTGGAATTATAAATCAGCACCGCGCCCCAACCGCCTGGTCCCGGGTTTCCCGAGCAAGCGCCATCAGTGTAGATAGAAATTTTTTTCATTTAAATAGGAAAGTGAAAAACTGAAGATTAACCAAAAGGTTTATTTCTTCTTCTTTTTATCTTTTGCAGCGTCTGCATTTTTCTTAGGCTTGTCAGCAAGAACAGATGCATCAACCGGGCCAACAGAAGCAGAAAGTTTAACAGCACCGAATCTTTGGTTAAATTTCGCAACGTTACCAGCTTTTTCATTAACTTTAGTTTTACCACCAACCCACGCATTGTGGTTCAATGTATCAATATCAAGTTGCAGAACTTCGCCTTCGCTGCCCCAAGTAGAATAAGTTTCAAACTCAGAACCGTCAGTTCTTCTAACTTTGATTTTGTGGTATTTAGGGTGTATTCCTTTTTTCATGGCTCAAATTGCTTTTAAATTTTGAAACCGTTCTTATACATATAACTTGAGTGCTTTCAATAAAATTCTTTAAAAATTAATTATCGGTTAATTTATGCCAGTGGTGATAGTAATACCTTCAAGACTCGGTTCAACCCGCCTGCCAAACAAGCCATTGGCTAATATTGAAGGGAAATCAATGATCGTGAGGGTATATGAGCAGGCGGAAAAGTCCGGCATAAAGGACATTTTTGTGGCATGCGCCGAAAACGAGATATTGCAGGAAGTCGTTAAAAACGGGGGCGAGGCTGTTCTTACATCCCCTGAATTACCCTCTGGTACAGACAGGATATACCAAGGTTTGATCAATCTAGGGTATAAAACCAAGTTTAAACATGTGATTAACCTTCAGGGTGACCTGCCAACCATTTCGCCGGAAGTTATAAAGCAATGCTATGAGTTGCTAACAAACCAAGATTATAATTTTGATATCGTAACTGTTGTTGCAAAGATCACTGATGAAAAGGAAAAGACCAATCCGAATGTTGTTAAAGCGGTTGTAAGTTGGAAAGATAAGAAAAAAACTATAGGTGAGGCATTATATTTTTCACGTGCGACAATTCCATATGGTGAAGGTGACCACTGGCACCATATAGGGATATATGCATATAAGATGAAGGCGCTGCAAAAATTTGTCGACCTGCTTCCTAGTCCGCTGGAAAAGAGGGAGAAGCTGGAACAACTTAGGGCACTTGAGAATAATATGAGCATTGGTGTGATCGTAACTGATACTGTACCGCTTGGAGTTGATACTAAAGAAGACCTTGAAAAAGCGAGAAAAATAATAAGATCAGGAAAATATTAAATCATTATGACATCTCTTAAATTTTATATATCGGCTATTTTCCAATCATTATTCTCAAGAGAATTTTATTACGACCTCATAAGCAATAAAAACATATTCGGATTCAGGTATGTGTTTCTGATAGCGTTGATACTTGCGGTGCCTGTATCTATGCAAGTTAAGTATCTGCTGAATACATTGGTGGTTAAAGAGGCGGGTGCTTTTCATGAGGTTAGTAATGATGAAATATCAAGAGAGATAAATCATATCTCTGTGCAATTACCAAAGTTAACCTTTGAGAAGAATAATTTTGTAAGTTCAGACGCTGAGCCAAGTTATATTTATGCGAGTGATAAAACACTGATTGCGATAATAGATACCGATAGAAAGGTGAATAACATTGATACGCTTGGTAATGTTGCTTTGCTGAGGGGTAATGAGTTGAAGATAATTGTTGACGGTAGTTTATCAGCAATTGTTAGCGCGGGTGACCTATATCAATCTTTCCAGGATTATTTTAAGGTTAACGGTGAAGGCAAACCTGAATTTATTACGAAAAAATTCCTGCAGGATTTTTATGCGGTGATAACTATTCCATATCCGGTAATATTCTTTTTCTGTTTTTTATGGATGGCGTTCAAATATTTTTTTAAGGCAGTTTTATATAGTTTTATAGCGGGTATGATCATAAACCTGATGTTAAAGCCGGAGAGGTTCGATCTTAAATTATGCATAAGAATAGCGGCGTTTACATCTACTGCGGTTGCGGTTCTTGAGTTCCTTTCCTTCTCCCTTGGGCAGAATATTTTTGTTTTCAGTAATCTTGTATATTTTATTACTCATATATTATATATTTACTTCGCAGTGGAATCTTATAAAAAGCTGCGAGTCAGGAAATAAATATTTCAAATCAAAATATATTTTCATGCGCAAAGTAGTCTATCTTACGGTCTTTCTTATAATACTCATTGCGGGTATTGAACTGCTCAGAAAATATAATATCGCTCGCCTGCCAATACCACTGCTTACAAAAGTTGAAGAGAAGGAAAAACCTTCTTCGTACGGTAATTTTCTTACGGCTTCAGTTGCCCAGAAAACAGGTGATTTTGATAGCGCGATTAAATTCTATGAAAAGGCACTTGCGCAAGACCCCGGTAATCCAGATGTACTGAACAAGCTTTATGGCCTTTATATATTCAAAGGGAAGTTTGAAAGCGCGCTTTTACTGGCCCGAGAAAATATTGAAGCAGATAAAGAAAGTAAAAAGAAAACGAAAGACCTTTCGATACTGCCATATTTGTTAGTTGGGCTTGATGAATATAAGAAAGGTAATAACAAAGAAGTTATAAGGGTGCTTGAACCTTTGGCTGACCCGGCTATAGCGGATAATACGCATCTTGATGGAGTTGTTTCACCTTTAGTGCTGGCATGGGCATATGCGATAGATGAGGATTATAAAAATGCTTTCAGGATAATAGATAATATCACTGCTGATTATATGCTTTCGGTGTTTTCCTATAACCGCGCGGTTATAAATGATCTTGCGAATGGAAAGGAAATACTGGTTGAGGGAAAGGATTATCCTATAGAGGTAAAATCACAAAAGTTACTTTCCGACATATTCTTTGAGCTTGGGCAGTATTCACTTCAGGGAAGGAATTTAGAGGAAGCGGTAGTTTATTTCAGGATAGCTATTTATGTTGATCCTGATTCATTTAAAAGTAAAAAATATCTTGCTGCAAGTTTTGAAGCGTTGAACAGGCTTTCTGATGCAGTGAAAGTTTATGATACTATAAGTGAGGGGTCAGAAGAATATAAAGGGTTCCAGTTCAGTAAGGCTGTTGCGTATCATAACCTTGAGAAAGATGATGAGTCACTTCTGATACTTAATAAATTGAAAGAAGATCCAAAATTCTCATATCAGGTGAATTTCGCAATTGGCGGTGTTTACATGGCGAAAAAGGAATATGCTGAAGCGGTAAAATTCTATGAAGAAGCAGAAAAATCAATTGACAAGTTCACGGCGGAAAAATGGAATTTATATTTTAACCTTGGCGTTGCTTACGACAAAGTAGGGAATGAGGAAAAGTCAGAATATAATCTTAAAAAAGCGATACAGTTAGATCCCGAAAATCCTGAGATACTTAATTATCTGGCCTATAGCTGGATAATCAGGAATAAGAATGTCAATCAGGCGCGCTCAATGCTTGAGGCGGCTGTTATAAAAAGCGGTGGCGCTCCACATATATTGGATTCATATGGCTGGGCGTTATATAATCTTGGATATTTTACTGAATCTGTACCTTTCCTGGAGCAGGCATCACTTGCGATACCTTATAATGCGGTAATAAATTCCCACCTTGGTGATGTGTACTGGAAGCTTGGTCGCAGAAAAGAAGCACAATACCAATGGAAAAAGGCGCGAGATTATTTTGATTCTGAGAATTCTGATGAAATTAAATTGGAAGATATTAAGAAGAAGATATCCAAGGGCTTACAGTAAATATATATTTGATATGAAAAAAATTCTTCTATTTATAATTCTTATCTCTTTTGCGGCACCATCTTTTGCGGAAGATAAAACTGAATCAAATTTGCCTGTTCCAAGGTTTGTATCGATAAAATCGAAGGAAGCTAACGTGCGTTCGGGACCAGGTAAAAGATATCCGATAAAATGGGTTTATGAGCGTAAAGATCTGCCTGTTGAAATAGTTGAAGAATATGAATTCTGGCGCAAGATCAGGGATATACAAGGTGACGAAGGCTGGATACATAAATCACAGCTGTCAGGTTATAGAGCGGCAATTGTGAAGGTCAACGGTTCAAAACTTTATGATAATGCTTCGATAAAATCTACCGTTGAAGCGGTTCTTGAGAACGGTGTGATCATAAAGATAGATGCATGTGAAGAAGGTTTTTGCCATGCTGAAGCTTCAGAGGTTGATGGTTATATAGAAGTAAATAATATCTGGGGTGTTTATTTTGGTGAAGAATTCTAGAGGCTTACTTTACGTATTCGTAGATTTCAATTTCTTTACTCATATAATTAGCTTTCAGCAAAAACAGTTTTACTAGTACTAATAAAATTATCAGTTATTTCTTAGCTTCCTTTTCTTTTTCTTCTGCGCTTTCACTTTCAGATTCGGCGGCTTCTTCAACTTTCTTTTCTTTACGCTTGCCTACTTTTTTAGGGTCGTAAGGTTCCTGCTGGGGAACTTCTACTTGTGGAAGTAATCTTTTTGTAAAGAAAGGGTCTTTATAATAGATGATCTTTCTGGTTTTGATTGGTGGAGATGATTCTACCAGAATTATTTGCTCTTCCTTTGGCAAAGCCATAACTTCCTGTGGGAGGAGTAGCGCCCTTTGTGTTTCAGATATGTGTTTGGAACGTGATGCAGGATTTAGATCGAGGAATATCGGGGCGTTCCTTGATATTTGTTTTACGGTTTTATTACCGATGATCTTTGAGATCATTTCCGCAGTTGAAAAGGTGTTGGCTGCAAAGGTTATACGGTAGGTGGCGTTGGCTAGGAAGGAGTTCATACCTGCCTCCTCATAGATATCCTTCAGCTGCTCGGTATCTTGGATGATTATGAATAGGCGCAATCTGTAACCACGGAAATATGCGATACCCTGCTTGAAGATTATCATTTCGCCAAGGGTTGGAAACTCATCCATCATGAATAATATGCCGAGTTTTTCATCGGGCTTTGGCATGTGTTTGGTAAGGAGCTGCGCTGCCTGCTGGTAGAAAATCTGCATCAAGGGTTTCAGGCGTTCAATGTTATCAGGAGTTAAGCCAACGTAAACGGTGATCTCTTCTTTTTTGAAAGTGTTATAGTCAAAATCAGAAGTGGCAGTTGCGGCATCAATTAGTGGGTTCGCCCATAATTCCAAACCGGAGTTAAGAGTTGAAATAACGCCTGAGCGTTCTTTGTCAGCTTTCTGAAGAAATGCTGCAATGTTCATGTAAGAAACAGGGTGGATCTGCTTGCCTAGGGTATCAAGAACTACTGCTAAATTGTAAACAACGTCATCACTACGGAGTGTTCTAACAACTTCACCGAAGGAACATATCTTTTCAGGTACGGCAAGTAGGTAAAGGGCTACACCGACGAAGAGGGAACGGGCTTCATTGTTCCAGAATTCCTGCTCAGGGAGAAGGAGGTTTGAGATTTTCTGCACGTCATCTACCTGTTGGCCGAGCTCCCTTGAAACCCAGTCTAGGGGATTATAGCAATGTGTCATGCCTTTAGGGCTAGCGGCATTCCATAGGAAAACCTTCTGGCCCATTTTCTTGCGGTAGCCGGAAGTTAGTTCGTAGTTCTCAAGTTTGATGTCATGGCATACGACTGATTGCCTCCAGTAAAGGAGGTTGGGGATTACGAAGCCCACACCTTTACCGGAACCCGTAGGAGCAAAAAGTAATATGTGCTGAAAACCATCTGCAATGAGGTAACCCCGGCCGCTGCTACCCATTATCATGCCTTTTTTTGCGCGCAGGCCTGCTTTTATGATATCGCGTTCGTTTGCCCATTTAGCATCACCATGGAGTTTTTCGGGAGGCTGGAACGGTCGAAAATCTGAGAGGGGTGCCCTTAATATAAATATCACGAAGCCGAACATGAGGGCTGCAATAAGAGGGGGGATGAAAAGGCTGTGTTCGATTTTTTTTCTGGTCTCAGATGGAAGCTTTCTGCCCTTCTCAATGTAAATTTTGAGGATCTGGAAATAAACACCGGTGAATCTTTTTACGGATTGTACTGGGCCATTATCGCTGATGAAATTCTTGGTCTTATCAAAGCCGCTATAGATAGACATGCTGCCGACAAGTGAGCCATAAATAAAGAATATGGAGATAAGCCCTAGAACAAAGCCGAGTACGATTACGTTTTTTACCTGATGCGGTTGCATTATTTAATGTGCGCAGAATTAAATTCGAATATCATTATCATACACATATAATATTAATTTTTTATTAAAAAATTGAGAATTTTAAACAACCTTAATAAAAAGATTTAACCTGTGACTATGGGCAGGAGTTTGGGATGTCGATATGAACTTTTTCAATCGCTTCAATCGTTTCGTTCGTAAGATTGATGTTTATTGAAGAAATATTTTCCCGAAGTTGGTCCAGATTGGTTGCGCCGATAATATTTGAAGTTACGAAATCACGGCTATTTATAAAGGCCAGCGCGAGATGGGTTGGGGAGATGCCGACATCTTTTGCTATTTTCGCGTATCTTTTAGATGCTTCTTCAGCATTTTTATTATTATATCGTTGGAACCTTGCATAAAGGCTGATTCTGGTATTTTTTGGTTTGTTGCCATTAAGATATTTTCCTGTGAGAACGCCGAAGGCAAGAGGGGAATATGCAAGCAGGCCTATTTGTTCGCGTATGGCAATCTCAGATAAGCCGACCTCAAAGCTTCTGTTGAGTAAATTATAAGGGTTCTGGATAGAAACGGGTTTAGGAAAATTATTCTTTTCGCAAGTTCTTATACTGTCAAGAACGCCCCATGGAGTTTCGTTAGAAAGCCCGATATGTCTTATCTTGCCCTGTTTTTTGAAATCTTCAAAAGCGGAGAAGGTTTCCAGAAAAGATGTGAAATTGTCATTTGGATTATGTGAGTAGCCGAGTTTACCGAAATTGTTGGTTTCCCTGTCTGGCCAGTGGATCTGGTAGAGATCAATATAATCTGTTTTGAGTCTTTTAAGGCTATTATTAAGGGCTAACTCAATATTCTTTTTATCAAGCGCTGGTAACTCGCCATTCCTGATGTGCCTGAAATTTTCTGACCTGCCAACAACTTTGGTCGCGAGGATAATTTTATCCCTGTTCTTTCTGCTTTCAAACCAGTTGCCGATAATTGCTTCAGTGGAGCCTTGCGTTTCCGGCTTAGGTGGGACGGGATACATTTCGGCAGTGTCAAAGAAATTGATACCTTCAGAATGGGCAAGATCCATTTGGGAAAAGCCTTCTTCCTGTGTGTTCTGCTCGCCCCAGGTCATAGTGCCGAGGCATATTTTGCTAACGTTGAGATCAGTAGTGCCGAGCCTGGAATATTTCATGAGCGTAATTTAAAAGTTGAATAGGAGATACCTATCACCTGAAAATACGGATTGTCAAATCGCGCGCAATTTTACTTTGGCGATTGTAATTAGAATTGAGATTAGTTTATATGGGAAAGGCTAAATAGTTAAAAACTATTTGTATTTTTTCTCAACGAACTTCACGTGTTTTCTTGCAACAGGGTCATATTTGTTGAATTCCAACTTACCTTGTTGCTTTTTAGGGTTTTTCTTAGCTACTTTGTAGTAACCTGTGCCTGCTGTGCTTTCGAGCCTTACAAGAACTGTATTCTTTTTTGCCATTTTCCAAACTTTTTGATTTT
>JANPLD010000080.1:0-2611 GCA_031426355.1 Alphaproteobacteria bacterium | reverse complement strand
GACCTCATGGCTGTCGGGCAAGAAACCTGAACTTGCAGGCTTCATTATCGCATTGCCGATTGCCTCATTGCTGGCGCTGGCCTTTTCCCAGATTGAACATAAGGATGCGGCGGCTTCCATTACCTTCGCCAAAAGCATCCTGATCGGCGTGCCGGTATCGTGGCTGTTTTTTGCCCCGTTCTTCTTTGCTGATAGGCTAGGTGGCAATTTCTGGCTCTGCTATGGCATTGGCATTGCATTACTGGCCGTAGGATATTTTATACATCGCGCTATCATTGGAATCATTTAGGAGAGTTTATGAAACTGTTACGCACCCTACTTATCACGACTGTACTGGCTACAGGTTCTGTTGCATATGCCGCAGGAGAACACTTATCCCGTTATCCAACACCTGCAGGTTCACATGAGGCGATGGGTCACGGCAGCCACGATACGGCTGAAATGAAAAATACTATAAAACTGTCATTAATGCCGCAAGGTACGCTGTCGCCAAGAAAAACTACGAAAATAACCGCGAAGCTTACATTATTGATGGGTGATAAAGTGCTGGGTGATGCCGATCTGAAAGAGGCACACACCCGCAAACTGCATCTGTTAGTCGTTGACCCGTCGCTCTCAGATTATCACCATATACATCCCGTTCCCGCTAAGAATGGCAAATGGACGTTTGATTTCACACCGAAGATAAATGGCAGATACCGTATATGGGCAGATGTGCTTCCTATTGCAACGAACAAGCAAGAATATGTAATGGCTGATCTTGGAATTCCTTCCGGGAAAAAAACAAAGATTAATAAAACCACTAATATGGTCTCTAAGATAAATGACTATACTTTTACATTAGCGCTAGATGATGAACCAAAAGCTGGCCAAGCGGTTATGGGCAGTATCACAATTAGTAAGGATGGCAAATCTTTCAATCAGCTTGAACCGGTAATGGGGGCGTTTGCCCATGTGGTAGGATTTAGTGAGGATTATGAATCTATACTTCATATCCATCCGATGGGTAGAGAACCAACAAGTAATACAGAGCGTGGAGGCCCAAAACTTGAATTTCATATAGAACCTAAAAAAGCAGGGTTTATTAAATTATTTGCTCAGGTTAAGATAGATGGAAAAGAGGTTTTTGCACCATTTGGTGTAATTGTTAAATAACTCCTTGACCCTAGAGTATACTCTAGGGTGTATAAACTTATAAATGGAACAGAAACTTAAAAAATTAACAATTGGGAGATTAGCAGAGCGTACTAATGTAAGCACCGATACTCTGCGTTATTATGAGAAAATGGGCTTAATTAAAGAAGTAGACCGTTCTAGTGCTGGTTATCGTATTTATGATGTTGAATCTGAGCAAGTTATTCAATTTATTAAGGGAGCTAAGTCGCTTAATTTTACCTTGAGAGAAATCAAAAAATTACTTTTTCTTAGACATTCAGATAAAGCAACATGTGCTGAAGTATTAAAGCATACATCTGGTAAAATTTCAGAAGCTGAAAGAAAAATAAAAGAACTTAAACAAGTAAAAAACATTTTAACTGTTTTAACACAAGAATGTCCAGGCGGCAAAACTTCCACTGAAACTTGTCCGGTATTGGATTATATTCGTAAAGGAAAAGGGAGGGTATATGACTGAAGCATATCAAGTAGATGGGATGCACTGCAACGCATGTGTTCGTAAAATAACTGATGCTTTAAAAGAATTGGTTTCAAGTGTTGAAGTAACCTTGAATCCTCCGCGAGCTATAATCACAGGTAATAATATTCCAGATTTGAATACGTTAAATGAAGCTGTTGCCAAAGCTGGAAACTATAAACTTAAATTAATAGACACTATACCAACAACAGTAGATGAAAGCAAAAAGAGTTGGCTTAAAACATATTATCCATTACTTTTAATTATAGTCCTCATTTCAATAGTTTCTATTAAAGATTTTGAGAATTGGCATGGTTGGATGCTAAACTTTATGGCAGGATTTTTTATTGTTTTTTCATTCTTCAAATTGCTTGATCTGAAAGGATTTAGAGATGCTTATAGCACTTACGACTTACTAGCCAAACACTGGCATGGATACGGGTTAATTTATCCATTCTTGGAACTTGGTTTGGGTCTCGCTTTCTTATTTCGGTTTGAACTCATAACAGCATTATGGTTTTCTATTGCTCTTATGAGCTTTAGTAGTCTAGGCGTAATTCAAGCATTAAGTAAAAAACAAAAAATACGTTGCGCTTGCTTAGGCACAGTCCTAAATCTTCCAATGTCTACTATTACTTTGGTTGAAGATTTAGGAATGGTAGCAATGGCAATCTTAATGCTTGCTGGAATCGGATAAGATTCATTTCATTGAATCATGCATTTGCTGCATTTCTACAATTTCACGTTTCTGTTTGTCATGCATCATCTGCGCTTTAGCTTTTACTTCCGGATTTTTAGATTTTACCAGTGCATCATCTGACATTTTTACAGCGCCCTGATGGTGTTTGATCATAGTGTGAAGGAAATGTTTATCAAAGTGGCTACCATTAGAAGCTTCTAACTCAACCATCTCTTTTTCCATCGGCATCATACCAGGTAACATCATATTAATAGCTTTTGGTGCATCAACCTTCACTT
>JANPLD010000079.1:0-2452 GCA_031426355.1 Alphaproteobacteria bacterium | reverse complement strand
GTAATTATTTTGTTCATAAAAATTAGTTCCTGTGTTGAAAAAATTAGGAAGATATTTAGAAAATAAGCCAATTTTATAATATGGCACAAAGTTACTATCACTAAGCTGGTCATAATTTTCTCTATGGTCTGGTATAGAGAGCGAGCCGGTTTTCATTGTAGAGTTAGGGTGTATGGATACTGTATAGGGCTGGTTCTCTGCCCAGTTTAAACCTGGGATATCAATTTCTATAGTTGGAATATCAAATTTATCTAATCTGTCCCTGTCAAATTCTTCATTAGTGTTAATGTTACCTATTTTGAATTTATAATCAAATTCAACTGGCTGTGGCGCAACTTGAAACTGCCTTTGTAATTGCATCTGTCTCATAATAAGGGTTTTTGTTAGATAGCTTCTATATCTGTCTGCGTTAAAATGTGGCTCTTCTTGAGTAGGTCTAAGTTCTGGAGGTAAGGTGGAGATAATACCGCTATTTCCTGAATAAAATACATCGTGGAAGAAAGCGAAGTTTTTCTCGATGTAATTTGGTAGATTTTCTTTTGATAACTCAAACGCTTCTTTAACGCCTGCTTCATTTACTTTATCAGGATCAAGAAGGATAAAATTATGATAAGATGCACCTCTGTATGCCCATATTGTCAGGAAATCATGCTCAGGCGAAACCATTATCGCATCTTGTTAATATACCCTAAATTTCATTCTAAGAACCCTTAATTAGATAGGTTATACAATAAAAAGGTAAATTTATCCTTAAGAACGCACTAATTTAATAAATAGTGGAGAAAGTATGATTTGAATCAGTTTAAATAGCTTATTTGATAAGGGGTGTAATATAATAAAAGGTAAGGTATAATCCTATTAATTCCCTGATATTAATCACTTTTCCTTATATTTTTATTGTTGTGATAATGCTTATATTAGTTGCAAACCGTAAGGTTATGGTTTATACTTTGTATTATGAAATATGATAAGCTTACATTTAAGAAAGAAGGGTTGGATAATTATAGGCCACTGGATTCATCGTTGGTTAAAAATCTGGATGAATGGTTTCGTGTTGAATTAACATACACCAGTAACGCTATAGAGGGTAATACTCTAACAAGAGCTGAAACTGCATTAGTAGTTGAGAAAGGATTAACAGTTGGTGGTAAATCTTTAATAGAACATCTTGAAGCTACTAACCATGCTTCTGTTTTAGATTGGGTAAAGGAGCAGGTTAAACGGAAAGTTACTGATATTTTAGTAAAGGATATTTTAAGGATACATGAGATAATACTTAAAGGTATTGATGATCATAATGCAGGTAATTTCAGAAATGTTCCTGTCAGAATATCAGGTTCATCTGTTATATTACCTAATCCGTTAAAAGTTCATGATCTGATGAATGAGTTTAGTTCATGGCTACAACATAAGCATAAAGATCATCCTGTAGAGATTGCTGCAGAAGCTCATTATAGATTAGTTACTATTCACCCGTTTACAGATGGTAATGGTAGAACAGCAAGGTTGTTAATGAATCTCATATTAATGATGTATGGTTATCCACCTGCTATAATACGTAAGCGTGATAGACTTGTTTACATTAACTCGCTAGAGAAAGCCCAGCTCGGTGGTTTAAAAGATGATTACTATAAAATAATTTCCAGGGCCGTGGATAGATCATTGGATATATACCTGAAAGCAGTTAATGGGGAATCTGATATTGTCGCTGATGATAATGAAAAATTATTGAAGATCGGCGAGCTTGCAAAAAAATCTGGGGAAACAAATTCCACTATACGACACTGGACGAAACATGGTCTGCTGGAAGTAGCAGAAATAACTAACAGCGGCTATCAGATGTATTCTGCTGATATGATAGAGCGCATAAAAAAAATAAAAGAGCTAAAAGATAAAAGATATACTCTCGATGAGATCAGAAGCTCTCTAAATAATTAATTCTACACTCCCCCGCAAGGTCGCGCCGAAAAATAAAAGCATGTATTTAAAAAGTGTTCGTGAAAATTTGTGAATTCTAAGGCCGCAATGTCGAACTAAAAAATCCGATCTCGCGTGTGTCGCCGCTATCGCGCCACTAACACACAACACAAGATTAACCAACTAAATCAATAGGTTAGTTGGTCGGAGCGGAGGGACTCGAACCCACGACCCCCAGTACCCAAAACTGGTGCGCTACCAGGCTGCGCTACGCTCCGAACAAGGTCTTTAGCCAAATATCCCGGCTTAAGGGTCTGCTAATTAACATTTTTCCAACCAATGTAAAGAGATTTTCTGTTGGAAGTGGCTCTATTTTCTGATATAATGCCGCTCCGCCTGAGATCGAAGGCACAAAATTCTATGGATTTGGTTAATGGAAGAAGAAAGGAAACTTAAACAGAAGATCGCGCATCTTCAGGATGAACACAGGAGCTTGGATTTAAAAATTGCAACCGGAATGCCAACTTTATGCATG
>JANPLD010000078.1:0-6204 GCA_031426355.1 Alphaproteobacteria bacterium | reverse complement strand
TGCGCGTAATGTCCGCCCCAGAGAGGATTTGTTTTATTATTCATATGTCATCATACCTTGTAAAATGATTTTATTCACGCTTCATTTTTGCTACACTAAAAGTTGCTGTTTTTCTAAGGAATTCGTCATGAGTTACCAAGAGATTGCTAAAATCCGTCAGCAACAACGGAATGCAAGCTTGTTTGCTGTTTTTTTTGGACAGCTGGCTGTTTTCTTTAGCCAAGAAAGATTGGAAAAAGATTTGCAAGATCATCAGTATTTGCTTGATAACTGTCCCAACCAAAATTGGCAATTTGTGCATTTGCTAGAATTTATTCTACCTGATGACAGCATTGTTATTGGAAATGTGTGGGCTTTTGAAGATATTGTTGGTCCAGCTCATCTACAGCAAGCAGCTCAAATGAATTTTGGCTTTGATGACTGCCAATTTCGAGGGGGTAATGCTTATTATATAAGATATTTATCTTATGAAGAAGCAAAAGCCTACTCAATTTCTATAAACCATTAATTAAGCATCTTAATTAATGGTTTTTTTGTAAAATACGCACTCTAAATTAACTGAGTAGAAAGCAGATGTAACAAAAATCCCTAGAGAGCTTTAAAAGCTCTCTAGGGATTCGTTTACATAAAAAATACTTAGGAACGGATGGCAAATGCTTGTATGTTCTTGTTAAATTACTTAGGAAGATAAGTCTTCCGATAAGTAATCATCCATAGAAAGGAGGTAATCCAGCCGCAGGTTCCCCTACGGCTACCTTGTTACGACTTCACCCCAGTCGCTGCCCCTACCGTGGTAACCTACTTCCCGAAGGTTAGTCCAGCTACTTAAGGCAGAAACAACTCCCATGGTGTGACGGGCGGTGTGTACAAGACCCGGGAACGTATTCACCGTGGCATGCTGATCCACGATTACTAGCGATTCCAACTTCATGCGGGCGAGTTGCAGCCCACAATCCGAACTGAGGTGGCTTTTAGAGATTAGCTTTACGTTGCCGTATCGCTGCTCATTGTCACCACCATTGTAGCACGTGTGTAGCCCAGGACATAAGGGCCATGAAGACTTGACGTCATCCCCACCTTCCTCCGGATTAACTCCAGCAGTTTCCTTAGAGTTCTCAACTAAATGTTAGCAACTAAGGATGAGGGTTGCGCTCGTTGCGGGACTTAACCCAACATCTCACGACACGAGCTGACGACAGCCATGCAACACTTGTCTCCTATCCGGCCGAACCGAAGCCCTTCCATTATAAAGGGCGCGATAGGGATGTCAAAAGGTGGTAAGGTTTTTCGCGTAGCATCGAATTAAACCACATGCTCCACCGCTTGTGCGGGTCCCCGTCAATTTCTTTGAGTTTTAATCTTGCGACCGTACTCCCCAGGCGGAGTGCTTAACGTGTTAACTGTGCCACCGGATCTAAAATCCGACAGCTAGCACTCATCGTTTACGGCGTGGACTACCAGGGTATCTAATCCTGTTTGCTCCCCACGCTTTCGCGTCTCAGCGTCAGTTGTAGTCCAGATGGTCGCCTTCGCCACCGATGTTCCTTCCAATATCTACGAATTTCACCTCTACACTGGAAATTCCACCATCCCCTACTACACTCAAGAAAACCAGTTTCAAAGGCAATTCCGGAGTTGAGCTCCGGGATTTCACCCCTGACTTGGTTTCCCGCCTACACGCGCTTTACGCCCAGTAATTCCGAGTAACGCTTGCCACCTTCGTATTACCGCGGCTGCTGGCACGAAGTTAGCCGTGGCTTGTTCTGTGGGTACCGTCATTATCTTCCCCACTCAAAGAGTTTTACAACCCGAAGGCCTTCATCACTCACGCGGCATGGCTGGATCAGGGTTGCCCCCATTGTCCAATATTCCTCACTGCTGCCTCCCGTAGGAGTCTGGACCGTGTCTCAGTTCCAGTGTGGCTGATCATCCTCTCAGACCAGCTACAGATCGTTGCCTTGGTGAGCCATTACCTCACCAACTAGCTAATCTGCCGCGGGCCCATCCTTTAGCGATAAATCTTTCATCCTAAGATAATATACGGTATTACTCCCAGTTTCCCGAGGCTATTCCGTACTAAAGGGAAGGTTCCCACGTGTTACTCACCCGTCTGCCACTCACCTTGCGGTGCGTTCGACTTGCATGTGTTAAGCCTGCCGCCAGCGTTCACTCTGAGCCAGAATCAAACTCTCAAGTTTTGAAACTTTTAAATCTAATTCATCTCAAGAATGATTTAACATTCTCAAAAAAATTACGAAAATTTCGTACGCTTGCGTACATTAAATTTTTTATTCATTACTGAATTATTACTTGCATGTAACTAGTTCGTGAAAACATCACGGAAATAGCAAGCCTATTAGACTTGCGCCAACGTTTTTGCGCCGACCACAGTTTCCCGAAAGAAACCGTTATTCCGCTGTCTTCACTTCCTGATAAACGATTTTAAAAAGCTGTCGGTGTTTTTGGTCTTGTCCTTCGCCGAGAAAGGAAGTGCGTTATAGCTTCAACTTTCATGGTAGTCAACAGCATTTTTATATATTTTTTATATTTATTTCAAATTGGCTTATTTACTGCCTTTTAAGGCCATAGAATGAATAATTTGAATAAAAAAACAAACTTAAGAAATACTTTTTTCTGAATTTTTATTAGCCAAAAATTGAGATAGGTAATTATTAAGCTCTAAATCATCTTTTTTTCCACCATTTTTTTCAAAACAAATGCCTTTGATTGCCTCTATAGATTCCCTCTGAAGGCCTTCATTAAAGCCAAAACTAGGGTCATTAACCAGAGTTTTCAAAGGATGCTCTTTTATATGAAGTTTTTCACATGCCTCATTTACTATGAACTTAAGCATTTTCCTGTATCCATTATTCTCATAATGCCAGCCATCCCCTCCTCTGGTTGCTATATCTTCCTTTATTTCAATAATATTAAGGCCTTTTTCAGTGGCAATTTTTCTTAGCAAATCATTCATTTCCTTAAAATCTTCTGGAGTAGAAACAAAATTTTTATCTGCTGATTTATAGAACTTAGAATTTGGATCACTGACTATTGGCGGTAGCACCATAAAAATAGCCATGTTCTTGTCTTTACTTCTTAAATTATCAATTGCATCTTCAATACTTTTGACAAATTTTGTGGTTGGGAAGTTTTGGCCAGCATACGATCCTAAAGTCATTACATCATTTGTGCTTCCCATTATAAAAGCTATGTCTCCCTCCTTATGAGCGAACATAGAAGTATCGTGCCTTTCTTTATTTTGTGTCTGCGCTTCTGTAAAAGATATATTCGGGTTGTTAGTAAAATATCTAACCATCATATCATCGAATCCCACAGCGGATAATCCTTGAGCTGAGAATCCTAGATTCAGCTTTAACAACTTTTCTAATTTTACCTGCTCTTTATAGCCAAATTCTTTGCCCGGAGATAAAATTTTTGAAACTTCTGCTCCTTCCTGAACGGGATAACAATCACCAAACATTACGAATCTGTTATACGTTATCCCAAAACAATTATTTATTTTTTCTCGGACTTCAAACTTTCCTTTATTTTTTAAGGTTACGATAACATCATCATTATTATGCATTTCGAATATTGTTTTATCGGTAACTTCATCCTTTAATTTTTTGATCAAATCCAGATCGCTTAACCTTCCGCCTTGGGGATATCCAGGTTGATAATAATCACCTTTTGCCAAATCCCTTTCATAAATAATATTGATACCATTTGTTATAACGGTAACATTCTGCACAACATTAACCTGTTCACCCACTGGAGTAATTATCCATTTCAGCACCAATTTGATTTTATCCATAGAAAAAATCTTGTTCTTTTCCTGAGAAAAGTTAATAACACGAGTCTAACTATAACCTACAAAGGTTAACAAAATACAAACAATGCCTAAAAATCTATCAAAAATACGGAATTTCTCGATAATTGCCCATATTGACCATGGTAAAAGCACCCTGGCGGACAGGTTGATACAATTCTGCGGCGCAGTTGAAGACCGTGATATGAAATCGCAAATGCTTGATAATATGGATATTGAGCGTGAGCGCGGTATCACTATTAAGTCCCAAACGGTACGCCTGAACTATAAGGCTGACGATGGCGAGACATATATACTTAATTTAATGGATACACCCGGTCACGTGGATTTCTCTTATGAGGTTTCCCGCTGTTTAGCTGCTTGTGAAGGATGTTTGCTGGTTGTTGATGCTTCCCAAGGCGTTGAGGCGCAAACCCTTGCGAACGTATATAAAGCAATTGATAATAACCATGAAATAATCCCAGTTCTCAACAAAGTTGATCTTGCTTCTGCTGATGTTGAAAAAGTTAAAGCCCAGATCGAAGAAGTTATAGGAATTGATACATCAGATGCAATTTCAGCATCCGCAAAAACAGGTATTGGTATTAAAGAAATCCTTGAGGCTGTCGTTAAGAGAATCCCTGCCCCATCTGGCCAGTTAGAAGCACCGCTTAAGGCATCCCTGGTTGACAGCTGGTATGATACGTATCTTGGAGTTATAGTTCTGGTTCGCGTTGTTGACGGGAAAATAAAAAAGGGGATGAAAATTCGCCTGATGTCTAATAATGCCGTTTATGAAGTTGATGATGTTGGCGTATTCACACCGAAAAAATTATCGCTGAATGAAATTGGCACTGGTGAAGTTGGCTATATTATACCGAATATGAAACAGGTTGCAGATTGTAAAGTTGGTGACACTATAACTGATGATAAGAACCCCTGCTCTACTGCGCTTGATGGTTTCTCACCTAGCCAGCCGGTTGTGTTCTGCGGGTTATTTCCCGTTGATGCGAGCGATTTTGACAATTTAAAGGATGCCATCACAAAACTGAATCTAAATGATACTAGCTTTACTTATGAGCAGGAAACTTCTGCCGCACTTGGACTTGGTTATCGCTGCGGATTCTTAGGTTTACTGCATATGGAAGTTATACAGGAAAGGCTTGAGCGAGAATATAATCTTGACCTTATCACCACCGCGCCAAGCGTTGTGTATATCCTGCATAAAAAAAATGGAGAAGTAATTACGCTTCAAAACCCCGCTGATTATCCAGATCCTACATTTATTGAAAAACTTGAAGAGCCTTGGATAAAAGCCACCATAATGGTTCCCGATGAATTTATTGGCTCCATAATGGAGTTATGCATGAAAAAACGCGGCATTCAGTTGAACCACGGATATGTGGGAACCCGCGCGCTTCTTGAATATAAGCTTCCCCTTAATGAAGTTGTTTTTGATTTTTATGATAAATTAAAATCTGTTTCTTCAGGATACGCAAGTTTTGACTGGGAAATGCTTGACCACGAGGAAGGCGACCTGGTTAAAGTAGCAATTATGGTAAATGGTGAACCTGTTGATGCGATGACCATGATACTTCATCGTACACAAGCTGAGCATCGCGGAAGATCCATGATCACTAAACTAAAAGATCTTATCCCAAGACAATTATTCAAAGTTGCCCTGCAAGCCGCGATCGGCGGAAAAGTTATCGCTCGCGAAACCATTTCTTCTGTCGGTAAAGACGTTACCGCAAAATGTTATGGCGGTGATATTTCCCGTAAACGCAAACTTCTGGATAAGCAGAAAAAAGGTAAGAAACGCATGAAAGAGATCGGCTCGGTAGAGATACCGCAATCGGCGTTCTTAGCAGCTTTGAAGATTGATTAAATTATTTTTTGAAAATCAGGGACGATATTATTTTTAAACTCTTCTGATAAATTATCCCAATCCAGTAGGTCAACACGGTAAGGCAAGTTTGATTCCTGAAGAGCTTCCCTTAATAAAAACATCTGGTTAAAAGTAATTTTTGAAGAGGATTTTATTACCAGATCGAGATCAGAGGTTTTCTTTAGATTCTCTCCTGTAGCTCTTGAGCCAAATATAAACACTTCCGCACCGGGCAGGTTTTTCAAAAAAACATCTTCTATAAATTTTAATTCTGAAGAAGAAATTTTCATTTTTTTTCTTTTACTTTTTCGAGAAGATATTTTGCTGACCTTGAAAATTCCGGGAGCTTTTCATATACCTCTTCAGCTTTTGATTTTTCATAAGCGTGGGAGGTTTCATTTCTCATTTCCCTATAGGCAAACCAGCTATCAATATTTTCTATCAACCCTTTTTCGTGCGCTACCCGCATGATTTCCCTATATGAAAGAAGATCTATGTCGTCTTTAAA
>JANPLD010000077.1:0-1578 GCA_031426355.1 Alphaproteobacteria bacterium | reverse complement strand
GAAGTGCCTGCTTAAGCTTTCGGTGTAATTTTTCAATATCTCAAAAGCAGTTACTTCTATCGGAACTACTCTTCCATGGAAATTGATATTTATAACTTGTTTCATTTTGTTGGTTTTTATTTTTAGGGCCCTTCGTTTGTCGGGCTTTAAAAATTCTGTTTCATTTTTGTCACCAGGCGATCTGCTTTATGACGGGTTGAAGTTGATCTTTTCATTCGGCTGTCAGTGCCTGAACCGCATTTGCCAGTTCATTCCAGGTACTTTCAAGCTCTTTATAAAACTCGGCGCCTTTGTCTGTGAGAAGAAAATATTTCCTTGGCGGCCCACTGTTGCTTTCAACCCAGCGATATGTCAGCAGTTCTGCGTTCTTAAGCCTGGTTAAAAGTGGATATAGCGTTCCTTCAAAAATATTGAGGTTTGCTGCCTTCATCTTGTCAATAATATCCGAGGGATAAGCTTCTCCCTGTTTTATTACAGATAGGATGCAAAATTCCAAAACCCCCTTCCGCATCTGGCTTGCTGTGTTATCAATGTTCATAGCTTTACTTTTTTAATATTCATTTCAAATTTGTCGCAGGTGGCCAATCTTCCGGTAATCAGCCTTTTGTACTTTGACTACACAAACATACAAACATTTTAGTACTATGCAACACATAATACCATTTATTTTAAGGTAGCTTGCGGTAGCCGGTAGGCGGAACGCAGTGGGGATGGGGCTTACAGCCCAAAAAATATTTTTAAGAAAAATGAAGGAGAATTATAAATGGCAAATAGTTGGTATGAATGGGGGTGTCTGGACTATGATTAGAAGGATTAGGTGATTTTTATGAATGTCTTTAACTAAGATTAAAAGATCTTAGGATTTTAGGATTATCCCCCATTTACTTCAAATCTTACAATCTTATCAATCCTAAACAACCTAATTCAGAAGCTGATTATCTTACACAGGTACAAGTGAGTGACACAACCCTGCCCGACTCCGTCTTAACAGGCGGGGATGATGAGCGTACTTTCATCTGCTTGTAAAAAAAATTCCTTCACTGTGGTTCAACAGTAAAATATGCCCAAATCAAAACACCGTGCCGACAGCCGATAGCCGATAGCTGATAGCCTTTGTTAAGAATAATACAACTTACTACACATGCAAAAAAACCATTAAACGTGGAGCTACATTTGACATCTATATGTAAAAGATTATCAGATGAAACTAACATATACACTGCTGCTTGCCCTCGGGGTCTTTTTCACTTCATGTAATTCCAGTAAAAACTATTTAGACCGTAAAGACGAAAGCAAAGCTTTAGAGGATGCTGTTAAAAGATTAAGCAAAAATGCCCAGGATGATAATGCATCTTCTGCCATTCCTTTACTTTACAAGTCTATCCAGCAAGAGCAACTTGCTAAAATTAAATCTTTCGAAAGTTCAAGAGAGCTTTCTCGTTGGGATAAAATTCTATCAAGCTATAATGAACTGCAAGACGCTTACAATACGATCATTAATTCATCAAATGCTTTTAAGATAGTAACCCCTGTTAGTTATACCACCAATATCCTTGAAACAAAACAAATGGCGGCTGA
>JANPLD010000076.1:0-2270 GCA_031426355.1 Alphaproteobacteria bacterium | reverse complement strand
GGGATAGCGAAATTCTTTACGTATGCACGAAGGGCTGAGTAATGTTGTGACTCCGCTCCGCTTGTTTCATACTGCTTTATTTTCTTCATTTTATCTTCATCCAGATACAGGGTTTTTGATAAAAGATTTGGGAAGCTAAAGATGTCAGACTGGCTATAATTTGTCAGGGTGTCATTAAGCTCGATGATATCGGCTTTTTGAAACTTTTTTTTGGGCTTTTGCGCCATCAGCGTTAAGCTGCTGATAAAGAAAAAGGCCATTACAAAGATTGAAAAGTAGGTTTTCACTAACCGTGGGGCAATTAAAAAGTAGCCTAGTTACTTAAAGTTGCCACATTTTTGCTTCTTTTACAACCCGCCTCCCGGTAGGCAGGCTCCGCTGGCACTACTATTGTCCTTTAATGGAGTTCTAAATTTGTATTACTCTTAACCGTTTAACTGTGCCAAAGTGGCATCTTTGCATTTCATGTTCAATACTTTGCCAATACAACTCGTTCAGGAAGAAAATGATGATCTGATCCAGATGATAAATCCGGAGCAGGAAAGCGACCTGAAACCAGAAGATCTTCCGGCTGAACTTTCGATCCTCCCAATAAAAAATACAGTACTTTTTCCAGGTGTTGTTATTCCAATCACAGTCGGAAGACAAAAATCGATCAAGCTTGTAAAAAAAGCTTATCAGGGAAATCGCATTATCGGAGTTGTTGCTCAGAAAAATTCTCAGGCTGAAGAGCCAGCGTTAGAAGATTTGTACCGCACCGGAACAGTTGCAAGAATTATTAAGATGCTTGTGTTGCCCGATGGAAATACAACGATCATCATTCAGGGAAAAAATAGATTTTCAATTCGCGAATTTGTTCAGGAAGATCCATACCTCACGGCACGAATTGATTTGCTCACAGAACCTGTGCTTAACGTCAATAGTAAAGAAGCAAAAGCACTTGTTCAATCGCTGAAAGATTCTGCACTCAAGATTTTGAAGCTCAATCCTGAAATTCCGCAAGAAGCGCAGGTTGCGTTGGAAAATATTTCCAGCATGTCTTTTCTGATTCATTTTCTTGCGTCAAACCTGAGCGTTGATGTTACCGACAAACAAAAAATTCTCGAAACGGAAAATTTGAATGATCGCGGAACATTGCTTCTTCAATATATGCTTCGCGACATCCAGATGCTGGAGATCAAGCATGAGATTCAAAAGAAAGTTCATACCGATATCGATCAGCAGCAGCGCGATTACTTTCTGCGCCAGCAAATAAAAGTTCTTCAAGATGAGTTGGGATACGATGGCCCCGATAAAGAAGTTGAGAAGCTTCGTAAAAAAGCAGAACTTAAAAAATGGCCAAAAACTGTAAAAGATCATTTTAGTAAGGAACTCGATAAATTATTGCGGATTAATCCGATGGCTGCGGAGTATCCTGTGGCCATGAATTATGTTGAGTTTATGCTCGACCTTCCCTGGAATGAGCATACAGTCGATGACTTTGATTTGAAGAAAGCCAAAAAGATCCTCGATCATGATCACTTCGGACTTGAGAAAGTTAAATCGAGAATCCTCGAATACCTTGCTGTGTTGAAACTTAAGCAAGATATGAAAGGACCAATCCTTTGTCTGTACGGTCCCCCAGGTGTCGGTAAAACGTCATTGGGAAAATCGATTGCCAAAGCGTTACAACGCAAATACATTCGCATGTCTCTCGGTGGTGTTCACGATGAAGCAGAAATCCGCGGTCACCGTAAAACCTATGTTGGCGCGATGCCTGGAAAGATTTTGCAGAACATCAAGAAGTCACAATCATCAAATCCCGTTTTTATTCTGGATGAGATCGACAAAGTGAAATCTGATTTCCGGGGAGATCCGTCTTCCGCGTTGTTGGAGGTTTTGGATCCGGAACAGAATAATGCGTTTGGCGATAACTACCTCGAAGTAGATTACGATCTTTCAAAAGTGTTGTTTATCGCAACAGCGAATTCATTGGATACAATTCATCCTGCGTTGCGCGATCGGATGGAGATCATTGAAATTACCGGCTACACGCAGGAAGAAAAAATTGAGATTGCCGTGAAGCACCTTGTTCCGAAACAGTTGAAGGAACACGGATTGAAATCTTCACACCTGAAAATTACGCGACAGGCTATTGCGAAAATTATCAACAGCTACACCCGCGAGTCTGGTGTTAGAAGTCTGGAGAGAAAAATCGGAACCCTGGTTCGAAACATTGCGAAGTCAGTTGCGATGGAGGAAGAGTTTGATAAGACAATCACGGAAGAATC
>JANPLD010000075.1:0-17986 GCA_031426355.1 Alphaproteobacteria bacterium | reverse complement strand
AACGGATTCAACCCTGTCACTGACAAAAATAAATTTACCTGTCGCATCTATTTCCCAGACATATTCACCCACCGCATCAATAATGTCTTCAAGCCTTTTCTGGTTATCCTGAAGGCGGAGTTCATTGAGGTCATCTGCCTTAAGCATCAGGTTAAAATGCTTGGCAAGTGCGTGGAGTTCGTCTTCACCTTCCTCATCAACAAATGATATATCGCCGAGTGACCTTCTGGTTATTACATCTATAAAAGATTTTATACGGCTGATTATATGCCTGTTTATCAGGAAGTAAGTTATCATGGTTGTCACCAGAACGCTGAGGCATAGAACTGATACCAGCTTTGACCAGTATGAGTTGTCATAGCTCTGCGCGATAGTGGTGAATGCGAAGAACACAGTAAATATCCCGGTAAACACTACCGGGATGATGATCTTTGAGGTCAGGCTTTTCTTGGAACGCATATTTTAAATATTATACTCAAGGTATATCTTTGCTCTTTATCACAACTTTTGAGGGAAAGGTAATAGTAACTGTAGTACCCTGACCTTCTTTACTTTCAATATCAATAGTTCCGCCATGCAGCTCGGCAAATAATTTACAAAGTGGCAGGCCGAGACCTGTTCCCCCAGCGGTTTTATCTTTATGAACCTGACCGAACGCAGTTAATGCTATCGGTATATCTTCCTCACGCATGCCTATACCTGTGTCTTTTACGGCGATTACGAATTGCTTTTTCTCGTCAACCTTAACTGAAACTTCGATCATATCACCGCGTTCAGAAAATTTGATCGAATTTGAAACCAGATTGAGCAGTATCTGCTTTATCTTTCTTCTATCGGCAAAAATGTAAGGTATGGTTTTCGGGCAATCAGTTATTAAGCTGATACCTTCACTTTTAGCCCGTTCATCAAATATCCTGACAGCCTCATTTATAACTTTAGTTATATGGAATTCCTCCGGCCTGATCTCAATTTTACCGGCCTGTCCTTTAGAGAATTCCAGAATATCATTTATTAGAGAAAGTAGGTGATTTCCGCAGCCGTGAATGTCCTTTATCCTCTCATCCTGTTTTTGGTTCAGCTTTCCAAAATATTCGCTCGTCAGCATTTCAGAGAACCCGATTATGGCATTAAGAGGGGTTCTGAGTTCATGGCTCATGTTAGCAAGGAAGTCTGATTTCACTTTGCTTGCGGTGAGAGCATTGCGTTCAGATATGCGTAACTTCTGAACTTTTTTTGCCAGCTCAATTGAGAAGAAAGCTACTACAAAAACAAACAGCATGAATATTACGAAGAATATTATGTCTGATATGCGTTCTTCATACCAACTGCTGAATATGTCGCTGCCAAAGCCTATCAATGATATCTGCATTAATACGCTTGGTATGGAGAATAAAGTATATATCCTTACATCTGAAAAATGGTTTTCTGCATTCCTTACTAAACTTACCCTTTGTGCAAGATCCAAACTGTGTCTTGTCCTGAAATAAGCATTGTCGTAATTTTCCCTTTCGGAAGGTTCATTAAGTATTGAAGGTGTCAGTAATTCCCTGCCATCAAGGTGTTTGATTATTATTTTAGTGTTCTTCTTTTTTTCAATAGCATCAAAAAAGCTGGTAACATAACTTACGCTGACAACCGCCATTATTATACCATCAAAACTACCATCAAGTTTATTTAACCTACGGCTGAGGGCTATATAACCTTCTCCTGAATCATCCTGTTTACCGATATAAAGCGCGTCGACCTCTTCCTCATGAGATTTAAAAAATGGCAGGCCGGTAACATAATTTTTATCTTTCATCCAGTTTTCAAAGCCCTGCTTTTTATACATAGCACTGATCTCACCTTTATCATTGGACATTATCATCGCGGCTATCTGCGGGGTTTCATCGACCCATGAAATGATATTATTTTTGGTGTCATCTTTTAATGCGCCGCCGAAAAGAAGGTTAGACTGATGTTTTTCAACAGCCCTTCTTAAAACAACATCCACAGCAAGGAATGTTAATTCGATGTGATCGCTTATTGTTCTTGTAAGTTTTATAAGGTCTTCCTCAGCAACCTTAACTTCCTTATTGTAACTATATACTGCTCGGTAGATAACAATAATGGAATTGACCAGTATTATCATTATACTGAATGATATGATAAATTTTACGACAGTAAGCTTAAAAGGATTTATTTTATCCCCGACCATTATTCCCCGACCTTTTTATTCCATGTAATTTCAACATTATTACAACCAAAACCACTATTTTGAATTGTAGGCAATAAAAATATCACCTAAACGATTGAGGTTTAATAAAAAACTTCTTATGTGATGAGAAACATCACTAACATTTTAATAAAAATTTAAGTGCTCTTAGACAGAACTAAAAGAAAAATTACCGCAAGCTGGTGGTGGACCATTGATAGATATCTGTTCTCGCTTGCCTTAGTATTACTGATGGCTGGCTTCGTAATGATACTTGCCGCAAGCCCGAGGGTTGCCAACAGGATCGGCCTTGAGGATTTCTATTTTGTAAAAAGACAGGTAGTTTTTATAATTATTGGCCTGTGTGTTATGCTTGGGTTCTCACTATTCAAACCATCAACGGTCAGAAGGTTTGCCGTAATAGGTTATTTTGTATTTTATATATTGCTCGCCTCGGTAGAATTCATAGGTACTGAAATAAAAGGCGCGCATAGGTGGGTGTCTTTCGCAGGTATAACCATTCAGCCATCTGAAGTTTTGAAACCGTTCTTTGCGGTTTTATCTGCATGGCTGCTTACCAGAAATTATACTGAAACTAAATTCCGCGGGTTTTTGATCTCCATGGGTTTGCTGGTTTCGATATGTTTCTTTACTATCAGGCAACCTGATTTTGGGATGACCATTACATATTGTGTAATATGGTTTGCAATTGCATTTGTTGCAGGGATGAACTTTTTTATAATAATCTTCCTTGGTATAATGGGTGTAGCAGGTGCAATCGGCGCTTATACTTTTTTACCGCACGTACAGAAAAGGGTGAACTCATTCCTGAACCCCGAAAGCTCAATGGCAGAAAATTACCAGACATTCAAATCTATCCAGGCCTTTGAGAATGGCGGTGTATTTGGTACTGGCCCGGCGCAAGGAAAGGTAAAAGAGATATTGCCAGATGCCCATACGGATTTTATATTTTCTGTAGCGGGGGAAGAATTCGGGATGTTATTCTGCCTGATACTCATTTCACTTTTTGCATGTTTTGCGATACGTTGCATTTACCGCGCATATAAAGAAAAGGATATGTTCAGCCTGCTTAGTATAACTGGTCTTTCAACCCAGATATTCATGCAGTCAGCAGTTAATATGGCGGTATCGGTTAATCTTATACCTAATAAAGGTATGACATTACCTTTTATAAGTTATGGTGGTTCATCAATGATATCTATTGCTTGCGCGGTCGGGATGATACTTGCCTTCACAAGGAAAAAATATGGTGAGTAATATGAGCGATAAAGAAAAACCTATAATAGCACTTGCCGCTGGCGGAACTGGCGGACATATATTCCCGGCAGTTGCACTGGCAAGGGAACTTGAGAAGCGCGGATACAGACCAATCCTGTTTACTGATAAGAGATATCTTTCATACGGCGTGCAGAAATATAATCTGGAAAATGAGATACTTCCTCTCAGCCATTTTTCTTCGAATATCTTTGGTAAGATAAAAGGTGCGCTTCAATTAGGAATAAGTTTCCTGAAGGCATTATACCTGCTCAAAAAATATAATATAAAATGTGTAGTGGGTTTTGGTGGCTATCCATCTTTTCCGACCATGATGGCGGCTCAATTATTAGGAATCAAAAATGCCATACATGAGCAGAACTCAATAATTGGCAGGGCTAATAAAAAACTGTGTGAGAAAACTTCTGCTATTGCGGTTTCATACCAGAATACATCCGGCATCCCTAATAAATACAAAAACAAGATATACCATACCGGTAATCCTATCAGACCTGAGATACAGGCGCTTAAAATGTTGCCATATCCTGATTTTACCGATCATTCAAAATTACATATTCTTATTACGGGTGGCTCGCAGGGTGCAAAGATATTCTCCAAGATAATTCCGCAATCGATAAAATTGCTGCCTATTGAATTCCGCAGAAGAGTAAGAATTGACCAGCAATGCCGCCAGAATGATTTTGAAGTTGTTAAAAGAATGTACACTGAACTTGATGTTGATGCAGAGCTTTCAGCATTCTTTTCCGATATGCCTAACCGCTTGGCTTCAGCGCATCTGGTAATATGCCGGAGCGGTGCTTCCTCACTTTCGGAAGCCGCGGGAGCTGGCAGGCCAACTATAATGGTGCCACTACCAACATCAAAAGATAACCACCAATATTATAATGCCACAGCTTTTGAAGAGCTTGGCGCAGGCATAGTTATGGTTCAGGATTCCTTTACACCTGAAAACCTTGCATTTAAGCTGGAGAACTTTTTCCGCGCCCCTACCCTTTTACTTGATTATGCCAAGAATGCCCACGCATCCGGTATAATTGATGCCGATAAGAAACTAGCCGATCTGGTCAGGGATCTGCTTCAGGGTGATAATCTTACCTATTTATCTTAAAATTTTTTTATTAGGTACTTCCGCACCTGAATTTTCGTATTTATGCTAAATACTATAAGAGCTTTCAGAATGACTATAGTTTGGGTATTGCCCTTAGGTTAACTAGTCATAAGAAATTACCTGATCAGTTATTTCTTCAATAAAAACCTTAGAAATAGATTTCTGTGATAGAAAATATAGGTAAAAGTTTACGTGGTGTTTCCTTTTACTTAAAAAGCTAAAATATATTGCAGAGGTTTATTGGTGGCTTATCCGCGATTCAAAATAAGCAAGTGCGCGCACTTAAATTTATAATTAAGAAACTAGAATAATTTAAATAAAAACTAAAGAATCTATTTTTTATCCGCAGGTTTAACTGCTTTGGCATCAGCTTTATTAGCGGATACTTCGTTAGTTTCTTCTTCAGGTTCAGTTATGCCAAGTTCTTCCTTTTTATCGTTGACCCATTTCCGGTATTTTCTTTTGGAAACGGCTTCAACTGCTATAGGCATAAATGCGTGCTTTGAGCCACAAAGTTCAGAACATTGTCCATAATACATGCCGGGCTTATTTATTGTGACCCAAGTTTCGTTTATCCTTCCCGGAACAGCATCCTTCTTAACACCAAAGGCAGGCACTGCGAACGCATGGATAACATCTGCTGCCGTAGTTAATATCCTGATATTGGTATTAACAGGTAAAACCAGATTCTTATCAGCTGAAAGAAGCCTTGGTTCACCTTCAAGAAGTTGAAGATTTTCCTGACCTTTAGGAGGATTTTCAAGCTTCATGTAGCTTTCAAACTTAATGCCTTCACCAATACCATCCATATATTCATAGCCCCAATACCACTGGAATCCGATCGCCTTAAGTGTCATCTCAGGCTTCTCGGCTTTCTCCATATAATTTATCGCCCTCCACGAAGGGATAACGATCGCGACAAGTATCATTACCGGAATTGCCGTCCAGATTATCTCTATAAGAGTATTATGCGTTGTTTTTGAAGGAACCGGGTTAGCTTTACTGTTATATCTAATGGCTATCCAAGCAAGCAATCCTAATACTAAAAGGCATATTGCAAGGCACATCCATAATAATCCACTGTGAAGGTGTTCAAGCCTTGCCATTACCGGGGAAGCAGCCTGCTGGAAATTGATCTGCCAAGGATTTGCCTTGCCATTTCCCGGCTCACCGATCTTAAAATTATCAAAAACAGATTCCGCCGATGCTATAAATGGCAGAAATATTGCTAAAATTGATAGAATTATACTTTTCATAGGTTATTTTATAAATTTAATGGTTTAATATAACAAGTAATAGATATTTCAAGAGTTTAATTAGTTATTACGTTTAAGTACCACTCAATATGATAACAAGTATATTTTTAACACTTTATGGCCGATAACAAGAGATATTATAGTGAGGTTTTATCTTACAAAGAGATGTTTTACATCGCAGACTCCTTCTATTCTATCTTTGGAGAAAAATCTTTTGAATTTGATTTGGAGATAGATGCAGGAGGATTTATAAACCGTGATTTTTCCCTTGTGGTTATCGGATTGAAAAATGAGATAGGAAATTTAGGTAAAGATAAAAAGCTTGATAACAAATATTCTTTTGATGTTTTCGAAATATTGGCAATTTCTGCGGATGAACTTCGAATATATTTTGCTAAAAAAACTATAGAAAAAGGAGAAATTCTTTCAGATCCACAAATTAATTTTAAAGCAACTTCCAATAGTAAAAGAGTGTTGAATCAGGAAATATCAGCGCTAGAAAATGATAAAACCATATCAGGTTTTGTAACTTATTTTAATTCAGTGCTAGAGAAAATAACACCAGATTTAAAATTTAGCATAAGCGTGGGAGAGGATATTAATTTATCTTTTGATAATAGTTATGGTTTGCAAAAACATCTTATGAAAACATTTGATACAGGAGTTCAAAAGAGTAAGGATATTTTTGAAAAAAGGCCCCCAAAGACATATATGAGATACTTTAAAGATACAGAACATGCGGTTTTTGCAAATGGTTCCAACTTTAACGTTGATGAATTAATTCTAGCCACAAATATTTATACTCAAGAATTTAAAAAGAAACTAAAGGATTTAATTCCGGGTGATTCTTTTACTGCGAATCCAGGTGAAGAAATTGAAGATGTTTTTGCAAGATATGTACAACATATTGAGAATAACCCTGATTTATACTCAAGGTATTACACTGTACTTTCCAGAGCTTATGATCAATCGCAATTATTAATAAATGAATTTGCAAGACATATTAACCCTGTTGAAGGATCTAAAATATACAAAATATGTAAAAAAACTGACAAATTTTGTAGTGAATTAAGAGGTAAGCGTTTTGAAGCTGACAAAATAGAAAGTGGATTCAATAAAATTACCAATAATACCAAGATAGATTTAACTAAATTAGAGGAATTTTTTCTGAATGTAATAGTTAAAAATGAATATCAATTTAATTACAAACACGATGATCCTGTTGAGCTTGTTAAATCTGAAGAAAAAGATAAAATATATCATCTTGTAGTAAAAAAGGATAATTCAGAATTGGGCTTTCACTTTATCAGCCCTTCTGGAAAAGGAAAAGTTTATCACGTGGATGAATTAACTTCTGTTTTTGCAAGAGCAAAAAATAACGCAAAAGAAGTTTTGCCACAAAAAATGAATTTAATGTTTTCAAGATCAAATTTAAATTAAATTAAAAAAATCAAATGTCCCAAACTGCAAAAAATATCTTTTTTAACACGTATGAACTTAGTGAGGAATTAGTAAAAACCATAGTTTCTGATGCGCTTTTACCTATGGATGACGGGGAATTATTCATGGAGTATTCAGTTAGTGAAAGCATTGTTTTTGATGAAGGTACGGTTAAATCTGCTAGCTCTGATACTACCCAAGGGTTTGGTCTACGGGGCGTTCTTGGCGAAACCACAGGATATGCGCATTCATCAATATTAACTTCAGATTCTATTAAAAATGCTGCTAAAGTCATCAAAGCAGTTGGTAATTCTGCCAATTCATATAAGCAGGATGTTAATCCAAAGGGTGTTTCTAAAATACTTTATACCCCTAAAAATCCACTGGAAGAATTTGAGTTCGCTAAAAAAATTGATGCGCTCCGAAAGCTTGATGAGTATCTTCGCAAAAAGGATTCTAATGTTAAGCAAGTAACCACTTCAATGGCGGCGGAATGGCAGGTTGTTCATATCATTCGTGCAGATGGCTCGAGCGTCTCTGATATACGACCGTTAGTTCGCATAAATATTTCACTTATATATGAGAAAGATGGCAAACGTGAGCGCGGCCATTATGGTATGGGTGGCAGAAGGATGTATTCTGAATTCATAAATGAAGCGCGATTGCAGCAAGCTGGTGACAAGGCGCTTCATGAAGCAAAGATGAATGTTGAAGCAGTTGCAACTCCGGCTGGCGAGATGGATGTTGTGCTTGGTAGCGGCTGGCCGGGGATCCTACTACATGAAGCTATCGGACATGGATTGGAAGGAGATTTTAACCGTAAGAAAACCTCTGCATTTGCAGGGTTAATGGGGCAACAAGTTGCTGCAAAAGGTGTTACAGTTGTTGATGATGGCACTATTGATGACCTCCGCGGCTCACTTACCGTTGATGATGAAGGAACACCTACGAACCGCACCGTGTTAATTGAAGATGGTATTCTTGTCGGATATATGCAGGACAGGTTAAATGCCCGACTTATGGGTGTTAAACCTACGGGCAATGGTAGGCGCGAAAGCTATGAACATTCTGTGTTACCTCGCATGACCAACACTTATATGATGAATGGAACCCAAACCCGCGAAGAACTTATCAAGCAGGTTAAGAACGGAATATATGCTGTAAGCTTTGGTGGTGGACAGGTTGATATTACTTCAGGGAAATTCGTATTCAGCGCCAATGAAGCTTATAAGATCGAGAACGGAAAAATTACCTCACCAGTAAAAGGCGCAACATTAATCGGTAACGGACCTGACTGCCTTAAGCGCGTTAAAGGCCTCGCCAATGATATGGCGCTTGATGACGGTATCGGCACTTGCGGAAAAGACGGCCAAGGCGTTCCGGTAGGTGTAGGTCAGCCATCAATGCTGATCACAGGCCTGACTGTTGGCGGGACTGAGGTTGGTTAGAGCCCGCCTGCAAAAGAATTAACACTCTTTGCTCTGACAGGTTTTGTAAAAGCATTTTCTACATTTCCATTCTGGCTAAAATCATGTTTTGGCCTTTCTTTCTGTTCTTGGATCAAACCAGCAGATTTTAAAATGTCTTTAATTGCAGACACAGTTTTTTTCGGTAATTTGATAAATGTATTATCAGCTATTGCTTCCTATAGCAGATATAGTTTTTGTTGGCTTAGCTAGATCAAGATTATGCCCTAACAATTTTTGTAAGTTATTTTTTACCCATTTTTTAGTTTCAGTAATAAACGAACCTTTAGGAACTGTTTGCTCTGCTTTGTAAAAAAGCATATTTTTTAAATTTGTCAGATTATCAGGGCTATCGCACATTAAAAGCAATACATGGAAATCTTTTGATGGAATGCTAGCTTTTTCTGCTATAGGGTTTAAAGCTTCGAAGTGTTTGCTATATTGAATTCTAGCCAAATATTCTTCCTTAGTTTCATCTTTCATTCCGATCCTAAAGCAATCATTTATGTCTAATAATTGTTTTGAATATCTGTTATTTACAGCTTCCTGAATTATACTTCTCTTATCGAATATTTCTTCCGATCTGTCAGAGAATTTTTTTTGAAACTTTGAAAAATCTTCAATTTTCTTTCCGTCTGCATCTTTTAAATCGGCAACACTTAAATCTAATGCAGAAGCCAAAATATTGATTTTTGTTGAATCTGCCAATGCTTTGAAATTAGCTATACCTTCAATATACAAATCTTTATCTTTTGTTTTTCTAATATCAGAAAAAGAAGTTTTTAGTTCATTAAAATAATTACCGGATAATAAGCCAATATTTTTATGAAATTGCTCAATATCAGGTGAAATATCCGTTGCAGATATATTTTCGAGCTTGCCATAATTTCTGTTGGTAGCAATATTAATAAATTCTAATTTTTTATCATTTGGCAAGTCACTATTGTCTAAGAAATTCTGAACCAAACAGGCATTTCTAAAATCTTGCGCGCCAAGAATTTCAATACCTCTATTCTCACCAAGCCTTTCCGTAATTACATTTCTTATGTCTTTAGTTAAATGCTTGGTTATAAAGCCAAGATTTCCATTTTTAATATGCTCAATAGCATTAACAACTTTACCATCCTCTATGGTTCTTGCATTTACTGCTAGGATAATACATGCATCCGCGAGTATTTTAGCCCCTGGTGTTACAGTATTAAATCTCCCTGCTAAATTCCAAACCACAGGTATCAATTCATAAACTTTTTCTTTGAGTTTATCAAAATCCAATTCCAAGTCTTTTCCTAATGCTAATTTTAAAGCCTCACGTTCTTCATCTGATTTAAAAGGTGTCTTAATTTTAGCCAAAGATTCATTGATTATTTTATTTCTTGAAGCTTTCTCCATACCACTTTTAAGATTGGTATTTATAGCTGCATCGGCTGCAGCTATGCCTCCGCCAGCCATACGGAATTTTTGTACATTTTCTGCTGAGGGAGCTTTACTTTTTGATGGCCTTGATATTTCATTGAATGGGGTAATAACTTCTTCAATATGCTCAATGGATTTAAAACATTCTGTATCTTTCATTGCATTCAAATCTAACCCAACCTGATCACAAATTTCCAAGAAAGCAGTTTTAACATTCGTATGTGAATTGCCTCCAGCCAGATCTCCGACTGCAGTATCAGCATATTTAATATTTTCTAAATTACAAAATGCTCGCGCTATCATTCCTTCTTTATCTCCATGCGAGTGGATTACCATTTCGGGTATAAAGTTTAATCCTATTTCCTGACAAAATTCTGGTGTTATAGCATTATAGATCGCATTATGGAAATCAGATAGTCTTTTGTAATTATCCAGTCCGGCATAATCTTTATCTTTCAGACATAAGATATCAGGAGTTATATATTTCCTGTCTTCTTCCGAAATTGAATTTACTAACTCCCATAAAATATCCTTATTTAATTTCGCGTAAAATTCATTACCCCAAACTCTTGGCGTGCCATCATCTGGTTCAGTGATTATTGATGTGCAAAGCTCAACACAAATCTGCTCTTTAAAATTAACACCTTTCTTCTTTTGCTCTACAGCTTTTGCGAGAAGATGTTTCATTGTAGGCATATAATTTTGCGACATATCTTGCATATCAAACACGCTGCAATCTGTAACGCCATTATCTATAAAATGATCTACTATCTGTCTTTGTATCTCAACAGGAACTGGCCCATAATTAACTGCCTGCCTGCCTCTTAAAAGCATCCCGATCTTACTGTTTTGGAAACGGGATTTTATCTGTCTGAGAATATCAAAAGGGTTTTCTCCCATTAATCTTATTGATTGTAAAGGATTTGCTCCGCCTGTGGTTTCTACGCGAGAGGGGTTAAAGCCATGCTTTAATATATTGCCATTATGCGTGTCTATTGCAGTTGCAAATTTTAACTGTTCTTCCAGTGGATAATAATTTGCATATTGCGATTGTATGCCGTCTCTTATAGACAAATCTGCTAGTTTTGAAAAAATAAATGCGCTTATTTCATTATTGCTGCTTCCTAGAGCCTGCATATTAAGAATTTGCTGCTTAACAGTTGAGCCGTTTGAATGTAGATTGACCATGTGTGCATCTCAACGTGTTACATTCCTGCCACGCTAGCATATTGCGGGGTTATAAGGCAAGCGAAAAGTGAATTATAATGAGAGCAACTAATCAAAGTTTAAGCAACTTCTTTTAGCCTGTGGAAAAGTTCATCTTTGAGAGCTAGGCGCTTCTTTTTCAGGGTTTCTGCGTAGGCATCGGATGCTGGCTCTATGTCATATTCAACGCGCTGTACCTGGGTGTTGATGTGGTGGTATTCCTCAAAAAGTCTGTTGAAGCTTTCATCAACGGTTTTGAGGTTCTGGATCTGCTCAACATATTCAGGAAATTCATGGATAAGATCGTGTGATTCGCCTTTCATAAAACAACTCCTTTTTAGTTAATAATATCAAGTGTCTATATAAAGATAATGGGTTTAAATCAAATTTAAAGCCCCAGAACATCTATCATATTATAAAGCCCTGGTTTGTTCTCTTTTGCCCAGATGCATGCGCGGACGGCACCTTTTGCAAATACTGCGCGGGATGATGCTTTATGTGTTATTTCGACACGCTCTCCATCAGTTGCGAATATTACGGTGTGGTCACCCACCACGTCACCACCACGTAAGGTGGCAAAACCTATCTCACCTTTTGGGCGTGCGCCGGTGTTACCATCACGTGATTTACACCATACTTTATCCAGAGCAACTTCCCTACCCTTTGCGGCGGCTTTTCCTAAGCCCAATGCTGTGCCTGATGGAGCATCAACTTTTTTATTGTGGTGCATTTCAACAATCTCGATATCGTATGAATCATCAAGTATGGAAGCGGCCTTTTCTACAAGTGCAAGCAGAACATTAACGCCGATACTCATATTTGGGGCATATATTATACGGGCAGAATTTGCATATTCCCTGAGTTTCGCTTCATCATCTTTTGTCATTCCGGTGGTACCGACAACGTGTATCTTACCTTTTTCAGCAATCTTTTTTGCTAGGTTCAATGTGGAAGCTGGAGCGGTAAAATCTATCACGGCATCGCATTTTGTGATGAACTCATCAATATCGTCAGTGACCTCAATGAAATCCGCACTGAGAGTATAACCGGCGAGTTGATAAGCATTTTTACCGACGAATTCCGAATCTTTCATTTCCAGGGCGCTTGCCAACTGGACGCCATCAGTTGATATTATCTGGGAGAGATTCATTCTGCCCATTCTGCCTGCGGCTCCCGCTACACCTATTTTCATTTTATATATTTATGTTTAATATAAACATTTATAAGTAATAAAATTTAATCAACAATATAAAATGATAAAAATACTTTTGAAGATATGGCCGGCGCTGATACCTGTAATCATATATCTGGTATGGGTGTATGTGGCTAACAGGAAAGATATCAAAGTTCTCGATGAATATTTTGAGAAGAGGAAACGCTATGGGTTCTATACTCTTATAGCCACAGGTTTGTTGATAATTTTGCTTCTGTTCTGGGAGGGAATTAATCTAAAACCGAGCAGCGGTAATTTTATTCCTACACATAGTGATGAAAAGGGTAATATAATTCCTTCAGAAATAAAATAATATATAGTGTTAAACGTAGCTAAGATAATTCTTGAGATATTAGAAGAAGAAGGTGGGCAAGCTCGCTTTGTAGGCGGTTGCGTTCGCGACCATATATGCGGCAGAACAACTAATGATATTGATATCGCAACATCAATAACGCCTGATAAAGTTACAAAGATCTTTGAACAGCGCGAAATTCTGGTGATACCAACTGGTATTCAGTTTGGTACGGTAACTATTCTAATGCATGGGGTGCCCTATGAAGTAACTACACTCCGCAAGGATATAAAATGTTTTGGTCGTCATGCAGAAGTAGAATTCTCTGACAAATTTGAAGATGATTCAATTCGCAGGGATTTTACCTTCAACGCGCTTTATATGGATAGGGAAGGAAAAATATATGATTATCATAACGGTATTGATGATCTGGAAAAAGGTATTGTAAGATTTATTGGAAATTCGCAGCAGAGGATCACGGAAGATTATTTGAGGATACTAAGGATGTTTAGGTTCCATGCTGGCTTTGGCATAGGCTCAATAATTGAAGAGCAGATACAGGCTTGCGCTGAAAATCGTGATGGACTGGATGGTATAGCCGGCGAAAGGATAAGGACTGAGATAATAAAAATGCTGGAATATCCTACTTCCCCAGAAGTTTTTAAACAGATGGTTGATATTGGCGCGATGGAGAAGATTACAAATCTTTCATCTGAAGATTTTAATTTTGATAATCTGCAGAATTATTATTCGGCGATACCATTATTTCCTGATATTAAAGAAAGCGAACTTAATTTTGTTACGGCAATCTCATCCTTCATAAAACCTGATGAGGATTCCGCAGAGAAGATAGCCGAGAGAATGAAATTTTCCTCAAGGGAGAAAGGCCATTTGATAAGGTTGATGGAAGCTAACGAAATAGATTTTGAAAATGATTACGAAGTCAGGAAAGCTATAAGGCTTGATGGCAAAAATGATTTCATTGAATATGTGATATTATCTCTATCAAGAGATAAACTTAACAGAACAAGAGCTATTGAGCTTATAGAAAAAGCAAATGTTTTTGATGCGCCGGAATTCCCGATCGATGCGAAAATATTGATGGAGCAGTTAAATTTAAAACCAAGCAAAGAGCTTGGCGATATGCTCAGAAAATCTGAAGAGCTATGGGAAAGATCAGAATATAAACTCAGCCGTGATGAGATACTGAATGCGGTGAGGGTTTAGAAAGCTAAACTTAAACCTTTATATATTTTTTAAAATTCTTTTTGAATGCAGCTTTATCTTTAGCAGATAGACTTCCAATTTTCCTATAATCAAAATTCAAATCGAGGGTAAAGAATTTTAATCTGATAAAAGATTTCTTTGTTAATCCAGATTTTTTAATATCGGATATTTCACTATCGCCAAGCCATTTGGAATTTGCTGCAGTTGTGATCATGGCGGCCACACAGTGGTTATTGCCTTCATTAAATTTATCTTCTGATATTATAAGAACAGGGCGGGGTTTAACAGTGGGTGAATCTGCAAAAGGGAATGGTACGACAATAATATCCCAAGAGCTACAGGTCATCGTAAGCCTCTGAATCTGCCTTGGAATTCCATTCTGAACTAAAAGACTTTTGTATATTCTTATAATAAGCTACATCAACAGATTGTGATTTTTTAATGATTATATCACTTCCTTTTTTTTGAAAAACAAGCTTGTCCCCTTCGGAAACTTCAAGCTCTTTCCTGATGGAAAGCGGAATTGTTATTTGTCCTTTCGAGGTAATTTTACTTATTTCTGTTTGCATATATGATATTCCTTACTTTTGTAAGGAATATCATAAAAACAAGGCCTAGTAAACCCTTTTCTTCGGTGGAACTGGCTCAACGTCTTTAGTTAAAGTGTTCATGTGAACCGGGCGATAGTCAATACTTACGGTGCCGTTATCATCAACCCATGCGAGGGTGTGTTTCATCCAGTTAGTGTCATCCCTGTCTTTATAATCTTCGCGGGCGTGAGCTCCCCTGCTTTCTTTTCTGTTAAGCGCTGATGCGATTGAAACCATTGCCTGAGGTATTAAATTTTGCAATTCTAATGCTTCAACAAGATCAGAATTCCAGATAAGTCCTTTATCTTTAACACTCATATCTTTGTTAAGTTCATAAACTTTCTGCATCTGGTCGATGCCTTCAAGCATAGTGTCTTCAGTACGGAAAACTGCCGCTTTTTCCTGCATGGTCTTCTGCATAGTGAAGCGAACATTAGCAACAGAAGTTGTACCGCTACAATATCTTATCTTATCAAACCTGCTAATAACTTTATCAACAATATTGCTGTTTAATTTTTTGTGCGGAGAATTTGGCTTTATTATTTCTGCGCATCTGTATGCAGCAGCCCTGCCAAACACTACAAGATCAAGAAGTGAGTTTGAACCAAGTCGGTTCGCACCGTGAACTGATATACAACCTGCTTCACCTATAGCCATTAAGCCCGGAACAACCATTTCAGGGCTATCATTTTCACGCGTGATAACTTCGCAATGATAGTTTGTTGGTATGCCGCCCATATTATAATGTACCGTTGGCAGAACTGGTATTGGTTCTTTAGTAACATCAACACCGGCAAATATTTTTGCAGTTTCAGAAATTCCCGGGAGCCTTTTATGTAATATCGAGGGGTCTAAGTGATCAAGGTGCAAATAGATGTGATCTTTTTTCGGGCCAACACCTCTGCCTTCCATTATCTCAATGGTCATGGCGCGGGAAACTACGTCGCGGGACGCTAAGTTTTTAGCTTTCGGGGCATATCTTTCCATGAAAGCTTCACCTTCGGAATTGCGGAGGATTCCGCCTTCACCTCGGGCGCCTTCAGTTATCAAGCAGCCTGAACCATAAATACCTGTCGGGTGGAATTGCGTGAATTCCATATCCTGCATCGGTAATCCTGCGCGGATTGTCATACCACCACCATCACCAGTACAAGTGTGGGCAGAAGTTGCGGAGAAATATGCACGGCCATATCCGCCAGTAGCAAGGATAACCATATGAGCGCGGAAAACGTGGATAGAACCATCATCAAGGTTCCATGCGACTACACCTTTGCATGAATCATCAGACTCGTCCATAATGAGATCAAGCGCAAAATATTCTACGAAGAATTTTGCCTTATGCTTTAATGATTGCTGATATAATGTATGAAGAATTGAGTGACCAGTTCTGTCAGCCGCAGCGCAAGTACGAACAGCTGCCGGGCCTTCACCAAATTCAGTTGTCATACCACCGAATGGGCGCTGGTATATCTTGCCTTCAGGTGTTCTTGAAAATGGAACGCCGTAATGCTCAAGCTCAATTACTGAAGCAACAGCATTCTTACACATATATTCAATTGCATCCTGATCGCCAAGCCAGTCAGAACCTTTAATGGTATCAAAGAAGTGCCAGCGCCAATCATCTTTAGTCATGTTGCCAAGCGCCGCAGAGATGCCGCCTTGCGCGGCAACAGTGTGTGAGCGAGTCGGGAATACTTTTGTTATACATGCTGTAGACAAACCTTTTTCAGATAAACCAAGTGCCGCGCGAAGACCTGCACCACCTGCCCCTACAACTACTACATCATATTCATGATAGACTATATTATACGCAGGTTTGGACATACAAATTTTTAAACGCTAAAATTAAAATAAATATTAAGGATGGCAAATAATGCTGCCATGAAAACTGTTATTCCGAGAAGTTCAGTGAAAACAACTACGGCAAATCTTTTTGTTTTGCAGTGAATATAATCTTCGGCAACAACTTTTATACCGAGTGTGCCGTGATATAATGTGTTCAGGAAAAACAGTATGAGCATTAACGCGTTAACTGGCAGTTTTATCCAGCCTTCCAGGCCTTCATAATACCCTTGAGAGATAAGCACGAATGATATTGCAAGCCATGGGGCGAGTATCAGATTTGCGATTGCAGTTTTGCGCTGCCATATCCAGTGATGGGAACCTTCACCTGTAGATTTACTTATTTTATTCATACTAAAAATACCACGATCCAAGTTAAACTTGTGAATATAAGAGAAAATAAAATCACTGCGTAGCCTGATTTATAAGCAGTGTGTATCTCATACCCAAAACCCATATCCCAGAATAAATGGCGGATGCCATTGCAAAAGTGGAAGTATAAAGCGTAACTGTAAGGTATTAAAATTGCTTTAAGAACCAAAATTCCAGTATCATTATTTATAAGCCAGCCAACTATTTCAATATCAGGCAAGAATGCGTAGGCATATAAAAAGAAGCCGAACAATATTACGCCAAAATATAATGCAACACCAGTTGCGCGGTGTGTAATTGATAACATTGAAGTTATCTGAGGCTTATATACCTGCAAGTGCGGGGAAAGCGGCCTTTCGCGGCCTAACTTATTGTTTGAATCTGGGTTATTTTCTTTCATCGAAAATCAAATATTTTGGGAACTTATATAATATCAAGTGATGATTGCAACTATTTACCCTTCTAACTTATTCAAAATAGTATTTAATTCTTCAATATCTTTATATTTTATTACAACAGAACCTGATTTGGTTTCACCAGATCTCTCGTTGTTATTTATCTCTACTTTCAAGCCAGATTTCTTTCTTATCTGCTCTTGTATCATAAGTAATTCAGGGTCTTTAGCGGAATCAGAAGATGATTTTCCTTCAGAAAAACCTACTATATTACCTCCGCTTAATTCTGATTTGCTTTTGCGGGTATAGTTCTTTTTGCGGACTACCAAAGCGCCTGATTCTGCTGTTAGTCTTTTAACGAGGTTCTCCGTCTGGCGAACTGAAAGATTTTTCTTAACTATTTCACCCGCTGCTACTGCTGGATCAGGTGAAGTTAAGATAGCACGGGCATGTCCGGTTGAAAGAGTGCCGTCATTCAATAATAACTTTATATCTTCAGGGAGTGCCAGTAGCCTAAGCAGATTGGTAACGTGGCTGCGGCTTTTGCCTATTACATCGGCTAGCTGTTCCTGAGTATATTCGAATTCGCTTATAAGCCTTTTATAACCTTCAGCTTCTTCCAGAACTTTAAGGTTCTGACGCTGGATATTCTCAATAAGGGCGATCTCCATCGCGA
>JANPLD010000074.1:0-7084 GCA_031426355.1 Alphaproteobacteria bacterium | reverse complement strand
GGGCTTGCTTGCGGCTTACCTGTTATAGTTACGGAAAATGTCGGCGGTAAAGAAGCTATTAAAAATGGCTATAATGGTTTTATATTAAATAATAAAAGCAGAACGCTTTCTGTTATTTATAAAAAGTTAGGCTCTATAAATAGGTTAAATTGCAGGAAGTCAGCTTCTGATAATTATTCAATTGATTCTTTTGCAGAAAATATTGAAAACTGGTTTGAGAAAGCTTTAAAAACTTATAACACTGAAATTAAGTTCTGATGATGGAAAATTATGATGCAATAATTATTGGTGGTGGCCCGGCTGGAGCGCAATGCGCCCTATGGCTTAAGCTTCTAGGTTTAAACCCGGTTATAATTGAAAAGACATCAAAGCTTGGCGGCTTACAGAATAAAAGCCCTTACCTAAATAACTGGATAGTTTCCCAGAAACCTATGACAGGAAGTAAAGTCGCTAAAACTATTTCCAATAATCTCAAACAGAATGATATTGCGGTAAAATTTAATAGTACCGTTATTTCAGTAAACAAAGACTGGGATATTTTTAAAGTAGAGCTAAAACAAAACAAAGAAAAGCTTGAAATATCTGCAAAACATATAGTTATCGCGACTGGATCCACACCAAGAATGGCTAAATACAAAGCATCCAAAAATGTTCTAATCGGCCCGGGCAAAACAGTTGAAAATTATAATTTCACCGGGAAAAACATAGCAATACTCGGCGGCGGGGATAATGCGTTTGAAAATTTTCATTTTATCAGCACTAGGCAGAAGCCAGCAAGCATGAAAATATTTGCCAGAAGTTTAAGGGCAAGGAAGGATTTTATTGCCAGAGTTGACCAGCAGCATGTTACTTTAGGAAATTATGATGTGGATATAAAAAACATGATAGTTAACGGTAACAAATTTGACGCAATATGCGTATTTTATGGCTTTGAACCGATAAATCCATTTAAAAATATATTGGAACTGGAAACAGATAATTTCATTAGCGTGAATGAAAATTATGAGACCAGCATTGGAAATATATTTGCGATTGGTGAATGCGCTGGCAAAACCCATCCATGCGTTACAACTTCCATGGCAGAAGGCGTTATAGTTGCGAAGAATATACAAAGATCTTTAAGCTAGAATCAAGCTTCAACAAATTTTCCCGGCTCCAGATTACCTAAAAGAAATTCCCCGAACTTAATACGTTTCAGTTTAGAAACTGACAGGCCAAAATGCTGGCAAATTCTCCTTATTTCCCTATTTTTTCCTTCTTTTAAAGTAAATCTCAGCCAATGGTTTTTACTATCGTCACTTATTTTTATCGCTTCTATCTTTGCAGAATAAAGCATAAGCTTTCCGGTCTCTTCATCAGGAACTTTAAATATCTGAAAATCACGGCTTAGGATGCCAAGGTTTTTCATTTCGCCGAAAACCCTTGCCTCATAAACGCGCGGGAGCTTATTTGAGGGATGCTCATAAAAAGTTTTAACATCAGAGCTATTTGTAATAAGCAGCAGCCCTTCAGAGTTAAGATCAAGCCTGCCGACATAATGATAGTTCTTAAAACTTTCCGGCAAAATGTCATAAATGGTTTCACGGCCAAGCTCATCACTTCTGGTGCAAACCACACCGCGTGGCTTATAGAATATCCACACCCTTTTTTCAGATGGCATCTCTATCTTTTTGCCATCCACAACAATTTCATCACCCTCTTCAACAAAGGTGGCGAACTCTTCAACTGTTTTACCATTAAGCGTTACCAAGCCCTGCAATATAAGCTCTTCGGCCTTCCTGCGTGAAGCAACGCCGCACTGTGATATAAATTTTGCTATACGTGTTTTCAAATCTTCCCACTCGCTCTTTTAACAAAAAACTTTTTTAAAGGCTTCATTCTGTCAACACCCGCGATACCGAACCTTCTGGCGAGGCGTACAATATTGCTGCTGTTAGAAAATAATGAGTTTATAACATCTGTCATTGCGATCATCTGCATGTTATCTGCAACCCTAGTCCTTTCATATTTTTTTAAAATATTATCATCACCTATATCAAGGCCAAGCTGGTAATTTTCTTTCACAAGCTTAGTTAAAAGCGATAGATCCCTTACGCCTTGGTTGAACCCCTGCCCTGCAATCGGGTGAATTGAATGAGCGGAATCCCCAGCGAAAACTACGCGGTGCTGGTAATATTTATTTGAGTATCTTAATTTCAGTGGATAACAATTCTTGTCGCCGGCAAATTCAAAATTACCAAGGTCATCACCAAGTCTTCTTTTTACTTCTTCAGTAAAGCGGCTTTGATTCATATTCATATAAATTTCGGCAAGATGCCTTGGAATGGTCCATACTACAGAAGAGTAATTCTCTTCCTTTAGAGGCAGTACAGCAAACGGGCCAGTAGGTGTAAATCTTTCAATTGCCGTCTGACGATGGGATTTCTGGTGTTTGATACAGAATGTTATAGCGCTCTGGTTGTAATCTTTCTCAATAGACCTGATCATCAGATACTTCTTTACAAAAGAATTTTTACCATCAACAGCGAGAAGTAATTTTGAACTTAATGTTCTGGCGGATTCAGAACTTTTAGCGGTTCCTTGAGTTTCCAGAGTGCGAAAGTTATTAGCCTCCAGCTTTATATTAACGCAGTTAGGCTCATTTTTAACCTCAACTATTTTTTGCCCTTCAATTATTTCAACATTCGGTAAACTTCTGATCTTATTTATTATGTTCTGCCTGAAGATATTATTCTCAACTATATAACCCATAGGATCATTACCTGCATCAGATGATGCGAAATCAAGCTTGAGAAGTGAATCACCATTTACCAGATCATTATCAACTATTTTGATATCATTTATTTCGCCGGCGAAGTCTGCTATCTCTTGCCACAGGCCAACACTTTCCATGAATCTTTTACTCTGGGCCGAAAGTGCCGTGGTTCTATCATCTTTACCGTTACGAGGTTTTTCTGCGAGCGTAAATGGCTCAATAAGGGTGATCTTATCCATGAACTTAGCAAATGCTAAAGTCGCTGTTAAGCCTGTAAAACCGCCGCCGTATATGATCAGATTATTCATGAAATTATATTTTTATATCTGTATATACTTATCCAGATATAAAACAAAACAAATACTCTTATCTCAAGCCGTAGCGGCCTTTCTTGCTAACGGAACGATGAAAGACTGCAACTTTTCAAACGCCCTGTTCTCAATCTGGCGTACACGTTCGCGGGAAACACCGTATTGCTGGCTTATATCTTCCAGAGTTAATGGGTTTTCACGAAGCCTGCGTTTTTTCAATATGTCTTTTTCCCTGTCAGTCAGGTTTTTCATAGCTTCAGATAAAAGTGAACTGTTATGGTCAAACTCTTCCTGATTACCAAGAACTACTTCCTGATTGGCAGATTCATCCTCAACAAAATCGATCTTGTCGCCATCACCTTCTTCGTACATATTTACGTTGAGGGAGCTACCTAAACCGCCCATCATCAGATTATCCATATCTTTAACTTCGGCAGCAGTAACATCCAAATTTTCAGCGATAAGGTCAGCCGTACTATCACTTAAAATGGAAGATGATTTATCATCTGAAAGCTGGTTTTTAAGCCTTTTCAAATTATAGAATAATTTTTTCTGCGCAGCAGAAGTGCCGACTTTCACAATCGACCATGATTTAAGCACGAACTCATTTATCGAAGCTTTTATCCACCACATCGCATAAGTGGACAGGCGGAAACCTTTTGAAGGTTCGAACTTTTTAACGGCTGTCATAAGGCCAATATTACCTTCACTTATAACATCATTCATAGGTAATCCATAACCACGGAATTTCATCGCCATTTTAACAACTAAACGAAGGTGACTGGTAACTAATTTGTGAGCCGCGTTAACATCGCCATGCTCTTTATAGCGAACGGCCAGCATATATTCTTCTTTTTCTTCCAGAACCGGGAATTTACTGATCTCGTCCATATACTTGGTTAAACCATACTCCTGTATTACAGGTAAAGTATTCTTCGACATAAATATAACCCTCCTTATGTGGTTATGTAGTAGGCTACAGCTAACTTTTAAGAATATTAAAAACTCTAACCTATGAAGCATTAATACAATAACCAACTTATTTAGTCAAGTATTATTGGAACAAAATTGGAGCATATAGATAATAGGATCTGGGAGATAAATTTCCTATTATTAAGATAAAAGGCTTTGTGTTAATCATTAATTAATAATTTTATTATATAATGATTATAAATCAATAATTAAGGAATATGGGTTTCGTAACTATATTTAACGAGATTAAAAATACAAATAGTTTTGACTGCTTAACAGATCCAAATTCTAAATTTTCTGGATGGATGAATGATCCGGCGCTTGCACAAAAGGTTATAATGAAATAATAATAAAACCAAAATGGATAGAAGATAAATATCCAAGAGATGAAGAATTAGGAATATCAAACCCTAAAGCAGATAAGTTGCATGACAAATTAAAATCAACTCTTTCAATACTGATTCCTGATATTCTTGCAAAAACTTATGCATCGAGTGTAATAGATTCAATGGTACAGAAATATGGTTTTGAAGATATCTTATTCAGAAAAGATGTAGCAGAATATATAAAAAATAATGAACGTCTTTTTACAAAACTATCTGAAAAATATCCTGAAATAACCCTATTTAATCCAGACTTTGGTACTTTAGAACCTGAACAAATAGCAGACTTAGTAAACAAATTAGAAACTAGAAGAGATTTTACAACCATCCTTAATAATTATAGCAATATTAAATTGGCGCTTCCTGGCTTTGATTTTGCTTCATTAATAACAACAAACGAAAGTAAAGAACAACTTTATAAGTTTGCTTTTGAGAAATTCAGCAAAGATGATTTTAGTATTTTGGAAGATTCGGGATTAAAAGATATATTACTTAATAATACAGACCTAATAAAAAGGAATATTCCAAAATTAGATAAAGCAAATCTAGAAAATATATTTAGAAATAGGGATGCAACAGAAATTCTGCTTAACGTCGCTAGAATAAATGAAGGCGTACCTGCAAATATGCTTGATAGCTTGACAACCCTTTACAACAATAGAGACCTTATATCTTCAGCTTCAGGAGCTACTTTCCAAAATTATCTTGAATCAATATCAATTGTGAGTGGATTAAGCGCAAATTATTTAATAAAAAGTGAGAATGTAGATTACCTACTTAACAACAATCTAGATGACTTGAATGGTAAAGAACTATTAGCAAATACATTCAGAAAGAACAGGGATTCTGATGCTTCGGCAGACATGTTAAGAATTTATGCAAATAATCTTACCTCTTCTAATCATAAAGAATTAGCAATGATAGCACTTACTGAAGGAGCAGGAAGATATGCAGCGGCATATGATGTTTTAGATCCTCATAAACTTTTAAATTCTGGTCTTCCAACCGAATTTTATGAAACAGCAAGGATATCTCTTTCCGAAAAAGTGATCAATTCATCTACCAGCACCAAGCTAGAAGGAAATTATAAAAATGAGATACAAAATAAAATGATGAATGCCAAAATGGCGTTATCATTAATTGATATTGAGACCTTAGATGTGTTAAACTCAATAGGTATCAAGGATGCCAACGATGATAAAATCATTGACGGCAATGAAATTGTAACTGCACTTAGCAGCGCCTCTGATTACCGTGATAATACAAAATTAAAGGAAGATCTATTGAAAGCAGGAAAAAAACTTGCGGAAGCTGCAAAATCTTATGGTGGATATCCACCAATAAATATGCAAGAGCTAGAAAATACTGACGTTGGCAATTTATCGTTAGTTACCAGATTTGTTAATGAACTTATATTTGACGGAAAAGGTTTTGATAAAGGAAAGTAAATTAAATATTTTTCCTGATTTCCTCTGCTACCAAATCAATAAATTGTTCCGTTGTTGAGCCTGATGGTCCGCATAGATCGCGAGTGCCTTTGCCTGCCACCATTAATTTGCAGATTGAGTCATACATTACTTTTGTGAACTTATGTATTTCACCTTGCGAACCATTTTCCAGTTCTTCAGAATAATTAAGCGCTTCTACTAGTGCATAAACTAATCCAAGCGGATTGAGAGATGTCTCCTCACCTTTTAAATGTTTTTTATACATGTCCGAAACCGTTCCGTGTGAGGCCTCAAACTCTTTTATCATTGATCCATCTTTATGAACACCTATCAAGCTTGAAGAAATGAACCCTGGAGATTTATGCACTTGAGAGATTTCATCAGTCAGCATGTCACCATCATAATTGTGCGCTACCATTGAGAAGCCGCCTTGTGTCCATTTTATTATCTGCATGGTAGCAGAATCAGATATAAGATGTTCAAGCTCACCTTTTTTAATCAAGCCGGTCTGGATAAATCTATCTTTAAAATCACGGTCAAAAACTTCCTTCATTATCTGCCAGAAAGGCTCCTGCCATTTGAAAACGGTTTTCTTGGTAACAATATATGGAACAACTTTAGCTTTGAGTGAACGCTCAAAGAAATAATTAGCGAGCGGGTAAACATTATCATATGGATTATCGTAGAACACGGCAGATGTTTGATTATCCTTTAACTGCCTTTCATCAATTGTAATAGGCGCTGAACCATCTTCAGGATAAAACTTTGTTTCCACCTTGCCCTTACCCACCAGCTTTGAACCAGCAAAATATTCTCCGCCAACCGCGTGCCTGTCAAATAGAACCGGATTTTTATAACCAAGGTCAATTCCATTTATATGGATGGTATCACGGCTTATGGTAATGCCGTTCCAGCCTTTACGCATAGCACCATTAGGGCTGCCCCATGCTTTTGATAGACCCATCTCTTTTTTCTGGTCTTCTGTTGGGGTTATGGTCGGCTCTTTAAATACAACTTTGGTTTTTTTACCTGCGGCAATTATATCTTTCAAAACCTTATCTTCAGTTTTATCGCGATTCTTGCAGGAAAGATCAAAATATTCCCAGTTGGAAATATCAATATTTGGCTCGATCCATTTATTCATTATCAAACCCATAGTATAGTGGGTCATTTCCTCACCACCTACATAAACCATTTTTGGCGCTTTTATCTTTG
>JANPLD010000073.1:0-3208 GCA_031426355.1 Alphaproteobacteria bacterium | reverse complement strand
GCTCGATTCGCTGCGTCTCGACAAGCCAACGGAAGGGCGCGATGAATTTTTCAACGTCATCTGGTTTCGGCTGAATGAGCTTTTCGATGATCCCAATGTAATGGCGGAACTCGTCGCAGAGAACATGAAGCAGTTTGCCATGGAAGGGCTGCGCTATCTGGAGACGCAGTTTATGGTCGATGGTTTCACCGATAACGACGGCAACCCACTTTCCCCGGAAAAAGTGATCGAGATTGTCAAAAAACGCATAGCTGAACCCGATGTGGCGAATTGCGGGCTAACGATTCGTTTCCAGAAAACCATCCTGCGTTTCCTGCCCCAGGCAGAAAAAAATCTGGAAGAGGCCTACGAATTTGTCGATGCCAACCGCGATCTCTGGGTCGGCATCAATATGGCCGGTCGCGAGGACAACGATAAAGGCTATCCGCTGCGTTTCCTCGATACTTTCCGTAAAATGCGCGGGAAATACTCGAATATAGGTCTCTCGATCCACGGTGGTGAAGTCGATGAACCGAATCACCACGTCCGAGATACGCTTCTGCTTGGGGCCACCCGGATCGGACATGGCTGCAACCTCTACACCGATCCCGAAACAATGCTGCTGATGCGTGGAAGTCAGTTTCTGATCGAAATCAATTTAATCAGTAATCAATTACTGGAATATTTTCCCGACCTGTCGAAACATCCTTTTCCCGAGTATCTGCGGATGGGAATTCCGGTTTGCCTAAACACAGACGATCGCGGGATGTGGGATTCCAACATGACCGACGAATACTATACGGCGGTCACTTATTTTAATCTGACCTGGCCCGAAATGGTGCAAATGGGGCGGAATAGTCTGGTGCATTCATTCGCGCAACCCACCGTAAAGGCTTCGATGGTGAAGAGTTACGACGAAGCGGTCGCGAAGTTTGAGAAGCAGATGGGCGGCGCCAACTGGCAGGAAACCCTCAAGCCGATTCGCCCGATTGTCTCCGCCTACGCCCGAAAAAACTTTCCACTTCCATAAAAAGTCATGCTCGAATCCTTCTTCCAACTTAAAGAAAACGGTACCAATGTCCGACGGGAATTAACTGCTGGACTAACTACCTTTGCGGCGATGGCTTACATTTTGGCCGTCAATCCTTCCATTCTTTCGGCGGCGGGAATGGACAAAGGTGCGCTGATCACCGCGACTGCGCTGGCGTCGGCGCTGATGACTTTGGCGATGGCTCTCATGACGAATTACCCGTTGGCGCTCGCACCCGGCATGGGGTTGAATGCGTTTTTTGCCTTCACTGTTTGCGGTGCGATGAAAATTCCGTGGCCTGCCGCCCTGGGAATGGTTTTCTGGGGAGGCGTGTTGTTTTTACTTCTGTCTCTCACAGGAGTGCGGCAAAAACTAGTCGAAGCCATCCCGATGGAACTGAAACTGGCTATCACCTGCGGCATCGGATTGTTCATCGCTTTTATCGGGCTGAAAAATGGCGGCATCGTCGTCGGAAACCCAGCGACTTTCGTGGGGTTGGGTGATTTCCACTCCCCTGGACCCTGGCTGGTGATCGGTGGACTCATTCTCACTGCGACGCTGGTCGCGCGGAAAGTGAAAGGTGCGGTCATTCTTGGAGTGCTCGCCGTTACGTTGGTCGGACTTTTTATTCCAATGGCTGGTGGGATGGTGACATCGAAACCGACCGCGCTGTTTGCCATGCCCGCTTCATTGGCACCGACGTTTCTCAAACTGGATTTATCTTTTCTTTGGACCAATGCAGCCGTCGCGGTTCCGATCATCCTCGGATTCCTTTTCGTCGATCTTTTTGATAACATGGGCACACTGATTGGTGTCTGCAATCGGGCCGGGTTGCTCGATAAAAACGGCAATCTGCCGAAAATCGGACGCGCCTTTACGGCCGACGCCTCCGCCGCGATGGTTGGCTCCTGCCTCGGCACTTCCACGGTCACGACCTACATCGAATCCGCCGCCGGGGTGGAGGAGGGGGCGAGAACCGGGTTGTCGAGTGTGATGGTCGCATTCTGCTTCCTGCTCGCTTTGTTTCTGAATCCGCTCATCGCCATCATCCCGAGTGTGGCAACGGCACCTGCACTCATCATTGTCGGTATTTTTATGATGCAGGGTATTTTGGATATTGATTTGAAAGACTTTACGAAGGCGGTCCCAGCCGTGGTCACGATTATTGCCATGCCGCTGACTTTCAGCATCAGCGAAGGAATTGCCCTCGGTTTTTTGGTGTATGCCGGGTTAAAGCTTTGCCTCGGACAAATTCGCGAAGTAACGCCCTTGGCTTGGATATTGGCAGCGTTGTTTCTTGCGCATTTCATTTTCCAAGGCCCAGGAGCCTAACGGGTCTTTCGGGTTGCCAATTCTACGGGTTGACCTTTAATTGCCAGTCCTGTGAGCATTCAACCCAAAGACATCATCTACCTCGATAATAATGGAACGACGGCCGTCGATCCTGCCGTGATCGCGGAAATGATGCCTTTTCTCACCGATTTTTACGGCAATCCGAGTAGTGCTTATCACTTTGGATCGCAAGTCAAAGAGGCCATAGAAATCGCACGCGTCCGAGTCGCTGAGTTACTTGGCTGCGCACCTGCGGAAATCATTTTTACTTCGTGTGGGACTGAATCGAATAACGCGGCCATCCAATCTGCTCTGGCCATCGACCCGGATCGCCAGCATGTCGTGACTAGCGCGGTTGAGCATAGTGCCATTATCAAACACGGCGAAGCTCTTGCGCGACGCGGGATTGAAGTGACTTGGCTGCCAGTAGATCAATTCGGCAATATCGATCTCGCCGACCTGGAGAATGCGGTTCGCGAAGATACCGCCATCGTTTCCCTCATGTGGGCCAACAACGAAACCGGAGTCCTGTTTCCGATTGAGAAAGCGGCTGAAATCGCGCGCGCCAAGGGAGCTCTTTTTCATACCGATGCCGTGCAAGCCGTTGGGAAAATTCCGATCCAACTCGCCAACTCGAAAATTAATTTTCTATCGGTTTCGGGTCACAAATTGCATTGCCCGAAAGGGGTCGGCGTTCTTTATGCAAACCGCAAATCGCGTTTCAATTCTTTCCTCATGGGCGGCGGACAGGAAAATGGCAAACGTGCGGGCACGGAAAACGTTCCTTACATCGTTGCCCTTGGCAAAGCGGCCGAACTGGCTGGAGCGCCCGTGCCGGAGAAAACGGACGGCATCAGCATCGTGCCG
>JANPLD010000072.1:0-3630 GCA_031426355.1 Alphaproteobacteria bacterium | reverse complement strand
GAAAAATACAGGGAATTTTTTAAAATATCAGGGAATTTAAGGTTTTAAGATAAAACTAAGGCGTTATCTAGCCCAGAAACGTTGGTATCACAGGCATATTCCCTAAAATATATAACAGGGAATCAGTAATAACCTAACAGGCAATATAATTTTGTTAATAGGGATTGTAACCGTTCCGAAATAAGTTGCTTCGTCTTTACCTAACTGACTAGCTTTCCCTGAGAACAGGGAAAAATACAGGGAAATTTTAGATTTTTAAGCAAAAAACTCCCTCATATAACACACCATATCACTTCATGAGCAGATCAAAGTGTGGCTGTTTTCAATGTTGCTGGTGGTAGCAACTTTTATCTGGGCTTCTTTTTTCAGCAGGGTGATCTTTACCCATTTTTTTCATAGGCATCCTTTCTATTTTTGCGACTCCTCCAGCCGATATCCGATGCCTGGTTCATTGATAATAAATTGATCACGTGCTGGGTCTTTCTCCAGCTTCTGGCGTAACTGCGCGATGTAGATACGCAAGTATTGGTTATTATCACTATAAGCCTCTCCCCATACCTGCTGCATCAAATATTTGTGAGTTAGTAGTTTTCCTGAATTAACAGCAAGTACTCTAAGCAGATTGAACTCTTTAGGAGATAATTTTATTCTCTCTCCGCGTAAAGAAACAATTCGTTTCAAAAAATTAATATTCAAATCACCAATATTTATATCTGTTTCTTCTACTTGAGCTACAATAGCATCTCTGAGAGAGGCTCGGAGCCGCGCCAGAAGCTCGCCTGTACCAAAAGGCTTAGTGACGTAGTCGTTTGCACCCAAGTCAAATGCTTTTACTTTTTCTTCTTCACCGTTGCGAACGGACAAAACAATAATAGGTATTTTTGACCATTCGCGCACACTTTTGATAACCTCTGTGCCATCAATGTCAGGCAAACCAAGATCAAGCAAAATAGCATCAGGCTTTACTGACGTTGCAAGGCGAATGCCCTCGTTACCCGATTCAGCGGGAATTACCGCATAATCATGCGAAGTAAGCGTGATGGTCAGGAATTTCCGTATCTGCGGATCATCTTCGATTACCAGTATTTTATGTTGAGTTGTTCCCATGGTTCAGTTTTCTTCTATTTCTTCTTCAATATCAATTGGTATTAGAACGCTTGCAGGCAAGGTAACGCGAACACAGGCACCTTGTCCGTCATGAGGATCAATTGCCGTAATGCTGCCACCGTGTGCTTCCACAATACCACGACAAATATACAATCCAAGTCCTGTACCAGCAATTTTTTGGTCACCATATTTGGAACGGTAGAATTTAACAAAAATTGCTTCGCGCTCTGACTGCGGTATCCCCTCACCATCATCGTCAATGTCAATAGTGGCATTATCACCATTATTCTGCGCAATGATTTTAACTTCTCCATCTGGAGGACCATATTTTAGAGCATTTTCAAGGAGGTTAAGAAACACCAGCTCTATCAAAGCCGAGTTGACATTAAGTAACGGAAATTTGTTATCTGCTACAATAGAAAATCTCTGTTTTATAATTAACGGATGCAAAGATTTTAGTGCACTGGCTAAGACATCGCGCAATAGAACCGGTTGCTTATGAATTTCTTCCAATCCAGATTCTAATCGACTAATTTCTACCAAATTATTGATAAAGCGATTAAGTTTCTGGGCTTCCTCCAGTCCCGCAGATACCATTTCGTTGCAGCTGAAGTTATCCTTGATCGTTGTCATCTCTTTTAACGAACTAAATGCGCCGATTACTGTCACTAATGGTGTTTTAAAATCATGCGAAACGGAAGAAAGGAGTGCTGAGAGAAATTTTTCTCGTTCCGCATCGCGTAGGTTTTTTTCATGTATCTCCGATAGTCTTGCCTTTTCTAATGCGCTAGCAGTTTGTGCAGCAAGCGTTGCTAGAATTTTGGAGGAAAACTTTTTGTTAGCTGGGTCGGAAACCACCATAATCCCTATTGTACCGTTGTAACTTGATAGTGGTATATACAGAGCCTTTTCGTTAGAAAAATATTTTGTACCATTTCCGACAGGTAAGTTATGCTCCATACAAAAACGAGATGCATCACTATGGCGTTCTTTTTCCTCTTTCAATAGTATATAAACTTTTGTTGCAATAAGTGATGACAACTTTGTTTCTGCAGCTAAGCGCATATCCGATACATTGGAAATACCAAGCATATCTTGACTTAACGCATACACTCCTGAAAGTACGTGCTCACGTTGGATAGCCTCCCACGCCAATTTTCTGATTCTCGCTGCAAGTGCGCTAGCGATAATTGCAACAATTGACAGCACCGCCATCTTCGTAAAATTTTCTGCCTCAAATAAGTTTATATGCCATACAGGTGAAAGCAACACAAAATTATAAGCAAGCACAGAAATAAGTGCGGATATAAGAGAAGCCCACAATCCATAAAAAATAGCACTGAATAGCACTGGAATAACAAATAAACCTCCAAGCGACTCAGGCGAAGGAAATCCATAAAACACAAGCAACCATGCGATAAATGATGTGATGATAACAACACCTGTTATTGGTAGCGCAGATGCTTTCCATTGCCTCTCTGTATAAGCGTTTTCAATAAAATTATTTAACTGCTCTTCAATCTTATCTAGTGATTTCACAGTTTCTGCCATATCTTTAAATTACGATGTTCAATGCTTGCAATACCAACCAGATATATCCGCTAACAAGCAATAAGAAAAAGGATAATGCTAAAAATGTAAATATCCAACCTATTATCATTAAAACACCATCGCGCTCTGTAATAGCAAGGGCGAGAATCGTTATGGCAATTCCAAGGGGTAAATTTCCGAGTGGTATTGGAAGTGCTATGAGGCAAGCTAGAAGTAATATAAATCCACCGGCAATTCTCTCAAATCTGATAGTAGTAATAGAATCCAGCCTTGGCTTAATAAACCTTTCTAAAAATAACATAAAAGGTAATGCTCTTTGAAAAAATGGTTGCAAGCTTGCCATATTAACTTTTCTTCCGCCAATACACTCTGGTAACCAAAGCTTCTGACTACCAAAACAAAGTTGTGCCGCAAAAAAGATTAAAGGGATACCTGTAATAGTTGAAATTCCTGGGATAGGCAGAGGTATTGTGTTCGGTAAAGCTAATAGCAATAATATAATTCCCAATCCACGATCTCCAAGTCTTTCAGATAATTCACTTATACTGAATAAAGAATGTTTTTCATGAACAATTTCGTTTAAGATAGAACTTGTTGTACGATACTGACTTTTACAACATTTGAGCCTATCCAAAAAAATCAGGTCTTTTTTATACTCTGATTGATCCATAACCACCCCCTTTTAATCCTATCAAAAAAAGCTTTATTATTCTGGGGATAAATTTCTTTAAAATCTGCATCTATCACATATCGAGCCTCTTTATCAAGGATCTCTTCATTTAAATACTCTTTATTAAAACGCTTGTAGAACATTATTTCCTCTTAAGAATTTTTGTTTTGAGCAAAACTCCACTAATTTTTTTCTTAACTTTTGCTAGACGTTTTTTTGGTTCTGAATAGCTTGCATATTCAAATTCATGATCCTCAGGTAACGTTTTTAAATCACTAAAATTTTGCTCAATTAAACGGTAT
>JANPLD010000071.1:0-48657 GCA_031426355.1 Alphaproteobacteria bacterium | reverse complement strand
CTGATCTGCCATTTTTTTAAGGTGTTAGGAGTTAGTTATTAGAAATTAGTTTAAGATTAAATTATTCTGATATTTAAGAATAATTTGGCAAATTAACAAGGGCTAGTCCCGTTAATTTCAAAAGGTGGCGGGAATGCAACTTATTAGATGGCCCTGCGCGCTTCGTCCCTTAGCTTTTCATCAGCTTCATAAAGATGAATCTTGTGGGAAAGTTCAGCGTTACTATCTTCGATTTTCCTGAATGATATTGATTGCTTAACTGACTTCAAATAAGAATTTAACGAACCAATTATAACCCCGACAATACAGGAAAAAATTATTACAAAATAAAGCGGAACATTAAACTGATCATAAAACGGGATAGATACATCAACCGAAGCTTTATTGAAAACACAGAAGAGCGTAATGATAATTAAAAGGACCAGATAGATTATTTGTTTCAGGATTTTCATTTTTAGATAAAAATTTACTATTGAAATAGTACAACTAATTTGCAAGCCAAGAAGTTATTTAATACATTATATGACGTTCCAATTGTATCCGTCATACAATTGGAAGCAGTAGTATCTGCGACTATTCTGCTTGCAGCGCCTGCGCCGCTTATCATTACAGACTTTACTACGCCCGTCAATGGCATACCATTATCAATTTTTTGATCCAGCATATAAGCATCTTCAGGAATCATTATACCTGAAGTTGATATATCAGCCCAATATCCATTAGTTCCAGCTATAGTTTGAAGACTTATAACAAATGACCATTGTAATTTACCTAAATATGTAATTGGAACAATACCACCGTTTCCAATTGCTGTAGCAGGGAATGTGGTTCCTATAGTAAAACCTCCAGAACCAGAGGCTCCAGTTCCCCAACTACCCAAGACGGCACTTGTTAAATGACTAAAAAACAAATAAGAGTCAGAATATAATTGGCATGACGGCGCTGTTACAGCACAACCTCTGTTATTTATTATTCCATCACCATTTTGCAAACTAGAACTTGAATAAGAATAACTCCAGGCTGTAATATTCGGAGTTACGCCATAAGGCTCAGCATACACTCGGGGAATATCCCCAGGAAGAAATTTATATTTAAGACGAAATGTCTCTGTGGCGATTGCATATTTTTTTAGCTCAGCTATCTGTGAATTAATTTTAGCAACTTTAATAAGCTCAGCGCCCTGAATTATCCCGCCTACAATTAGCCCTACAATAACAAGCACAATTGCCAATTCTATTAAAGTAAATCCTGAACTTATCCTTATATATCTATTCTTTGGGGATTTTTGCATTCAAAAGATACAGGAAACAATAATGTATTAAATAATATTAACTTACCAGCTCCCTTACATCTGCAAGTTTGCCTGTGATTGCGGCAGCGGCGGCCATGGCTGGGGACATTAAGTGGGTTCTGCCACCCCTGCCCTGACGACCTTCAAAATTACGGTTGGAAGTTGAAGCGCATCTTTCACCCGGCTCTAATCTATCGGCATTCATTGCCAGACACATAGAACATCCTGCATCACGCCATTCGAAACCTGATTCGATGAATATTTTATCCAGACCTTCCTGTTCAGCCTGCTCTTTTACTAAGCCGGAACCTGGGACAACCATGGCAAGCTTAATATTTTCCGCGATTTTTTTGTCTTTCACCACTTTCGCAACGGCGCGCATATCTTCTATTCTACCGTTGGTACAGGAACCAATAAATATTTTATCAACAATTACATCCTGCAATCTTTCGCCAGCAGTTAGCCCCATATATTCCAAGCTTCTTGCCCATGCTTCAGCCTGATATTTATCTTTAGCATCTTTTGGATCAGGAATAATGGAAGTTATAGGTAGTACATCCTGAGGGCTGGTGCCCCATGTAACTAATGGAGAAATATCCTCGACATTTAATTTTATTTCCAGATCAAACTTTGCATTCATATCTGTTGTAAAGGTTTTCCAGTATTCAACGGCTTTATCAAAGTCATTGCCTTTTGGTGCCATTGGGCGGCCTTTTATATAATCAAAAGTGGTTTGGTCAGGAGCAATTAAACCTGCGCGGGCGCCTGCTTCAATGCTCATATTACATATGGTCATGCGCGCTTCCTGAGATAATGATGTTATGGCAGAACCTGCATATTCGATCACATAACCTGTGCCACCGGCTGTTCCTATTTTACCGATTATCGCCAAAGCTATATCTTTTGAGGTAACGCCAAATGGTAATTTGCCATCAATAGTGATACGCATGTTTTTCGCGCGTTTTTGTATCAGGGTTTGGGTTGCCAGAACGTGTTCAACTTCTGATGTGCCTATGCCAAATGCCAAAGAGCCAAATGCGCCGTGAGTTGAAGTGTGAGAATCTCCGCATACTATTATCATCCCTGGCTGGGTGAACCCTTGCTCTGGGCCGACTATATGCACAACGCCGTTTCTTGCATCACTAAGCGGGAAATATTTAACGCCGAATTCTTTGCAGTTCTTCTCCAGAGTTTCAACCTGGATGCGGGAAGTCTCGTCTTTTATACCAAGTTGCCTGTCTTTAGTGGGAACGTTATGATCCGCCACGGCCAGCGTTTTATTAGGTTCGCGAACTTTGCGGCCTGCAGTCCTCAACTCTTCAAAAGCCTGAGGGCTGGTAACCTCATGCACCAGATGCCTATCTATATAAAGCAGGCAGGTGCCATCATCGGCTTCATGCACCAAATGGCTTTCCCAGATCTTGTCGTATAAGGTTTTCATCAGTTAATTCTTTGAAATTTATAGCTTTATATAGTTTTTTATAAAAAATTAAAGTTTTAATTAATTAACGCTTCCTTAACCATTTATGTGCTAATTTGGTTAATTAAAGAGTAAATTAGCACATGGATAAATTTTTAATACCAAAGATCGTATTTTTACGTATCTATCATGAATTCTTATCAAAAGATGAAGAAGAGCAAATCCCGTTAGATTTCCCTGCCTGCATAGATGCTAAAGATTACGGATTTGAACTTAATAATTCTCTCGATGAAAACTATTACCAGCTTTCAATTACAGATAAAGAAAAATTTGACCAGTTTATTTCTAACAAAGATATTAACAGATATTTTGAATATTCTTCCGTAATAAATAATGAATTTTTTTGCAGGTTTAAAAACGTTTATGAAAACACGGAAATTTATCCCGAAGATTATTTAACATTAAAGGATTTTAGCTCAGAGGAAACATTCGAGACAGTACGTAATGCTATGATAGAAGATAATTTCGCCCTGTATAAAAATCAAAATATCTCGGCACCAGCGTTATTTTATATTTTAGAAAAAGCTGAACTCAACCCAATACAAGCTGCTTTAAAAAATAATATTACAATTGAGGGATTAATTATTGAAGCAGCTAATAAAGCTGTAAACGAAAAAATCAGATTGTGGAATTCAGAGATAAATTATCCTGAAATAGATATGAAAGAAAAGTTTGGGATAAAATTCTTAAAAGCCCGTGACGAGAGCGAGTATAAAATAGAAATAACAGATAAAATTAAATCTAATGAATTTATAAAAATTCTTCAGAATATAAGAACAGATATACCTGAGGAAAAAGATCTTATCAGAAAATTTATTGAGACTATTAATAATATTGATGATAACCAAACCTTGATCTCAAATACCTATCTTTTAAATTCATATCATTATGAAAAAGCTGACAATCTTTTATCAGAAAAATATGATAATTTTAAAAAGAAATTTGACAAAGAGCATCAGGCTGAAAGGGAAAGGCAAATATTTGAAAGGGTCGTAGCAGGAAACAAATTACCGAAAGATCTTTCAATTAAAACAATTCAGCTGATTACTAGTGATGATAATACTATATTCGGCAATATATATTTTAATTTACTAAGTAATAATATTATTAGCATAAGTAATGATTTAAATGAAAAAATTAACAATCTTTTCAGATCATCACAAAAATCAGGTAATTTTGAGAATTTTAATAAATTTACATTAGAAGTATTTTCTAAATTTTCACCAGCAGAAGATACCGGATTTAAATTTAGTTTCAAAAAGAGTATTATTGAAGTTACTGATAAAAATAAACTATTTAACAATATATTGAACACCATTAACAACAATGATAGTTCTTATTTTTTCTCCACTCTTATAAATAAAGCAGGAATTGAAGATGATTTTATAAGATTTTTTAGAAATAAATTAAATTTAAAAGAAGTAGTTAACCCTGAGAAACTTAAAGAACTAGGGGATGTTGGCCTCAAAGTTTTATATGGGGATACTTATTTAGATCCAAAAAGCACACCGCAAAAAAGGGCTAAGCAGGTTGCAAATCTCTCAACAGGCGGTCAAGTGCCTGAACTCATTAGAGGCTCACCCCATAGAGAAAATTTCTTAGCCCCCACCATTGTAATTTTAAATGAAAACTTAAAAGAAAAAAATGAAGGTCAGCGTCCTAATCTGGATTCTGATTATCAAAAAAGTAGTGTTAAAATAATTGACATCGGAAATTTAAGTTCTGATGTACCTTTTAGTATACAAAACCCCTTATCATCTGGGCGTCCAAAAAATGTAGATGAGCTTGCCAAACTTGTAAACTCTATTGCCGGTGATGTTATAGTTTTCATTTTTCAACATGGGGATGGAACTGGAATAGCAGTATCTTTTGATGGAGATAAAGGAATACAGCAAAGTATATCAGTTAAGGATTTTATCAGTAAACTCTCTTCCGAAGATGATAAAAAAGTCCATTTTGTATGGAATAATTGTGGTAACGGTATGTACGCCGGAACTGCCGAGCAGTTAATGTCCAAAGGTTCCGGCAGTGTGTTTTGCAACGAAGGATATGAATCATCTCCAATTTCAAATGGAACTGATATATCAACTGCAGTGAGTAAATACATAAATTCCAGTTATGCTAAAAACATGGGTGTTTCACTAACAGATTTTAATTATATTACTTCTCTAAAAGGAATGTATGAATTAAATTTTGGTGATCACGGTGCTAGTAATTCCGTAAATTACAAAAACCGTTTATCTGTTGCACCACAAATGGTGATACAGGGAGATGGCCGAAAGGCAATTTTGAATTTTCAATATGAAGCGAATGAAAGATTAAGACAATTTATGGATAACCCTGAACAAACGCAACTTTTTACTCCAGAAGAAATCTTAAGAATAACAAAAGAACCAGTCTTTCATTATGCTTTAGGTGGTACCGACGGGATTACTAATACAATCTCTGAACTTGAATCGTTTTTGCATGAGCTAAAAAATCAAAGTACCAACATTGTTTTAACGGACTTTCAAAATTACGGCATAGAGTCACTAAATATAGAAATGGTTTCTTATGCGGGAATTTTAGGCGCATTTTCTGTTGCGGCTCTTCCGCCTTATCAATCTATTGATACAAAAGAAATCAATATAATTAAAACAAAAATACTTGAAGATGGTTTTACAACAGATAAAGAAACCCAGATTCTGGGTACATTAGAATATATGATTATTGATAAAAAAATAACCGCAGAAGAAAAAGCAGATATAACTTCTCTAGCTAAAATTTTTGGTGATTTACCAACCTGGAAATATGACAGCGGTAAAATTGATTATAATATAACAGATCAGCAGGAAGCTGATCTCAATAATATATTATATAAATATAATAGTAAAAAAGCTTTACAGTTAAGAGGGCCTTAATTTTTTGAGTTACTACCAAAACAACTACGCACTGGACAAGTTAATTGCATAACTGATTCAGCTTGGCTTAGGCCAGACTTAGCTTAACTGTAGAAAATAAAATATAATAAACTATGATTTTACTGAATGATTATTCAGCAGTTTTTTTATCATCATTTATTTTATCATCTCCACCGAAATCCATTTTCTCAGAAATGCGAGATGCTTTACCTGTAAGTTTACGGAGGTAATAAAGTTTCGCCCTGCGGACAACACCTTTTTTAAGAACTTCAATAGACTCGATTTTTGGGCTGTAAAGTGGGAATATCCTCTCAACACCTTCACCGTTAGATATTTTACGAACTGTGAAAGATGAGTTAAGACCGCGCCTTCTACGAGCGATGCATATACCTTGATATGCCTGAATACGCCATTTATCACCTTCAGGAATTTTATAATTCACTTTAACTGTGTCGCCAGCCTGAAATTCAGGGATTTTTTTCTCAGCTACCAGGTTAGCCAGATAGTCAGCTTCAAATTGTTGTAGTTGGTGTTTCATAAATAAAACCGTTGTTTTGCTGTTTCGTTGTTTCGTTGATTCGTTTTTTCGAATTAACGAAACAACGAATTAAGGAATCAACCTTTATATTTTTTCCACAGATCAGGCCTTCTCTCACAAGTGACCTTTTCTGCCTGCTCAAGCCGCCATTTCCTTATTTTCTCATGATTACCGGATTTTAGCACTTCCGGAACCGCTATACCTTCCCATATATCAGGGCGGGTATAATGAGGATATTCAAGCAGATAAGGGCTTTCCCTCAAGCCAAATGACTCCTCGTCATGAGTTTGGGCGTTGCCTATTACACCATTTAATTTGCGAACGCAAGCATCAATTAACACATGGGCTGCAACCTCCCCGCCGGAAAGTATATAATCCCCTATGGATACCTCTAAAAAGTCATATTTTTCAATAACACGCTGGTCTACGCCTTCATAGCGGCCGCAGAGGATAGTTGCTAGGCTTTGGGAGTTAGTTGTTAGTTTATTATCTATAAAGTCCTGAGTAAGTGGAATTCCTCTAGGAGTCAGGAATATAGGTAGGCCTAGGGAACCACGCTTGGATATAATGGCTTCACAAGATCTATTTATGACATCAGGCTTTAACAGCATCCCTGCCCCTCCGCCATAAGGAGTATCATCTACTGTTTTATGGACATCAGTTGAAAAATCACGGGGATTGATAATATCATAACTCCAAAGGCCTTTTTCTAGAGCTTTGCCTGCTAGTGCCTGGCCATTAGTGCCGGGGAACATCTCAGGGAATAATGTGATTATGGAAAAATGCATAGTTAGTATCGGTACAAGTTATCAGTACAAGTTATCAGTACAAGTTATCAGTACAAGTTATCAGTACAAGTTATCAGTACAAGTTATCAGTGCAAGCTTAAGTGGTTATCTATTAGCATTCACTAAAAACTTGCACTGATAACTTGTACTGATAACTTGTACTTGTACTGATAACTTGTACTTGTACTTGTACTTGTACTTGTACTTGTACTTGTACTTGTACTTGTACTTGTACTTGTACTTGTACCTTCTATTTCTTTTCGCAATAGATATCCATAATATCACTGAGAAGCTGTATAGCTTCTTCACGTGGGCGCTGGAAGGTATTACGGCCGATTATTGAACCATTTGCGCCGCCATCACGAAGCTCTTTAATTTCATTAAGGAGGCCTTGCTTATCTTTGCTTTCACCGCCGGAGAATACGACAACCCTTCTGCCATTGAAGCAAGCCTGAACGATATGCTCAATACGTTTTGTAAGGGTGGATAGATCTTTACCAGCTAATGCTTTCTGATTTTTTTCAAGCTCAATGTGAGCTGTTGGTGGTTTTACTTTTATTATGTTAGCGCCAAGGTTTGCAGCTATGTGAGCTGCATAAGCGCAAACATCAACAGCTGTTTCGCCAGCTTTTGATAAGCCCTCACCGCGAGGGTAACTCCATATAACAACTGCTAGACCGTGAGATTTTGCTTCTTTAGACATAGCGGCTATTTCCTCATACATAGCATATGACTGGCTGGAGCCCGGGTAAACTGTAAAACCAATCGCTGAGCAGCCGAGCTGGAGGGCATCTTTAACAGTGCCGGTTACAGCCTGATCAGGAACGCCTTTATTTATAAGGTTTGAGCTGTTAACCTTTAATATGGTCGGGATGCTGCCAGCGTAAGAATCACTGCAAGCTGCTAAAAAACCATATACTGAGGCATAAGCCGAACAGCCGCTATCAACCGCAAGTTTATAATGATATTCAGGATCATAAGATGCAGGGTTTGCTGCGAATGAAGCATCCGGGCCGTGCTCTAATCCTTGGTCAACCGGTAAAATAACTAACTTACCAGTGCCACCAGTGCGGCCATGGGAGAGGATACGCGCCATATTAGTCTTTACACCTGAGTTTTCGCCTTCATAATAAGAAAGTATTTCTCTGACTTTTTTTGATATTTTCATAATATATTTTTTATTAATATTTTTGCTGCCAGTTTTAACCAGCAATTTAATTACGGAATTTTTTTATGCTAACACAACAACAATTGCAACAAAGTTTTCAGAATGTGGCACATAGCCCTAAAATCCCTGCCGAAATAAATATAAAGGTTGAAAATGGTAAAGTGGTATCGGGTAAATGCGATAATAAAGACGTGGGCTTTGAATTTAGCCTAGATGTATTTAAACCTAGCCAGGAATCTGCTAAGCCCGCTTATCTTTTTCGCAAAAATACTGATAAACGCGGAGTATATGAGCCAATCATGGATGATGTGCAATATACAAAAGAAAATAAATTAAACAGAATGATATTTGATATCATAAGTTCAAATCCTACTTATGCCTTTACAATAAAAATTTCTGAGAACCAGAGGGAATATGAAGTTTTTTATGATAAAATGTGTGAAATATTTTCCGGGGATAGCACAAAAATAAAAACTCCTCCTAGTTATGCGCCAAACCCTGCAAAGCAGCAGACACATCAAAGGCATCACTAATTGCTTACGTTAGCCGCGCCCTTTATAAGTTGGAACGTTTTGTTCTGGAACCCAGATATTTTTAGGTAAATTACCTTTCTGGTAAAAAATATCTATTGGTATGCCGCCTCTTGGATACCAATAGCCACCGATACGAAGCCATTTTGGCTTAACTTCTTTTTCAATCCGTTTAGCTATTGAAATAGTGCAATCTTCATGGAAGCCAGCATGGTTACGGAATGAAAACATAAAAAGCTTAAGTGACTTACTTTCAAGAATTAATTTATCCGGGGCGTAATCAATTACAATATGCGCAAAATCCGGCTGACCTGTAACAGGGCAAAGCGAAGTAAATTCCGGGCATGTAAACCTTATTAGGTAATCGCTATCTGAATGAGGGTTTTTAACCGCTTCAAGAATCGCTTCCTTGGGAGTTTGCGGGTATTTGGTATCTTTACCTAATGATTTAAGGCTTTTGCTCATATAATTTATGGTAATTTTTCCAATGACTAAAGCCTGCAAGGTAAAAAATCAAGGAGTATAAGTGCTTTCAATTTCCTCACTTGGAACTTCGGCATATCCGCCTATACATTCTAAAGGGCTTGTTTTACCTCCGTAGTAGATACCTGCTATTGGATCAATACACTCTGTGCCAACATAATATTTACCTGAAGTTGGTGTAAATGGAGAATCTATTTTTGCATCAATATCTATATGTATACCTACTTTTATTTTCCCTTGAGAAAAATCTGTGTCTGCAAGATTTTTTGGTTGCCCTACTCTAAGAGCGTATAAAAAACTATATGTATTTGCCCCAACTACAACCTGATCAAGATTCATATACGTCCAGCCGGTTCCTGTTATAGCCTCAGAAGCAGGCCTATGAGTACCAATATTTCGTGGAGCGGCAGGAGATGGGCACGGGTCGAAATCAATCTGCTGACGAATAAATTTTTGAGCTGATAGCTGAATCCAAGTAAGATCCCTTTCGGTAATATTATCCCAGCTGTTATTTCCAAGTGTAGATATAGCACAAGTATCAGCTGAGTTTCCGGTAAAACCCTGGGCGTTTAAAACATTAACTGGAACATCACCCGGACGGAAACCATATTTTTCACGGAAGGATTCCTGAGCATTCTTGAAATAGGTTATTTCAGAAATAATACCATTAACCCTTGCAGTATCCACCACGCCGCGCGCGAAAAAGAATATGGAGATAAGAACGCCAATTATTACAATAACAATTGAGAGCTCAATTATTGAAAAACCTTTTTTCATGTTTATATCTGATATATTATTCTTTAACTTTAAGCACAGGCATCAAAATGGCAAATATAATAATGTATAAAACCACTTACTGCCCCTATTGCGTTAAGGCGAAAGAGTATCTGGAACGCAAAGGCTATAAGATAACACAGGAAATTGATGTTACTACATCAGATGATCTGCGCATGGAAATGATGGAAAAATCAGGCGGGCGTAAAACAGTGCCTCAGATATTTATAAATGGCGTGCATACTGGTGGATGCGATGATACTATTGCGCTTGATAAGGAAGGTAAGCTTGATGAGATACTTAAAAAGGCTGGCTAGACACAGTTATTTTTCTTTCATCATCGGAAACCCGTTCGAAATTGATCTGAATTGAGTTTTCAGGTATTATTGAGTTTATGATATCGGGCCATTCTATTAAGGTAATACATTCCTCAAAAGCATTCTCAATATCAAGGTCGTAAGCATCCTCAGTATTTTTGAGGCGGTAAAGATCGAGGTGCCTTATCTCAATGTTATCTTTTGAATTATAACTATTAGACAATACAAAAGTAGGACTGGAAACGGATAAATTATTGTCCCCGGTAAGCTCCCTTATAAAGCCGCGGGCAAAAGCTGTTTTACCGGCGCCGAGATTACCATTAAGAAGGAAAACTTTATTTGCGGGAACATATTTTCTGGCGATTTCCGCACCAATCTCTTCAGTTTCACTTTGTGATTTTGCTATATATTGCACGGATCAGACTCTTTTATTAGGTATCTCGAAAGTAAATTTATTTCCATCTTCCTCAGATTCCGCCATGATGAATCCTCCATGCATTTCAATTATTCTTTTTGAGAGATAGAGACCTATGCCATTGATAGAGATTGAATCTGAATGGGCTTTATAGAACTGATCAAAAACCAGAGGTAAATCTTCTTTAGGAATTGTACGCGCGTTATCATGAACTTCAAACCTGATATAATTTGGCTGAACATCTACATTAAAAGATACTTCAGGAAGCCTCTCATAAGAAGCTATGAAAGAATTTGTCATTACTGTTTTTATAACCTGCATAAGCCTGTCTTTGTCGGCAGTTATATATAATGTACCTGTTGGGAGGCGGTAGTTGAGCTTTATATTTTTCCTTTCGGCTTCTTTTTCGATGTATGGAATGATCTCGGATAAAGCATCTTTTAGGGAGAAGTTATTCCTGGTGATATTTACGTAACCCGCCTCAATTGAAGAAACTTCAATGATGTTATCAATAAGGTTCTTTAATCTTACAGAAGAATCAAATATGGCTTTAAGATATTCTTTTGATTTAACGCTCACCTTATCATAATATTCCATCATCAGTATTTCGGTGAAGCCCATTATCGAAGTAAGTGGAGAGCGGAGTTCATAGGATACATTGCCAAGGAAGTTTGTTTTTATCCTATCAGCTTCTTCGTAAGCACGTTTTTCAGCCCTGAGGGATTTTTCTACGTTCTCTTTATCGGTAATATCAAAATAGGTTAGTAGTGTAGCTCCGTTAGAAAGTGGGGTCGTTCTCTGGAGTAACACAATTCCATCATTACGGTTAAGTTTATTTTCATTAACTTCGCGGGATTGCATGAGTAAAACAAAACTGTCTTTGAAAGTTTCCCAGTCATCATATGGATAAAGATATTTTTCTTCTTCAAGAAGCTCCCTAATGTGGGGTTCAGAATTAAGGAGTGATTTTGTGTGTCCCCATATTTCACTGTATGAAGGGTTGTAGAGCTTTAGCCTGCCATCTTCACCAAAGAGTGCAACTGCTTCATTAAGGTTATCAATCGTCTGTTTCTGAACTGAAAGGAGGGTATTATATTTACCTTCGAGGTTTATTGCCTCAGTTACATTCTCATAATACATAAGCAAGCCGCGCTGTTCGTAAGGTATGATAATTACTTTTAAAACTGTGCCATCAGGTAAATAATAATAGTCTTCTTTTTTATTAAGGAGGTTTGAGAACATGGCATCATTCTCGCGCTTGAAATTTACGAAATCTACCTGCTCGGGAAGTTTTCTCTTTTCGCGAAGAACTTCAAGTATCTCAGAATAGCTCGGGCCTTTCTTTAGCCATTCTTCATCGAATTTCCAGAGATCAACAAAGGCTTCATTAAAATATTCGAGGCGCTTGTTGGCATTATATATTGCAACTGCGTTGTTTAAGCTTTCAAGTAATCTCTTCTGTAATTCTACGCTTAGTTTTAATCTTTCACGAACAGCCTGTAGTTCTGTGAAGTTCAGTGCAAAACCTATCGTTCCGGTTTTTGAGGAGAAGCCGTATGATCTGTCAGTAACAGGTATCTCGACTACCTGATTCAGTGTGTTGCTGCCTGATATTATTATATTCTGCTCGGTAACCTGAGTTTGGCCAGCCTTCATCGCTTTGGAGGCCATGCTGCTGCTACCGCGGAAAAGTTCTACGTCACCTTGTTGTAATATTTCATCCCTAATACTTCCGGTAATTTCGCAGAAGCGGGCATTACAATAAACTATCTTAAGGTTTTTATCCCTCTGCCAAATAGGAAAGTTTATTTCATCAAGAAGGTCTGCAAAGGTTTTTAGTTCCGCAGCATAAGTATTTTTTAATTTGTGGAATCTTTTAGATTCCAGTTCAACTGCTTCAAGTCGTTTTTTGTATTTTTCAGCAAGATAAGAATTATATACGGCGAAATATGTGAGGCCTGCCAGAAATAATAATAACAATATTACCAGAGATAACTCTAAAATGGAGAACTGAGCAAAAAACCCTGTAATAGAATGAATAAGCATCTAATGAACTGTCACCTTGTTAATAAGGCAGGGAAATAGTAGCTCTTAAACCACCTAAATGGCTTTTTGAAAGTTTGATATCCCCACCATGTTTATGAATTACATCCCTCGCGATCGTAAGGCCTAAGCCGACTCCGCTGGTTTCTTTATGTTTGTGAAGATCAAGGCGGTAGAAAGGTTGGAATACTTTTTCTATCTTGCCTTCAGGAATACCTTCGCCATCATCATCAATGAATATATGCACGAATTTATTATCTTCCTTCTGCGCCCTTATGAGGATATTTTTTGAGTATTTAAGTGAGTTATCAATAAGATTGTTAACTGCCCTTGCGAAATAATCCGGGCGGAGGTTATAGATTATGCCATCATTCATTTCTACCTTGATCTTGGTATTTGGTGTCGGGGAATGTTTGGTTATCAGTTTTTCAAAATATTGCCTTAGATCCACCTGGGTTATGCTTTCAACGTGGTGGTCTGGCGCTTCCATAAGTGTGAACTGCATATATCCTTCAATGATATGCTGCATCTCATCAATTTCCATTTCGATATCACGGCGCTGTTTGCTTTCGCCCATGGTGGCAACGATATCTTTTGTTTTTGCAATAAGGGTTTTGAGGTCGCTTGATACCTGAACAAGTGTTTGCGTGCGGGAATTTATAAGCCTTCTGATACGCTCCTTCATTTCGATGAAGGCTATACCAGCTAAGCGTATCTCTTTAGCGCCGGAAGGTTTGAAGCTTCTCATCTCCCTGCCCTTACCGAAGCTTTCGGCAGCTTTTGAAAGGAAGACTATACTCCTTACCTGCCCTCTTAAAAACCCGACAGAAAGTAATATCATTATTATAGCAGAGCCAACTACCCACATGATGAATATGTATGAAGTAGGGTTTGCAATACGTTTATTAGGGAAAATTATATTAAGTGTGAATTTATCTATTTTAAGTGCTAAGCGGTATTTTTCTGGGCCATGCTTAAAAAGTGCGACCTCATTTTTCACTCTAGCCCTGATGTTATTTATGAAGTCAGGAAAATCTGATGAAATATCATTTTGCAAGTCAAACTCGCCCTGCTCATCTATATATGCATCAAGATCGAGATAATTCTTTGCGGCTTCAACGATAGATTCCCTGTCATCCTCCGCGACGTTTGTGATACCGGTGGTAAGCAAAGCTACATCACCCGCAAGAGTGTTAGCCATGTTACGGGTTAAACTTTCCCAGTGTCTTTCATAAAAAATATAAGTTGTAACAAGCTGTATAATGATAAGCGGGATTATCGTTATCATCAGGAAGCGGCTGAAGAGTGATTTTGGCAGTATTGACCTGATATTATGGGGAAACCCTTGAGAATAGTACAGTATGATGTTTAATAATCTAAGGATCACTAACTTATATAAATTTTGTTTATGCCGATGTTTTATATCCTCAAATATTGCATAATCAAATTTATTTTTTACCATGTTATTATTTGACAGCACTTCTGCAATCATGTATATATTAAGTATATGAAAATATCATTCAGACATACTTTCCTCGCGCTTACACTTCTCGCCCTCTAGGGCAACATATATTCTCGTACCCACATTTCAGTTCCGTTTTTTCCAGTTAAGCTCAAATAATTCTTGAGTTAATTGCAAAATGGGTTTTATTTCAAACTATTAATAAAGAATTTTTATGAAAGACAAGATTTACATATTTGATACTACCTTAAGGGATGGTGAGCAGTCTCCTGGCGCAACCATGAATGTTGAAGAAAAGATAATGATAGCGGACGTTCTGGATGAAATGAAAGTTGATATTATTGAGGCAGGCTTTGCCATATCTTCAAAAGGTGATTTTAAAGCGATAAATGAAATAGCAAAACGCGCTAAGAATGCTTCCGTATGTTCACTTGCTCGAGCAATTGAGAAAGATATAGTTGCAGCGGGTGAAGCAGTTAAACCTGCGAAAAAACCGCGTGTGCATACTTTTATATCAACCAGCGATATCCATTTGAAATATCAGTTTAAAAAGACGCGTGAAGAAGTTCTGGAAATAATTGATAAGACAGTTCGCTTCGCAACTAAATATACTGATGATATTGAGTGGAGCGCGATGGACGCGACACGAAGCGATATGGATTATTTGTGCAAGGCTATTGAAACTGCGATTAAAGCAGGCGCAACAACTATTAATATCCCTGATACGGTTGGTTATGCTATCCCGGCAGAGATGTTCCGAATAATAACTGATATCCGTAACCGCGTACCTAATATTGATAAAGCGATATTATCTTTCCATGGCCAGAATGATCTGGGCTTGGCAGTTGCGAATGCTTTATCAGCAGTTCAGGCTGGTGTTCGCCAGATTGAATGTACCATAAATGGTATTGGTGAGCGCGCGGGTAATACATCACTTGAAGAAGTGGTAATGGCGATAAAAACACGCAATGATTTTCTGCCATATAAAATGGATGTTAAATCTGAGTATATAATGAGGGCTTCCAAACTTGTTACCAATATCACCGGTTTGCAGGTGCAGGCGAATAAAGCAATTGTTGGCGCCAATGCGTTTGCTCATGAATCTGGTATACATCAGGATGGCGTTTTGAAACATGCTGAGACTTATGAGATAATGAAGCCTGAATCAATTGGTTTACTGCGCAATAAACTGGTTATGGGCAAACACTCAGGAAGGGCAGCATTCAAAGATAAACTGAGAGAACTGAATTTAAGGGTTGAAGATAGTCAGATTGATAATTTCTTCGAGAAATTCAAAGACCTGGCTGATAAAAAGAAAGATATCTTTGATGAAGATATAATCATTATGGTTGGTGAGGAAACCAGGCATGGTGAGGAAAGTAAAGGTAAGATCAAATTTGAATATCTGGAAGTGCAATGTGGTAGCCGTGGCCCACAGAAAGCCAAAGTTTGCCTTGCTGTTGACGGCATTGAAAAATGCGCTGAAAGTACAGGTCAAGGTCCTATCGACGCAATATTCAAAGCTATAAAAGATATAATTGATGTCGATGCAAAGCTGGTTCTTTATGATGTGACAGCTGTTACTGAAGGGCTGGATTCCCAAGCGGAAGTATTAGTTCGTTTGCGCGATAATAAAACGGCAGCTTTATATAATGGTTCGGCATCTGATATTGATACGACAGTTGCTTCTGCTAAAGCATATGTTGATGCGATAAATAAATTGCTGGTGCATGAAGAGAAGATTGATCTGCTTTCACAGAAGGTAGTGGCTTAGTTATTTCTTAAAACTAACCCCTTCTTTCATCTTGAAATCGGCTTGCTCGCCTGTGCCAACAAACCTCATATAGTTTTTGAACCTGATTTGGTCATCTTCAAGCTCAACTGTAATTTCGCAAGCAGCAAGCCTTGATTTTATACCCTCTAATTCGGCAATATCATTTTCATCAATAATCTTATCGGCTAAAATTCTTTTCATTGATCTTGCAGCAAATTCTAACTCCTGATCTTCATTTATAAATTTGCCCTTAACTTCAGGATCCGGAGCTAAGTTAAAGATCTCATCCCAGTATTTATCTAATACGTCATTCATTTGAAAGCTTTTATAATCCCGAGATATAGTGGGATGCATTCTTGAATAATTCTCAGTAGTAACAAGCCCCAAATTTAGGTCTGCATGAGAATTATTATTATATCTATGTCTGAGTGGAATAGATTGTTTATCATCTAAAGATAGTATCCCAAATATATTTTCTATATCAACAGAATATTCTTCTCTTTTATAGTTATATTCTTTTGGAGCCAAAAATTGCAATTTAATTACAAAAAAAGCCTTAGTCCATTCAGAGTCAATTTCATTAGCATTTTTATAAAAATCAAACGCTGCTGTATCAAATTCCTTACTTAATTTATATATGGCATGTGTGGAAGCAGCCTGAACTTGGTTTAATATCTTATCTAAATATTTTACGACCTCTTTATCTTTATCACTTGATTCATTAGAATAAAATTTATTATATAATTGGGTAAAATCATTCCATGAAAGATTTTCTGAGGTAAGTGTTCTTAAATCTTCTTGAGAAATAACTGCCTTTGCTTCTATAAGATCTTTTGAAACAGATTCTCTAAGAGTTAAATTATCTATTAAAATATCATTTAATATTTTAGTTTTACCTTCTTCAAATTTTTCTATTTCAGGTCTAAAAACTTTAAATAAGTTATTAAATTTATTATTATTAGCTGGATAATTAATATAATAATCACTTAGATATTTTTCTAAATCAGACATTTTTTTCTGATAATCATTTTTTTCTCCTAATGATTTATCTAAATCTATTCCCGGGTCATTATCATGAGAAATTTCATGTATCATAACTCTTGAAAGAGGATTAATAGGATTTTTTAGAGAAATGTAAATATTACCGTCCTTAACTTCTGATGAGTCGCCAATTATAATCCTGGATTTTTTAACGCCTGAATTTATATGCTCTTTTCTTAGTAGAAATTGTTCTTGGCCTGCTCCATCATTTTCGATTTTATTTAGCTCATGAACCAGTATTCCATTTGTAGTTAGCTCAAAAGGGATTTTATCCCTGCCTTTATATTGTTCCGATAGAATACTAATTATTTCTTCGGATAACGGGGTAGACTGCGTTGGTAGCTCAATTACCTCCTGCCATTTAATGTGTTCTTTTGTTCCCATATTTTAAATAATACCAATCAAAGGTTAATAATTGGTTAATTATTAACCTTTACCCTATTTTTATTGCTTTTTTTGGAAGTGTGAGTATGTTGCGCATTCTCTTTTATATCGAATTCATAAAATCAACAAATTCAATAACTTATGTTCAGTAACCTATTAGGAATGTTCTCCAGCGATATAGCAATTGATCTTGGAACGGCAAATACTCTCGTTTATGTTAAGGGCAAAGGCATAATGCTTAATGAACCTTCAGTTGTAGCACTGCTTATCCGCGAAGGTAAAAAAGTGCCTTATGCTTTTGGTACGCAAGCGAAACTGATGTTGGGCAGAACCCCTGCAAATATTGAAGCTATTAGGCCTCTTAGAGATGGCGTTATTGCTGATTTTAAGGGCGCTGAGGAAATGATAAAGCACTTTATACGTACAGTTCACAAAGGCAGGAATTTAGCTGGCCCATTAATTATAATATGCGTGCCTTCAAGCTCCACGGCGGTTGAACGTAGGGCGATCCAGGATGCGGCAATGTCTGCCGGGGCGCGTGATGTTTACCTTATTGAAGAACCAATGGCAGCGGCGATAGGTGCCGGCCTTCCGGTAAATGAGCCTAAAGGTTCAATGGTTGTTGATATTGGTGGTGGTACGACAGAGGTTGCGGTTATTTCACTAGGTGGCATAGTTTATGCGGAATCTACCCGTGTTGGTGGAGACGTTATGGACCAAGCTATTGTTAACTATATCAGAAAATATCACAATTTACTTATCGGTGATTTCACTGCTGAGGAAATGAAAAAGAAAATTGGCGGCGCAATACTTCCAAAAGAAGGTGAAGGTGACAAAGCAAGTATTAAAGGTAGAGACCTTGCAACTGGCGTTCCAAAAGAAATAGAACTAAGTCAAAGACAGATCGCGGAAGCATTGATGGAACCAGTTGGCCATATAGTTGATGCGGTTCGTAAAGCTTTAGAAAAAACTCCACCAGAACTTTCATCTGATATCGTTGACAGAGGAATTATCGTTACAGGTGGTGGCGCACTACTCAGGGATATTGATACGATACTTAAGAATTCCACAGGTTTACCAGTTTTTGTAGCTGAGAATCCACTGCATTGCGTTGCTATAGGTACTGGTACGGCGCTAGAAGATAGAAAGGCTTTCAAGGCAGTATTATTCAAGCAGGATTAATTAAAAATTTGACGCAGTATGATCCTTGTAGATTCCCACTGCCATCTTAACTTTCCAGAACTTAAAGGTGATATATCAGGCGCTATCTCTCGCGCAGAAAATGCGGGAATAAAATATATGCAGACCATTTGTACTCAATTAAGTGAGTATGAAGAAGTTTATTCAATTGCAGAGAAATATGAAAATGTTTTTGCGTCCTGTGGTATTCACCCCCATGAATCTGATAAGGAACAAACAGCTGCTGAGCAGTTAATAGAATTATCTGATAGGCCCAAGACCATAGGCCTAGGTGAATGCGGGCTTGATTATTATTATCAAAATTCCGCCCCTGAGAATCAAAAGAAAAACTTTATTGCTCATATACAAGCTTCAAGAGCAACAGGCTTGCCGGTAATAATTCATACGAGAGATGCGGAAGATGATACTTACCAGATATTAAAAACTGAAATGGCAAAAGGTAAATTCAAAGCTTTGCTGCATTGTTTTACCGGAACTTCAGACCTTGCACAAAAGGCGTTAGATCTTGGCCTATATATTTCAATTTCCGGGATAGTTACTTTCAAAAGCGCAAAAGATTTACAGGAGACAGTTAAGAATATAATTCCGCTAGAAAGATTACTTGTTGAAACGGACTCACCTTTCCTTGCGCCTATTCCTCACAGGGGGAAGTCAAATCAACCAGCCTTTACAAGAGATACAGCTGAGTTTATAGCCCAATTAAAAGGAGTTACGCTAGAGCAGCTTGCTACAGCAACTACTAATAATTTTTTTGAATTATTTGATAAAGCTAAACGAAGTTGACTTATTTTTCTTTTTCCTTCACCTGTTAGTTATCAACCAGATAATTACAAATGCCGCTCATACAAAAATATTTAGATAAGATATGTGAGAGAGAGAATCTCACTGACAGGGAGTCTGAAGAAGTATTTCTTTCCATATTTAATGGTGGGGCTACTCCTGCTCAAACGGCGGCATTACTTATAGCGTTAAGAGTAAAAGGCGAAGCGGCAGATGAGATCACGGGTGCTGCCAGAGTTATGCGCGCTAAAATGATAAAGCTGCCAATATCAGCAGAGTTAAAAGAAAAAATAGTTGATACTTGCGGTACTGGTGGCGACCAGAAAGGTACGTATAATATTTCTACTGCGGTGGCACTGGTGGTGGCTAGTTGCGGCGTGCCAGTTGCAAAACATGGTAACCGATCGGTTTCATCATTATCAGGTTCAGCGGATGTGCTTAAACAGCTTGGGGTTAATATTGAACTTACGCCGGAGCAATCGGCAAAGTGCCTTGAGCAGGTTGGGATAACATTCCTTTTTGCTCCCCTATACCATAAAGCCATGCACCACCTGGCACATATTAGGAAGGAGCTTGGTGTAAGAACTATATTTAATATCCTTGGGCCGCTTTGTAATCCTGCGGAAACCAAAATGCAGTTGACCGGTGTATTCTCCCCTGCCCTTGTCCCTACAATTGCGGAAGTTGCAAAAAATCTCGGCTTTAAAAGAATGGCTGTTGTTCATGGTGATGATGGTTCTGATGAAATTTCCGTTTGCAGTAAAACCAAAGTTGCCGAACTAAATAATGGTGAAATAAAAAATTATGAGATCAACCCGGAAGACCATGGGTTTAAGATTCATAATGAGGAAGATCTGCTTGGTGGTGATGCGATCCATAATTCTTTTGCGCTAAGGGAAGCTTTGAAAGGTGTGCCTTCTGCATATCTTGATACGGTCATATTAAATTCGGCCATGAGTTTAAAAATCTCAGGTTTGGCAAAAAATATTGACGAAGGAATAAAGATCGCAAAGAATTTCCTTAGTTCTGGCGCGCCAATAAAAACCTTAGAAAAACTTGTTGAGATATCGGCAAGTTTTAGTTAAACAATTCAGTATGAATAGCATCTTACAAAAATGTACGGAGAAAGGTCTTAAAATGACCGAGCAACGCAAACTTATCGCCAGAGTTATTGCGGAAGCTAAAGACCATCCCGATACTGAGGAAGTTTATCGAAGGGTTTCCAAGTTAGACAGTACCATTGGTATTGCAACTGTATACCGAACCATTCGCCTGTTTGAAGAAAATGGTATAGTTGAAAAACATGATTTTGGTGATGGACGCGCCCGTTATGAGGAACACCATGACGACCACCACGATCATATAATTAATGTAAAAACTGGCGAGATAATCGAATTTGTTAATGAAGAAATTGAGCGCTTGCAGGAAAAAATAGCTAAGGAGCATGGTTTTAATCTAGTTGGCCATAAGCTTGAATTATACGTATTACCTAAATAGGTAATTACTCTCTTGTGAATTTTATAGTTCTTTCATTTTCTTTGTGAGCTTCTTTTAATGTAGCTGTTAAAGGATTGAGTTTATATCATACTATAAGTATGCCAGAACCCTTCTTGATTCTAAAGCGGTAGAAAAAAATTATAAAAAACAAGCCATAGTTTTATGTTTTGAAAATTAGCGAAAAGATTCACTTTTGATTGACCTTTTCTAAGTCTGCTTATTGCCAAGTTTTAATTATTGAAAAATAGCATATACACTAATTCATTTCGATTTTGATGGAACTTTTATTCCGTCAGATATTTTTATATCCAGATTGAAAGTCGAGTTTTGACCGTAATTTAAAGTGATATTGTCTTTATCTATATTTCCTGGATTATCAATATTGAATTGTGCGCCTGTATCCTTCAAAAGCTGAATTATTTCATTCATTTCCGCCTGATTATCAATTATTCCTTTTTGCCCCAGGTTATTGCTGATTCTAGCTATTACGTTTTGAAGTACAGCTTCGGAATATGACTCATTAAGTTTAGATACGGTAATATCCTGTTGGTTATTCTGTTTTATCTGCGTTATAGCAAGGTCCCTACACCTAATATCCCACTGCTCATCAGTATAAACACCTGCTACCCTCGTTTGATTTATAGCTGAATACGTCCTTGAATAAACATCACTTTTTTCATTTAGGTAACCTATTCCTATATTATAAATTAAATTATCTTTGCCCAGATCAATATCTTTTCCAGAAAAGTCTTTAAAATAAACCTCAGCAACTATTTGCCCATCTCTTACTAAATTGATTTTATTTGCGGAATTTTTATCTTTAATGAACTTTACATTTTCTAAGTCCGAAAGGTCTTTATTTTCATAATATTCCTTATCCATGCCAATAAGACTTACATATCCATCTTTAATTATTTTTTCGCTAGCTAATATATCGATTCTTATCGGTTTTTCCCCATCAGCTCGAATATTATTATCAATCATTATATTAGATGGCGCTGTACCAAGATTTTTAACTTCTCCATCAAGCAAAATAGGGCCAGAACATTTTAAAGTAAACTTATCATCTTTATAATTTTCTTTGGTTAAAGCAACCTTGGATATAAAGTCGGGAACTAAGCCAGCCTCTCCATAACTATTCACTGCAGGAGCGTTTATAATAAGTGAATTACACTTAAATTCTTCCTCGGTAAGAACAATTTCGCTATTAGGATTATCTGGTATAGCTTTATGTTCATAAATTCTAACGCCATTAGTAACTTTAGAAGAAATATTTAGTTTATATTTTACTGATTTTAGTGGCTCCAAGGTAACTATATCCTTGTCATCTAAAAATTCGCGGTCAGGATATATTTGTACATTTCCATCTTCTACTGAACTTGACATCCTCAAATAATTCTCACTTATAACCTTTTTACCTTTATGAGCATTTTTAGTTATCTCCTCTTGCGTTTTTCCAAGTTCGTATTTTAATATCATTCTACCGTTATAATATAATTTATTATCTGCAAGAAGCCTCTCTTCACTAAGAAATTTCCCTTCAGCATCATGCTTTTCTTCAAACCTTGTTGTATAGGAATAAAACTCAAGTGTCATATTTCCATTTTTATCAAGAATTAGATTACCCTCTTTGTCCATACTAGGCACTGCTATCGAAACTGAATTAGCAACAGTGCTTGCAACTCTAAAGGAATAGCTTTCAAATAAATTTTGAGGATAACCCTTATTATTTTTGAATACTAGCTCGGTATCAAAAAAATGTTCGCCTGGCAAAGTAACCGTGGCTCTAGTATATTGATCTTTGCCTTGTTGAAATCTCTTAGGTGTGTAATCTGTGCTAATAATAGCTGGCACTGTTATAGAAAGCGATGTCTTTGCATCAGGATTGTCAAACATTAATCGCGCATCCGTAAAATAAAAAAACTTATCTAAAAGAGGGGGAATATATATTGTATCGCCCTTCTTTTCCTTTGACCCCATGACCACCACTTGAGACAAACTAGGCTCTGCCTCTTGGCCAAGTTGCCTAGATTGTTTAATATCAAAAGGATTATTAATTACCACAGGTGCTATTAAAACCTCTTTTACATTATCAGAAGGACCTCCAACATTAGGATTTGCAGTATGCTGCATTTGCTGCTGAACGCCACTTTCCCTAAGAAATTCATTTATCATAATATTTTCTTTTTTTTATCTATAAATATATAATAACCCAAAATGGTTAACTATTGGTTAAATTTTAATAAAAGTTATTATCAAAGTCTCATTTACGTCACAATTATAACTAAGATTAACCGTTTTTTCACTTTTCACTAGTTTTTACTTAAAGATTGGTTAATATTCAGCAAGTTAGTAGATATTATTCAACTGCCACGGGATAGATTATGAGAATACTTCTTATTGAAGATGATATTTCAACAGCCAAGTCAATTGAGCTTGCCCTCGCAGCAGAAGGTATAGTGTGCGATATTGCCGCCAATGGTGAAGAGGGTCTGGATTTCGCAAGGATGTATGAATATGACATCATCATATTAGATATGATGTTGCCAGATGTTGATGGGTTTGAAGTTTTACGCAGACTTCGCAGAGCAAATGTAAAAACTCCGGTAATGATCCTATCTGGGCTTACAGGTTCTGACAGTAAAGTTAAAGGTCTTGGTATTGGCGCGGATGATTACGTTACAAAACCATTTAACCGCGGTGAATTGATTGCCCGTATTCAGGCTATTGTCAGACGCTCAAAAGGTAATGCGACTTCTAAACTTAAAGTTGGAAAAGTTGCACTTGATATGGATAACAGATCAGTTGAAATAAGTGGCAAACCATTGAATTTAACGAGTAAAGAATATAGCATCCTTGAGCTTTTAATGCTCCGCAAAGGTACTCCTATAAAAAAAGAAACCTTCCTAGCACATCTTTACGGCGGCATTGATGAGCCGGAAATAAAGATCATCGACGTTTTCGTATGTAAATTACGTAAGAAAATAGAAGAAATGGCTGGCGGAGAGAACTATATAGAAACTTTATGGGGAAGAGGTTATTGTCTTAAAGACCCGGCTGAAAAAGATATAGTCGCCGGAAATGAATCATAAAAATGAAACGAATATATTTCATACGCCACTCTAAGGCAGGCCAGACCAACAAAAACATGTTGAATGACCACGAGAGAACATTAACTAAAAAAGGCGAAGAACAAGCACCTAAAATAGCCCAATATTTCATTAAAAATTATAAGGATAATCTGCCACAAACGATACTTTCTTCAACTGCTATAAGAGCAAAGCAAACGGCAGCATTATTTAAAAAATATTTCACGCCTAATACTGATATTGAGATCAAAGCTTTTCAGGAACTTTATATAACCGGTAACGATGAAATATTAAGTGTTTTGAATGGCGTTGATAATAAATTATCTTCTATAGTAATTATAAGCCATTGCCCTGGATTACAACATTTTGCGGTTCAATTTGCTCGCAGTGGGGATGTTCATAAATTTCGTGATATGAGGGCTAATTTTCCGCCAGGCTCTTTTGCGACGTTTGATTGTGACGTTAAAAACTGGAAGGATATAACCATAGATTCAGGCATTCTGCTTGATTTTATCAGTGGGAAGAAACTTAAATAGGATTAACCTTTCCTTAAGGTTTTGTGCTATAATTATTTATAGCAATTTTTTAGTATGCTGAACAAAATCACAAAATCCTGGAATGAAAAATTACTAATTCCCTATCATATATATAATTATGTAAGAATGGCTTCCTCTGCAAGCCATGCCGTTGCAGATTAGGAAGAAAAATTTTATCGGAACTACGAGCATAATCTACGAACCGTCCTTTTACCAAAAATCAATGAAAATAGCGCTGAAGCCAGATTTATCAGAAAAGTTATTTTTGGTAAAGATAATGCAGGAAAAATTACTAGGGAGGAACTGAACTTTGACTCCTTGGAAAAGGCTTTCCTGCCATCAACTGAAATTTTTCCTGGAGATGATATTAGAAAAAAAATACCAACTGTAGAAAGATTCAATGGTAAAATTCCCGGAAGTGATTTTGATCATCATTTCCATATAAAAACAAACGCTCTTAATCCCAAAAAAGATACTACATCACCTTCAACCCTTACCTTTTTTGGCCCAGCAGATAAGAATAATAACAGAAGAGCAAAAGCAGCAACTATTCTACTTAAAATGATACTTGATGGCTCCTGCACCACTATATGCCATGATAAGGTAATACAGGAAATTGAAGATACTGGCAAAAAAGTAAAATTTTCGTGCATGAGAGAAAACATGACACTCTCCCAGCTTAATATGTATAGATCGCTGGAAACATTTCTTTACAAAGAAAAATATAAGGAATTTAATTTGTCTGACCCCAATGAAATTCTAGGGCACAAATCTAATGTTCAAAGAAGAAGCGAAGTGCAAAGAGACAAAAATATACAGCCAAGAGTAAACGAACGCCTGATTGAAAAGCCACTGCATCCAAATGCAAAAAAATTTGGTGACAGTAAATGGCCAGCATTTACTAAGTCCACTACATGGAGCACTTTGCACTCTCTATCAAGCAGTTATAAATATGAATTATCGCCAAATGGAAACCTACAAATATCTAAAGCCGATAAAAAAGCAGTAAAAAAAATTCCTGACCAAAGCGTACCAATTCTTTTTCAAGGAATTAAAGATCTTGCTTTCATCAGGAGTGACGGAAGGGCTTTCCGGCTTGATGGTTGGATAGAAAAGACATATGCCAATGTTATGAGGCAATATTATGAGTTCAAGGGAGAGGATAAAGCGCTATGGCATGCTAAACAGGAAGCTCTTTCCATGGGAAAACTACTTAGGACGTCAATGGGTAACAATGTTTATGGCTTTGTATCAACAGGAAAGAAAAGTTACCTTAATAAAATCTCAGACAGGCAACTCTTTATGTAGTAGGAAAACATCCCGTTAGAGCTTTAAATAGAATTGCAAATGCTATCATTACCAAAAACCCAATAGGTTTAGCAATTGTTGTTGCATGGAATGTCAGTGGAGGAATTTTAAAATTTGCTACGGCAGCAGTTGCAACCCCAATTTATAGATATACAAAATTTCTGATGAGGACATTCGGAGACGAATCTGACAAAGATTGGGACTATTTGAATAAAGAAAGGAAAGCAGAGATAGAAAGGAAATGCAAAATAAGTTTTACTGGCCCCAGTAACGCGGAACTGGAAGCCGCATTAAAAAATGGTAATTACTCAGAAAAAACAGGAAAGACCAAATCCATGGAAATCACTCAGGAAGGCGTAACCATTATAGCGCATAGCTCGCGACAACCCGCTATCACAAAAGGAGATATTACGCTTTCAACTTCAATTCCCTCGCGGCCTTAACTTCATCAAGCCTTTTACGTGGAGATGATATTGGATTATTATGTAGTTCTTCAGCCGAATTGCCACCTTCCTTTGCTGTCAGTGCTATTTTACGAAGAACTGCAATAAGCCTGTCTAAGGATTGCTTGTTCTCAGTTTCAGTTGGCTCAATTAGCATTGCCGCCTGAACAACTAGTGGGAAATAAACCGTCATAGGGTGAATACCATATTCAACCATAGATTTTGCGATATCCATAGTGCTAACTCCCTGCTCCTTCTGGAATTTATCATTCATTAGGAATTCATGCATGCAATACTCATTGAATGGAATATTGTAAAGATCCTGAACTGAAGCGCGTATGTAGTTTGCATTAAGAACGGCTTCTTCAGCAACTCTTTTCAGGCCATCACCACCATGTGATAGCATATAAGTAAGGGCGCGTACGAACATACCGAATTGCCCTTGGAAGCCACGTAAGCGACCAACAGAATTACCCTTATCTTCTTTTAATTCAAATTTGTTATCGGAAGATTTTATAACGGTTGGATATGGAACATATGGAGCAAGCTTTTCACATACGGCTATAGGGCCTGAACCTGGGCCACCACCACCATGCGGGGTTGAGAATGTTTTATGCAAATTGAAATGCATAACATCCACACCAAAAGCAGCCGGTTTTACCTTGCCTACAATCGCGTTGAAATTTGCTCCGTCACAATAAAAAAAAGCGCCAATTTTATGAATGGCATCCGCTATTTCATGGGCCTGGGACTCATATAAGCCGCAAGTATTAGGGTTGGTTAACATTATACAAGCTACGTCTTCTGATAGTGCATTTTTGAACGCTTCAAAATCCACTTTGCCGTTTTTAGCAGTTGGTATCTGGCGGATTTCATATCCGCAGAGTGCTGCTGTAGCTGGATTAGTGCCATGAGCTGAATCTGGAATTATAGCGATTTTTCTTTGTTTACCCTGTTTTTCAAAATATTTGTGAATGGTCATGATACCAGCAAGCTCTCCATGGGCACCAGCGGCAGGAGTTAAACATATGGAATGTAAACCAGAAAGCTCCTTTAGCCATTCCTGCAATTCATACATCATTGCAAGTGCGCCCTGCACTGTTGATACTGGCTGAAGCGGATGGATATTTGCAAAACCATCAAGACGGGCAACTTTTTCATTCAAACGTGGGTTATGCTTCATAGTGCAGGAACCAAGCGGGAATATGCCACTATCAATTGAATAGTTCTGCGTAGAGAGGCGAACGAAATGCCTGACAACTTGAGGCTCAGAAACTTCTGCAAGGCCGATCTCTTCACGGGCTACCTGCCCTGTTCTATTCTCAAAATTATTTATTTCCGGCAGATCGACACCGCAGGCGCCTTTTGAGGATTGTTCAAATATGAGCTTTTCTTCATATTTGAGTGCACGCGAATCGCCTATTATTGCATCTAAATTTTCCATTTCAGAAATATTATCATTAATTGGTTTTAATTTAACTGACTGCATATTGTTAATTATTTTAATTCATTGCTAAGTGCTTCAGCAAATTTCTTGATATTTTCTTCGCTGGTTAATTCCGTTGCGCAAATGATAAGAGTTTTTTCATCGGCGGCATAACCGGCAATTATTTTATTCTTTGAAAGGTTTTCTACTACTTGTTTTGCGTTTCTTGTAATCTCAATCGCAAATTCATTGAAGAAATTCTTATTTACAGGTTTAACACCTTTTATCTTTGTGATCTCATCAAATAATTTGCAGGTTTTATTGTGATTTATTTTTGCAAGATGCTTAACACCCTGTTCACCAAGCAGTTCCGCATGCACAGTAAATGCCAGAGCCATAAGACCTTGGTTAGTACATATGTTCGAGGTAGCTTTTTCCCTTCTAATGTGCTGCTCGCGAGTGTTGAGGGTAAGAACGAATGAACGTTTGCCATCGGCATCTACCGTTTCGCCGCATAAACGGCCAGGCATCTGGCGAACGAATTCCCTTTTGCAAGTGAAAAAACCCAAATGAGGGCCACCGTAACTCATGCCAACTCCGATAGATTGTGCTTCACCGCAGACTATATCAGCCTGAACCGGAGCGGGTAATAATCCGAGAGATAATATCTCATTTATAACAACAACCATAAGCGCGCCGTTATCATCACATTTTTTCCTGAGTTCTGCATAATTTTGAGGCTCACCAAAGAAATCAGGCGATTGTGCTATAACACAGGCGGTCTGGTCATCAGCTTCACCATTTTCAATTTTTACTTCAGGATAATTTGTAAGGTAAGTTCTTAGAACTTCTTCATAATGAGGGTGTATACGGCCATGGATCTTTATTTTTTTCCTGTCTTTTCTGATACGAAGAGCCATAAGGGCGGCTTCGGCAGTTGCCGTTGCACCATCATACATTGAAGCATTTGCAACTTCCTGACCCGTTAAGCGTGCAATGATACTTTGGAACTCGAATATATATTGTAGAGTACCTTGCGCTATTTCCGGCTGGTATGGAGTGTATGATGTTAAAAATTCTGAACGCTGGATTATATAATCAACACTTGCTGGGACATGGTGAAAATAACAGCCTGCGCCTAAAAAGAATGGGATATTTGAAGCTGGTATATTCTGATTAGCATAAGATTTCATCTTTGCTTCAACTTCCATTTCACCTAAGTGATCAGGCAGATTGAATTTCTGACCTTTAAAGATCGAAGATGGAATTGCTGAATAAAGCTCATCTACAGAAACGGCGCCTATTTTAGCAAGCATTTCAGTTTTTTCAGAGATAGTAAGCGGGAGATAACGCATAGATTTTAATTAAAATTATAACTAAGTTATATGCTTATTTTTTACCAATAAAAGTATTTTGTTAAGACTTTATTAACCACTATTTGCTATTCTAGCCACTAACCAAGAAATAAGCCGTGACTAATAATTTTGAAGAAATCATCAATGAAAATCCTGACATTTTAAAATCCCTGGATTTTTTACTGCAAAAAGATTTTCCCTTTTCTGAATTTCAGAAAAAGTATGATAAAATAATTGATGCAATAATTAAACTTGAAAATCCTAGCTTAAAGGAAAATGAAGACAGCGTAAAAAAGATCAGAGAAGAACTATATAACCTAGTTGATGAATATGGCATAACACCCTTTATAATTGATAATTCCATCCGGTTTAAAAATATAAATATAGGGGAGTTAATTGATCTACAAACCCAAGATGGTAACAAGATTGAGTTTTCAGAAGAATATTTACCATACATTAAAGAAGGATTACTAAATTCTCACAAAGAAAAAACCAGTGAATTTTTAAATTTGTATACTAATCAGCAATTATATGAGGATGGGATTAGTGTCAAAGATGTAACTTTTAAAGATTGGATATCTGAACAAGAAATTATTCTACCTAAGTTTAAAGAGAAATTTACTACGGATCAGCAGAAGGTTTTGTTTGCAAATTATTTATACAGCACCTTTATTACGTCTGAAGCACACGCATCTTATATAGAAATGTTAACTGAGAGAAAAGGCGATTGTTCTTCTATTTCTTATCTCACATATGATAATTTAAGTAATTTAAAGGATAAGAGCGGAAATTTTATTTTTACCGATATTAAAATTATATCCTATATAAATGATGAACATGCCAGATTAAGTATTAATGGCATTCTTTATGAGTCAACAATAGGTGGATTTCCTCCCAAAACTGATAAGTTTGCTAATAAGCATAATGTAGAATTAGACAAATTAGGTTTAATAGGATTACAGCTTATTGAATATGAAAATCATACAAATCAAGGTGGGCCACTAGAAACTCTTACAAAATATAAAATGGCTTATATTTTTGATCCTAAAAATGGACAAAAAGATCTTATACAATCTTATGGCGCCACAGTTGTGGAACTGGTTGAAAATGGAAAAGAATATGAAGCTTATAAAATAATGAAAGAAAGTAAAACAGAAAACATGCCCTTCTCATTATATGACTCGCTTTGGAAATCATTATATAAAAATGCTATAGAAGAATTGAAATTAAAAGACGAAAATAAGGGAGTCGAAGATTATAAATTATCCTCGAAAGCATCTGAAAATTGCAGAATAAAGCTTAAAGATTTTCAGAAGGATTATGAGCAAGAAGTAATATCCAGTTCAAAGTCGGCACCACAACACGGAAAACAAAGATAATTAACCAAGAGATTTTAGGTAGTCTTTATATTTACCTTCATCCATAAGCTCTGAAAGTTCAGATGGGTCAGACATTTTGATTTTTGCGACCCAGCCTTTTTCCAAGCTTGATTTAAGTAGGTCAACATTGTCCGAAAGGGGAGTGTTTACTTCAACTATTTCACCGCTTACTGGGGTGTATATCTCTGATGCGATCTTTACGGATTCAACTACCGCAAATTCTTCACCTTTTTTAATTTTTTTACCTTTATCCGGGAGCTGGATAAATACCAGATCGCCAAGTGCATCTTTGGCGTAGTCGGTGATACCGACAGTTATAACGTCGCCTTCAACTTTTATCGTTTCGTGTTCTTTTGTATATTTTATTGTCATATTAAAACCTTTTTTAGTAGTTTTCGTCATCCTGCGAGATGCAAAGCATCTGCGCAGGATCTCAGAGTTATTATCTCATGGGATCCTGCGCAATTGCTTTCAGCAATTCGCAGGATGACGGTTATATTTAAGCCTTCTTTGTATTAACATTTATGAACGGATATTTTTTAATTATGGCTTTATAGAATTTTCCACGCACATCAACATCAACTTCTTCATTGTCGTTGGAAAGCGCAGTTTCTAAAAAGCCCATTGAGATAGGTTTTTGCAGTATAGGAGAGAAACCGCCACTGGTTATAACGCCAACCTTTTTGCCATTCTTATAAATTTCCGCACCTTCACGCGCAACTACCTTTTCATTAAATACCAGCCCTGCCCTTTTACGGATCAAGCCTGCAGTTTTCTGGTCTTTTATTTTTCCGATGCCAATATAACCTGAATTATCTTTTGACATTACCCATCCAAGGCCTGCTTCAAGAGGAGTTGTTTCATCATTCATATCGTGGCCATAGAGCGGGTAGCCCATTTCCAAGCGTAATACATCGCGTGCGCCAAGGCCTGCTGGTTGCACATTATGTTTATTCACCAGATCATCCCAAAGTTTGCCAGCATTTTTTTCTGATATGCTGACCTCAAAACCATCTTCACCAGTATAGCCTGTGCGGGTGATAAAACATTTTTCACCGAATATATTTGCAAAACCTGCTTTCATATAACCGATCTTATTGAGCGGGGCATCTACAAGATTCTGTAATATTTTTTCGCTTTCAGGACCTTGAATTGCTATCAGCGCCTGCTTTTCCAAAAAGTCGAGCTTTACGCCTTCAACTAGGTTTTCTTTGAACCATGAGAAATCTTTATCCCTGCAACCGGCATTTACAACAACGTGGAATTCATCACGGGAAATCCTCGTGATGATAAGGTCATCTATTATGCCGCCATTCTCATTAGTGAGAACTGTGTATTTACATGAAAAATCCAAAACCCTGTGAAAGTCAGATGGTGTGATCTTGTTAAAATAAGATGGAGCTGAAAGGCCGGTTACCCTTAACTGCCCCATATGAGATACATCAAATAACCCTGCCCTAGTTCTAACAGCATTATGCTCTGCAATTATACCAGCCTTATAATATAAAGGCATTTCAAAACCTGCAAAGGGAGCCATTTTTGCGCCGCCACTTATATGGTTTTTATATAATGGAGTTTTTTTCAATGATGCCATATTAGAATTTTAAGATTATTTCCTATATAAATTCATTAATTTAATATTTTTTCTTTAGCAAATTTAATTTGAACTATGATGAATGTTATAATTATGATTTCCTACTTACCTGTAGAATAATCGCTAATTTTCTTGGAATAAAACAATTTAGTGTTTTTTTGAGAAAGCATGAACCTAACCTTGACCCTAAGGTATTGTATTTTAAGCGGTATCTATTTGGCATAACAATCGCTAGTAGTATTGTCTATAAAATTTAAACTTTTGGGGGAAAGTTCATGTCTTATTACGGAAAAGTGTTAACTGTGGATGACCAGGTGGAAGATCTGGAAATAATGAATCACATACTAAAGAAAAATAATTATGAAACTGTGAGTGCGCGCGATGGTGTTGAGGCTTTAGAAGTTCTAAATGAGCAAACCACATCAGTTGATGTTATTGTAATTGACAGGATGATGCCGAAAATGGATGGCATAAGTTTTATCAGGCGCCTAAGGGAATTTGGCCGCTTTAAAGATATACCAGTAATAATGCAGACAGCTGCCAATGAAGACCACCAGGTGATGGAGGGTATTGATGCCGGGGTTTACTGGTACATTATAAAGCCATATGCACATAATATGCTTTCAACACTAGTGAAGTCGGCACTCAGAACCAACAGGCGGAACAGAAAGATATATGAGCTGACGGATTTTTATATTGAAAGCAGAAAGAAATTCAAAGGCGGGATGAATAAATTAAATGAGGCAACTTTTAATTATAAAACGCTGGATGAAGCAAAAGACATAGCACACACACTTGCGATATCATATTCAGAGCCAAGGAAAATGGTCGGGCCAATATCGGAGCTTCTGATAAATGCGGTGGAGCATGGCAATTTATGCATAACTTACCACGAAAAAAATCAGCTGATCATGGAAGGCGGCTGGGATGAGGAAATTGAATACAGGTTAAACCATGAGGATTATTCCAATAAAAAAGTTGAGGTAAAAATTCTCAGGGATGATTACAATCTGTTCTTAACTATTAAAGACCAGGGAATGGGTTTTGACTGTACGCCCTATTTATTTCTTGAACCGGAGCGTGCGTTTAAGGCTAGCGGTAGAGGGATATATCTGGCGTCACTCGGGTTTGATGCAATAAATTATATTGGTAATGGTAATGAAGTCGTGTGCAGGAAATCAATTAGTTAATAACTTATCTAACTCTAAACAGAAACGCGGCGAACCAACCCATTATGAGGGCGATCGATACGGAAATGATACCGTATAAGGCCGAATTGGTGTGGGCAAAATTAAACATAAAGGCTTCGAAACCCACTTGCTCTACTATTATTGGAAGTGTCTGGTAGCTTGTCAGAAGGCCATCATTAAATAAATATATATCTATGTTATAGGTTCCGCGGATAATATTTTTTGGGAAGGTGATAAAGGTTTTGAATAGAGTTTCACCCCAGAAATATATCTCCGAATCTTTTGATGCATAAAGATTTTTACTTTGCATAAGAAGGTTAACCTCTTCACTTGGGGAAATATCCTCAGAGCCAAAGAATTCGCTTAAATCTTCATCTTTTACTACTATTTTATAATCGAGGTTGGTGACGCCTAAGTTAAGGGCTTTCATCAGAGAATCATTTTGGATATCAGACAGTGTGCGCGTTGTGGCGTTAGCATAAAAGCTATACATGTCACTTACCTGATGGCTTTTTATATTGGTCCAGATGCCTGCTATCTTGCCTTTTTTGCGTAGTACGTAATCTTTTTTAGGACCGCGGACTGCAACAACTATGGTTCCGGCATCATTCCTTGCACCATATACAAGAACGTTAATACCTTTGAAATTATGGTCTATGTCAATCTTTCTAGGGAAAGCATCAGCAACAACTGAACGCGCATAAGAATTATCAGCAAAAAATAGGACAGTGAGAAACAGCAGGAAGAAATATTTATTTTTAAATAACATTTATTTGCCATCCACTTCTGTAAGTGAATAAATGTTCTCAGGCTGCATGAAGAGGCCGCCTGCTAGGCGTAAGCCGACCAAAAGTATCAATATCGAAAGCAGGAAGCGGAGTTTTACGGCAGGTATCCTCATAGCGACTCGCGCACCAAATCTTGCACCAATAACACCACCAAATATCAATATTGAAGCCAGAACCATATCAACAGATTGTGTGCTAACCGAATGCATTACTGTCACTAGGGAAGATGTGAATATGATCTGGAATAATGAAGTACCAACAACCATATTAGTTGGCATTTTGAGAAGGTATATCATGGCTGGTATCATTAAAAAGCCGCCACCTATACCCATTATTGAAACCATTATGCCGGCAATGATACCTATTGTTAAAGGCAGGAGCGCAGTTACACTTAGCTCAGAGCGTGGAAAACTGGTAACAAAAGGCATCTTATTAATTTTCATGTAAGCCTTGAGACGGCTTAACCCAAGTAGATTCTCAAGCTTAACTTTATATTTTTTCTCTTTATTTTTAGGATGGTTTAAATGAAGTAAGTTTTTACCGCTTTCATAAAACATTATACTGCCAATTGCCCCAAGGAAAAATACGTAAAGGATAGATATCGCAAGATCTATCTGCCCTAATTTTTTAAGCCAAGAGAATATTAATATGCCCGTATAAGAACCTATTAGACCGCCAGCAAGCAGGAACAAACCCATTTTTATATCAACATTCTTGCGGTGCCAGTGACTCATGAACCCGGTTAAAGATGGAGCAATGATCTGGTTAGCAGAGGTTGCAACAGCAACATAAGGCGGCACACCAATGAACATAAGAATTGGGGTAACCAGAAAGCCGCCACCAATACCGAACATTCCCGCAAGGAAACCGCCAGCGGTTCCGATCAGGAGCAACAGGAATATATCTATGGGTATCTCAGCTATTGGTAAATATATCGACATGGACTAATTAACAAAATTACTTTTCTCTTTAAAAAACTCTATTTTATCACCCGGGCTAATCTTGTTCTTTACGGCATCACCGGCATTAAGCTCAATAACATATTTCGCCGGATAGATAGAATTTATCATTTCCAGTGAATGTGGAGTAGTATCTTTTGCTATGTGCTTGATCGTGAAATCAGAGCCTACGTAAATTATATCAAGTGCGATAAAAGTATTCTTCATCCAGAAATCACGGATTTTCTCATCATCAAAAGCGAATATCATACCTCTATCAGCGGGCATGGTTTTTACATGCATAAGGCCGTAAGCGCGTTTTGTGTAATCATCAGCAATTTCCACATTGTAATTTATCTGCCTGCCATCAGCAGTTTTAATAATCAGTTTACCCATATTATAATTTGGTCTTTTATTTTCTGAGAGTACATCTTCTTCATTAACTGAACTTTGCGAAATACCAGCGCCTGAAGAAATGTAAGTATAAGTGGTGGCTATAATTAATATAAATAGAAAAAAAGATAATATTTTTTTCATATAAGTTTTGCTTATGTTAAATTTTTTGCCCTATCAATACTTCTAGCCTGCCTTTAGTGAAGAAGCCTGACTGTACTTCCATATATTCATTTTGAGTATTCTTCTTGAAAATCGCCCTTGGGAGATCTGTATGAGGATATAGATTATTACGCTGATACAACATCAATACCGAGTTATAATCACTTTTACTTACAAAATAAGGTACAAAATTTATTTTAGAAAACTGTTTTAGATAAAGTGATAAAGCTTCTTTATCATCAGTGATAGCAATAAAAAGATAGTCAATATTATAATTCGTATATGGGTATTGCTTTACAAGCCTGTTAAGGGAATTAAGTATTAACTTGCTACTCATACCTTCGGGGTTATAAAAATAATAGATAACCTGCCTGTCTTTCGTTTCAGAAGCACGTTTAAAGTCAGATAATTGTTCAGGTAACAACTTATAAACCTCTGGTTTTTTTGATAGTGTCAGAACCTCTGGGAACTGGGAATCAATAAGCTCTTCAGCCGGATATGATATGGTATTCATAATGTCAGCCACGCCGGAATTCTGTACAAAATCTGGGAAGTCATTTTTAAAGAAAATCCAAGATATGAAAAACGCTATAATTAATATAAATAACCACTTAAACATTGGTATTAACCTCATTATATGATAAATAATACCACCAAAATACACTATAACCCAAGATGATTAATATAAAACTGGAAAGAATGAGCGGTCTGGGTAATGATTTCCTCATCTATGATGCAAGAGGGCAATCTGAGGCTGATATTGACGTTGTAAAAAATAATGTAATAAATTTATCTTTACGGAATAACGTTGAGACGAAAGGCTGTGACCAGTTTTTAATACTCCGCTCCGCTTCTGATGCGGATATATTTATGGAGATATATAACTCTGATGGAGGAGAAGTTTCAGCCTGTGGTAATGCCAGCAGGTGCGTGGGTTTAAAAATCTCTGAAGAGTTAAATAAAAAAGTTATAAAAGTTAAAACTAAAGCTGACCTGCTTATTGCTGAAAATCTCGGTAATAATATTGTTTCGGTAAATATGGCCAAACCGATCTTTAATTGGGAAAAAATACCTCTTACAGAAAATGTAGATATAAATTTTTTACCGATAGATATTGAAGGGTTTGAAAGGCCTGCGGCCGTAAGCATGGGTAATCCGCATATGGTTTTTTTATTCAATGATAAAGATGTTAAAAAGCTTGATGTCACAAAGATTGGGGCACCCCTAGAATATCATTCTTTATATCCCGAAAGAACCAATGTTGAATTTGGGCAGGTATTAGACAGGTCTAATATTAAGCTTAGGGTGTTTGAGCGCGGAGCTGGTGAAACTCTTGCATGTGGTACTGGTGCTTGTGCTACGGCAGTGATCGCAAATAAAAAAGGATTATGCGATAATAAGATCAATATTCATATGAATGGTGGCGTGCTTGAAATTGAGCTTACAGATTCGGGTGAGGTTTTGATGAAAGGCGCAACAAAATATGAAGGGATCGTTGGAATAAATATATAATATACCAAGTATGACTGAAAAAAATAAAACCGTTGCGTTGCTTATAATTGGGAATGAAATCCTCTCAGGTAAAACGCAGGATAAGAATCTTAATTATGTTGCAAAGAAATTTACTGAAATGGGCATAAGGTTTGTTGAAGTTCGCGTTGTTCAGGATATAAAAGAAGAGATAGCTTTAGCTATAAATGAGCTTCGCAGTAAATATGATTATGTTTTCACAACTGGCGGTATTGGCCCAACCCATGATGATATAACAATTGATTCTATTGCTTACGCTTTTGGTGTTCCGGTTGTTGAACACCCGGAAGCTCGCAAAAGGCTTGAGGCTTATTATGAGAACCGTAATAGCAAGCTTAATGAAGCTAGGCTCAGGATGGCTAAAGTTCCTCAAGGTTCTGAGCTTATAGATAATCCACTTACCTCAGCGCCAGGCTGTAAAATTGAGAATGTTTTCATTCTTGCAGGTATACCAAGTATAATGCAGGTGATGTTTGATTATGCGTCCCAATTTTTACAGAAGGGCAGGAAAATATTTTCCGAGACCGTTAGTTGTAACCTGATAGAAGGTGATATTGCGCAGCCGCTTACTGATATACAGAATAAATATCCTGATACGGAAATTGGTAGCTATCCGCTTGTTGTTGAAGGCAGATATGCAGTTAGTCTTGTTGTAAGGGGGCTTGATAAGGACATGATAGAAAACGCTGCAAATGATATAAGAGAGATGATAAAATCGAAAAATGGTAAATTTTTAGATGCTGCGGCTTAAGGTTTTAGTTTCTGATGATTGTTTTTATCGTGCTTATCCAGATAGAATCTCTTCAGAAGATATATCGTCCAGAGCGTTATAAGCGCGCTAAAGACAACATCCGTTAAGAAATGTCCGCCCTGCCATATCCTGCATAGTGAAGCTATTATTGCGTAAGTAAGAGTTGCAGCCAAAACTTTTTTACGCCTTTCTTTCCTAACGATATAAATAAATGCGAGTAAAGAGAATGCCATTGAGGCATGGCCTGATGGGAATGACCTGCCCTGCTGTTCGGCACGGACATGATAAAAATCCGTGTATTTTAATTTACCGCCAAACTCCTGAACGTTTACCGGGCGCGCCCTATCCCACATTGGCTTCATAACCCAGTGAACTAATATACCGGGAGTGATAAGTATTATAAGAATCAAAAAAGTGGCCTGCTTATTATCAAATTTAAGAAAATTCCTTATTTTGCCGTTTAATTTTGGAAGTATCCTTGAATATATGGCTTTAAAATATCCTGAATCATACGTTATGATGAACAGGCAGATCATAAAAATGGATATTGTTAATATTCTTACGGAATAGAATATAATAACAGAGAGTAATGAGTTACGGTAAGTGAATACTGATTGCCCCTTATCATAAAAGAAGGAACTTACATGCAGATCTGCGTATGGAAATAATGCAAAAAAAACTAAAGCTAATATTGTAAAAAATGATAGTAATTTCATTATAAGGCTGTTTAAGTTTAGAAAATTGATACTTAATTATAAATAATATGGCGAGCAATATAATAAATTTCTTTTTTATTTTCTGCTTAACATGGTGGACAGTGATATTCTGCGTGCTGCCATTTGGAGTTAAGAAAGATGAAAACCCTGAATTTAAAGGGAATGCCACTGCAGCACCTAAAAATGCATATATCAAAATAAAATTTCTGGTGACAACAATTATTACTTTTATCCTGACTTTAATTATACAGAGTTACTGGAAGGATATTTTTCCGATCAATAATTAGCATATTGTTTTGCGAACTGCCTATCTGAACATAAATGCAGGCACGATGTTATAATTTTCTTAAAGCTCATTATACCTTTATTTAGCATTATATAATTATCGGCGCCGAATTTAAGCGCTTTAATACTGCTCATATGGTCACCATCAGAAACGAATATGACTGGAATATCTTCAGATATATATTTTGCAAGTGATATGGCCCTGTAATCATTAAAATCTATTATGTCAGAATTTATAAGGATTATATCAGGCCTATCTGATGAAACAAAAAAGGCTGAAGATTCTGTTAATGAAGCAACGTTTGAAAAACTTGCCTTTGGAAATGAATCCCTTAACATATTGGATATATCATTTGCTTCACGAATACTTCTTCCCATGTGAAGCAAATGGATCTTCTTTGATCTAAACATATACGAATCCCCCCGAATTCTTATAAGTTTTGATGCTATCATAAACTGTTTTAAAAAACAACAAAAACTGCAACTAAAAGTAGAAAGTATTTAGCTAAACTATTGAATAAATTTAATATAATTATTTATGATAATACTATCCTTGATAAAAGAGCTTATAATATTAAAATATCACCCGGAACATGTTGAATTAATTGATAATTCAGCAAACCACTCAGGCCATGCAGGAATTAGAGATTCTACTTCTGAGGTAACACATCTTAAAATAATAGTTTCAAAAGATGATATTAAAGGGAAAAATACGCTGGAAAAACATAAAAATATAGCTGCTCTATTAGCAGAATATTACAAAACCATACATTCAATAGAGATAAAACTTATCTAATTACCAGACACCAAGCATGGCATCAATTGGGTCAACAGGCTTATCATCACCACAGCGATTTAACCAGTCACATTCATCGACGCTTTCACCCCAAGCTGCGGAACCCAACCATGGCAGCTTTACTGCATTGAAAGGGCCACCGCCTATTACACCTTCTGTTGACCTGCCGCTGAAAACGCCGGTTTTATAAATGGCCGGGTCATCACGGAGATTGCCGGAAGTTATATTTAAACTATCCGTACTAAATAAAGTTGGGTTTTCCTGATTTTTTCTAGGATCGCCTGATAAAGTTCTATTTATGTAGGCACGGCAATAGTTAAAGCCATCTGTCCATGGTTTAAAATACATATCCTCATGAACATACCTCATATCCTGAGTGAATTTATATTGTGATTTATACCAGTTGTTACCATATGCGGAAAACCCTGAATAACAGCCATGCTGCCAGCCGAGTTTATATAATGGAGGCGCTGTTGGATCAACCTCATAAGGTAAGTCATACGTTGGTTTTGGTGTAAAAACATAATCGCATGATGATAGCAAAAACAGCAAAGCAAATGTATAAAATAATCTCATAAAATTTAAAATATGGAGTTTACGCTACCGTCTTGAATGTAATTCCAGATATACCAACGACAATATAAATAGGAATCTTGCCAGGCATTATAGTAATCTTTATTATTTATCATCCGCCAGTCCTGACGGAATTTGTATCCCGCATTTCTGTAAGGGCCACCACCGTAAGCAGCCAAGCCACTGCCGCAACCATCTTTCCATCCCTGCTCAAATTCAGGGGAGCCACCTTTAGGCATTTCACCTATACCAAAAGGTGTGGTTTCCCATAAATTAAGAGGGCGCAATATACTCTCCCTAAAGGTATCACAGGAGGTGCAAAGAATGGCAGCAAGAAATATTTGCAGAAGTTTCTTCATTTAGAATAATCCTGTAACCCTGTTATATTGGTAAATATATCTACCACAGTAATTGAAAGCATCTTTCCAGCCTTTGTAATATGTTGGGTTAAATGCCAAGGTTGAATCCTGCTCAAAATGGTAGAACTGCATATACCAAGCATTAGTATTGGCGCTAACACCCGTTTGGCAACCTTGCTGCCAGCCTTTCAAATATAATGGGTCTACATCTTTATTTTTGTCTGTGTTTTCATTGGGTCCTTCATACATCCATTGTTTAAAGGGGCTACCTGCCCTAGTCGGATCAAGATATGAACACGAAGAAACAGAAAGCAAAAGTATAGTATATGCAAAATTTTTCATATACTTCCCCCTAAGCTGTTTGTACGTTCCCATACAATTGAGCAGTAAACAAATGCATCTTTCCAGATCTGCGTGTATAATGGTTCGTTACGATAATGAGCATCATACCTATATTCAAAAGCCTTTACCTGTTTATAGAAACCATTTGAATAAGCATTAGCAGCGCTTTCACAACCATCTGCCCAACCTTTTCTGTATAGCTCCGGCCCCGGAGGTGGTTGCAGTTCTAAAAAACCCGGCTGGAAGCTAGTTCTGCCGTAATAATCTGTATTACACGAAGTTAAGCAAAGCTGGATAACCAGAATTAACCCAATATGTAAAACCAGTTTGTTCATATAAGTTATAAAGGGTCTACATCTGTATAGTAACTGCAGTAATTATTTCCTGAGTTCCACCCTTTGTGATAAAGAGGATCCTCACTTTTTCTATTTGTGTCCAAAGATATTTCATTTTGAAATGTTGAAACACCACCCACACCAATTATAGATAGGGCAGAGCTACAGCCTTGTCTAAAACCTAAACTATAAGAATCATTTCCCGCTGGAAGATCACCCATAAACATAGGGGTAGAGCCAACCTGATTTTTTTGCAGCATTTGTTCAAAAGGGCTTAAAGGGGTGCTATCGAAAAAAGAACAGCTACCTAGTGTTAGAGAAAGGCAAATAGGAAGTAATTTCAATATATTATTATGCATATTATCTGATGAGTCCTTTTCAAATATTATATCACAAATATGTTAAGAAACCATTAAATTAGAGTGGTATTTATGCAGCAGAATCAGAGTTATTTTCCCCTACTGAATTACAGTTTGTTAGGCTAATAAATTAAACCAAAACATTATATAATATAAAACTTTAAGTAACTAACGTAATAGATTGTATTAAAACTCTAATTTAAAGATCCTCTAGATTTTTGCTGAGATTGTTTTACATTATCAAAAATAGCTAATGCCTGAGCGATAAATGAGCCTACATCACCAGCGTTTGATGGAATGATCATAGTGTTTGACTGTTTTGCTAAATTGGCAAAAGCCTCAATATAATTTTCTGCCAATTTTAGCGCTACAGCATCTTTACCACCTGTTTTCTCAATCACGCTTGCGATAGCTTCTATTCCTTTTGCAGTTGCTTCAGCAACCGTGAGTATTGCGGAAGCCTCACCCTCAGCTTTATTTATCTGCTCAATTTTAAATGCTTCTGATGCAAGAACTTGCTCCGCCTTTTTACCTTCTGCTATATTTATTTTAGATTGCCTGCCAGCTTCGGACTCCAAAACTAATGCGCGCTTATTACGCTCAGCCGTTACCTGCTGCTCCATTGATTTTAATATGCTTTCAGGCGGATTTATATCCTTTATTTCGTAACGCATACATTGTATGCCCCAGGTAGATGAAGCTTCATTGAGAGAGTTAACTATATTAACATTCAGCTTTTCACGTTCTTCAAAAGTTTTATCAAGGTCTAGCTTACCTATTTCTGAACGCATTGAGGTTTGGGCAAGCTGGGTAAGCGCAAAATAAGGGTCGGTTACACCATATGATGCGAGCTTTGCATCAATGATCCTGACATATAGAACACCATCTATCTCAAGGTTAACATTATCTTTTGTTATCGCCCTTTGAGAACGTATATCAATTGCCTGCTCCTTAAGTGAATGCTTATATGCAATTCTGTCAATAAAAGGGATTATCAGGGTTAAACCAGCATCAAGCGTGCTGTTAAATTTACCTAGCCTTTCAATTACCCACGCCTGTTGCTGGGGAACTATTTTAACACCTTTAAAAAGAGTGATTATGCCGAATAATAGGATGGCTATCATAAGAGCAGAGGTATCTAGGGTCATAGGATTTAGTTTGAAGTTTAAAGTTAGAAGAATATTATCATCACTTTAAATTACTAATTTCAAGCTATTTCTCAATATTATCAACTAACAATATACCTTCTTTGTTATCGTATATCCAAACTGTATCACCATTTTTGATTTCTTTGGCAGAAGATTCAGGGCGAATACGCGCACGCATTCTGGTTCCGCTCCACTTTATGTACCCTATCCTGCCTTCTATTAGGCCTTCAGGTTCATCAACTGCGCCATAAGTGCCAATGATATTGGTATAAGATTTTGCAGTATCTTTATGCTTTTTCATTGAGCTTTTAAGTGGACGCCAGATTATCACCCACCACATTATTGTGAAAGAAAAGAAGTAAGCCAGATTTGTAAAAAAATCTGAGCCATCAACGAGTTTGAATATTATAAGAGCTGCCAGCGTGATAGCTGCCATACCGGCGGTAATAAGGCCAACGCCAGGCATTACTATAACTTCAGTAAGAATGAGGGTTATGCCGAGGATTATCCAAAGAAGGCTTTGGGAGTTTTGAAAATATTCCATCGCTTATGTTTTGAGTTTTACTCTTAGAAGACAAATTATATCTCAATAAAAAATAAATTCAATTAACCGAGTCAGCAAAATCTATTTTGCAGCAGCAGGTAATGGAATCGGGCTATCAGAAAGGCTGCGTAAATAAACTATAAGCGCAGCAAGTTCTTTAGGGTTTTTGATACCGGCGAAAGCCATTTTAGTTCCCGGGGCATATACTTTAGGGTTATTGATGAAAGCCCAGAGGTCTTCATATGTCCATTTTTTATCATGCATTTCAGCCATAACTTTAGAATACTGGAAGCCGGCCATGTGCGCATGGTTATTACCAACTACGCCATAAAGATTAGGGCCAACCTTCGCAGCTTCACCTTTGTTAAGGGAATGGCAGACCAGACATTTGGTTGCAACTTTCATTCCATCTTCAGCTTTTGCTTCAGCAAGAAGTGCATTTTTATCAACTTCAACCTTTGGTTCACCTGCGCCACTTGCAGCTTCTTCGGCGCCTTCAATAGTGTATCCTCTTTTCTCTTCCTCATGATGGCTGGCGCCAAAATAAAGTATCTTTGCCGCAGTTCCAGCTATCATAGCAATGACACCAGCGAGCAATATAGAAGCAACTATCTTATTCTTTTCTAAATTCATAAATATGAGGTTTTATTTTCTTAATAAGCCTTTATTGAAAATTTTTGAGATAAATCAAGGTTTAGAAATGAAGTTCTACTTTTTTTTCCTATTTTCCCACTTAGTAGATTTCAGTTTTGCAACTTTGTCTTCAAGCCTGATAAGGAAGAAATCTATACCTTTCTGGGATAAAGGCGCCGCAAAATCAGAACGCTGGGTTGTAAGCAAGCTTACACCTTCACCTATTACATCAATGATCTTGAAGCTGTTACCTGATTTGAGGAGCCTGTAATCAACGTTTATCTTACCTGTTTTTGATTTAGGGGATGTGATAGTTGTTTTAACTATGAACTCATTGCTGCCCTGAGATACAGACTGGTTAACCTGCTGTTTCTCACCTTCATATTCCCTGAAGCGAGGGATATAAGAATAAATAACGTAATCCCTGTATAATTCGAGATATTTACTTTTCTGCTCTTTTGAAGCTTGCCTGAAGAACCTGCCCATAACGAATTTTGCCATGTAGTCAGTATCAGAATTTGTGCGGAACAAATCTATTAGAGTGTTCTGCTTTTCAAGATTAGGAACTTTTGATTCAACTATTTCAATTATCCTGTTGCCGACCTTTACTGCGTAATCTTTAGGGTCATTTGTAGGAAAAACCGATTGAGCCGAAGCTGAGGTAGATACAAAGTAAAGTGCAACTAGAAGAGATTTTAAAAATTTCATTGGCAATATAAATTAATTATTTTGCCGTCTCCTCTATATTCTTCTTACGGTTTTGTAAATAGCTGCTTTTATGTGTTGAGTATAAATCAAAAGAATCTGCTTCCATCTGGTCAGTTACATCAAGCAATCTTTCCCTTTTAGATATGATCTCTGCGCCATTTATTGCAATGGCTGCACCAGTTGGCTCAATGTAAGTGTCAGGTTCCATAAAGTTATCAACTACAAAACCGGCAAAATCGCGGTAAGTGGAAGGCCCCATAAGTGGTAGAATAAAATAGTCACCTGCGTTTAAACCATAGAGACCTAGGGTCTGGCTAAAATATTTGTCTTTTTCATGAAGACCAAAACCAGCAGCTACATCATAAGTCCCTGCTACACCAAAGGTTGTGTTAACAATAGCTCTCCAGAAAGCGCGAAACCCGCCTTCAATATCGCCTTGAAGTAGAGAATTTACAAAATTGCGAGGTTCCTGAAGATTATTATAAAAATCCCTTACCCTGTTCCTACCCCATTGAGGTACAGCGTATCTGTAACCACGAGCAACCGGCGCCAGGAAGTAATCATCAATTGATTTATTAAAAGAGAATACTGCTCTGTTATATCCTTCAAGCTTATCACCAGCTAAAGCTGTATCGTAATCATCCTGAAGCTTGGTAGTATCAATATTTACCAGCCTGATAGAATCATTCTGTGAAATTGCGGAATTTATGCAAAAAAAGTAAACTCCAATGGCTGAAATGAAAAATATCCTTTTAAAACTTAATATCATAAATATATATGGTTGCTTTGATTGTTATAAACTTGAGATGATTATTTATATTTGTGAGCAAAAAATTAAATAAATTATTAGCAAAGATAGAGGATTTTCTCCAAATTCCGCCTCCGGCTGTGTCTTTTGAGTTCTTTCCACCCAAAAATGACGAGTCTGAAAAGGTTCTATGGGATACTATAAAAGAACTAGAACCCTTAAAACCCAAGTTCGTCTCCGTAACTTATGGGGCGGGAGGCACTACCAGAGAAAGAACACATAATACAGTAGTTCGTATAAAAAGAGAAACGAATTTGATACCAGCCGCACATCTTACCTGCATTAAGGCGTCTAAAGATGAAATAAAGCAGATAGCAGAGAATTACCTGAAGGAAAATGTTAACCATATTGTTGCCTTGAGAGGTGATCCGCCTGAAGGTATTACAAACTATATACCCCATCCTGACGGATATCATTATGCAGCTGACCTTGTTAAAGGGCTAAAAAAGATTGGGAATTTTGATATAAGTGTTGCAGCATTCCCGGAGAAACATCCGGAATCTGAATCTGAGGAAAAAGATTTGGATTATTTGCAGGAGAAGGTTGATGCAGGAGCTGACAGGGCAATTACACAGTATTTTACTGAACCTGGTATATATTTAAGGTATCTGGAGAAAGTTCAGAAGCGCGGGATAAAAATCCCTGTAATACCGGGGATTATAGTAATATCTAATTTCAAGCAATTTATTAGATTTAGTGAGATGTGCAAATCATCCATTCCAAAATGGATGACAGACCTTTTTGATGGACTTGATGATACACCTCATACTAGGGATATGGTCGCGGTTTCAATCACAGGTGAAATATGCAGGATATTAAGGCAGGAAGGAATAGATAAATTCCACTTCTACACCCTCAACCGCCCGCACCAGACAAGGGCCGTATGCAGGCTGATGGGAATTAAGGGATAAATAAGCATATTATCCCCTTCCATTCCTGCAATTTTTCGCTATATAGGAGTCTTGGTTTTTAAACAGTCAAAAAATATTATGTCAGACAAAATTATATCTATAAAAGGCGCTCGCGAACATAACCTGAAAAATATCAGTATTGATATACCAAAAAACAAACTTGTTGTAGTTACAGGGCTTTCAGGCTCAGGAAAATCTTCCCTCGCATTTGATACTATATATGCCGAAGGACAGCGTAGATATGTTGAATCACTTTCCGCTTATGCACGCCAATTCTTGGAAATGCATAATAAGCCTGATGTTGACCATATTGACGGGCTTTCGCCAGCTATTGCGATCGACCAGAAAACTACTTCGAAAAATCCGCGCTCGACGGTTGCAACTATTACTGAAATTTATGACTATATGCGACTTCTATTTGCGCGTATTGGTATCCCTTATTCTCCTGCGACAGGTAAACCTATTGAGAAACAGACAGTTTCACAAATGGTTGATAAAATAAACGCCCTGCCGCCTGAAACAAAATTATATATTCTTGCGCCGATAGTTCGCGGCGGCAAAGGTGAGCATACGAAGGAATTGCTCGACCTTAAGAAGAATGGTTATACGCGCGTAAAAATTGACGGTGTTATTCATGGCCTTGATGAACTTCCGCAGGTTGATAAGAATAAGAAACACAATATGGAAGTTGTGGTTGACAGAATCAAGATAGGTGATGACCTTGGAAATCGCCTCGCACAATCAATTGAGACCTCCCTGCAATTGTCACACGGGCTGCTTTATGCAGAGATAGTTGAACTGCCTGAAAAATATAAAGGTGAACATAAAAATGGGGAGATATTAATTTTCTCCGAAAAATTCTCGTGTCCGGTATCTGGCTTCCAGCTTACCGAAATTGAGCCGAGAATGTTCTCATTTAATTCACCTTACGGCGCTTGTACTGCTTGTGATGGCTTAGGTTCTGAACTTTTTTATGATCCTGATCTGGTCATCCCGAACAGAACTATATCGATTGCAGAAGGCGCGATAGCTCCATGGGCTAATAGTAATAATAAAATGTATAAGCAGATGCTTAACGCACTTGCAAAACATTTTAAATTTTCTCTTGAAACACCATTTAATGACCTGCCTGAAAATGTTCAGGATATGATCATACATGGCTCCAGAGGTGTGGAGATAAGTTTTGAATATGAAGATGGGCTTAGAACACAAAAGATAAAACAATCTTTTGAAGGTGTTATACCTAATATGAAACGCCGTGTTTCAGAAGCTGATACTTTCCATATCGGTTCTGCGTATGAAGTTTATCAAGGCGAAACAAAATGTTCGGCGTGTGGCGGTTATCGCTTAAAGCCCGAATCACTTTGCGTGAAAGTAAATGAAATGCATATCGGTCAGGTTTGCGCTCTTACTATTGATATAGCGATGGAATGGTTCAAACAACTTCCGAAAAAATTGAGTGTTACGCATAATAAGATCGGTGAAAGAATATTAAAAGAAATTCAGTTGCGTTTGAACTTCCTTCATGATGTAGGGCTTGATTATCTTACATTGTCTCGTTCATCCGGCTCCCTATCAGGTGGTGAAAGTCAGAGGATACGCCTTGCTTCACAGATCGGTTCAGGATTAAGCGGTGTTCTTTATGTTCTTGATGAGCCTTCGATCGGGTTGCATCAATGTGATAACGATAAACTGATACATACTTTAAGGGCGCTAAGAGACTTAGGCAATACAGTGATAGTTGTTGAGCATGATGAAGATACTATGCGCGCAGCTGATCACCTTATTGATATTGGCCCTGGCGCTGGTATCCATGGCGGTTATATAATAGCGCAAGGTACACCTGATGAGGTTGCTAAAAATCCAAAATCAATAACTGGTAAATATTTAAGTGGAGCTTTGGAAATTAAAATCCCTAAACGCAGGAGCTTTGAAAAAGAGAAGTATATTAAATTAAAAGGCGCACGCGCGAATAACTTGCACAATGTTGATGTTGAATTACCTATAAGGAAATTCAACGTAATAACAGGCGTTAGCGGAAGTGGTAAATCATCACTTATATTACATACACTTTATCGTGCTGCTGCGAAAATTCTGAATGGTGCTTACAAATCAATTCCGGGGCATTACGATTCCCTCACGGGTCTTGAATATGTTGATAAGGTTATCAAAATTGATCAATCGGCAATTGGCAGAACACCACGTTCTAATCCAGTAACTTACACTGGTGCATTCAACTTTATAAGAGATCTGTATACAGCTCTTCCTGAATCGAAGGCACGTGGATATAAATCCGGCAGGTTCAGCTTTAACGTTAAAGGCGGAAGATGTGAAACATGCCAGGGTGATGGTATGATAAAAATTGAAATGCACTTTTTACCTGATGTTTATGT
>JANPLD010000070.1:0-40384 GCA_031426355.1 Alphaproteobacteria bacterium | reverse complement strand
TGGTAAATTTAATTCATCAAAAGTTTTTTTTCCGAAGATTGTAAAAGCTAAAAAGCCTTTGTCTTTTAAGATATTATTAAATCCTGAAAAAGTTTTGTTTAGGTCAGGTGACCATTGCAGGGCACATGAAGAAATTAACAGGTCAAAACTATTTTCAGGAAATGGTAATTTGTCGAAATCACAACAGATAGTTATTCCGTAAGCGGATGCTATTCTGCACATTTCAGGGGAGATATCTGATTGCGTAATACCCTTGTTAAAATCTTTTTTTATGATTTCTGCAATAAAACCTGTGCCGCATCCTATATCAAGAATATTGCCAGAAGTTTTTATCTGTTCTGAGGAATATAAGATTAATTCTTCAGCAATATTTTTCTGCATGATTGCAGAAGCTGCATAATTATTTGCTTTACCTGAAAAGCTGTTTGTGATTTTTGTTTTAAGGTTCATTTGCAAATGGAGATTAAAGTTTTTGCAAGGTTTTCTACATCTTTATCGCTATGGAAATTTGAAAATGAAAATCTTAGTCTTGCGGTGTTTTTTGCAACGGTCGGGTATCTTATCGCATGCACCAGAAGCTTCGCTTCTCCTAATTTTTTTGCGAGCTTTAATGCTTTGTCATTTTCTCCAATAATTAAAGGAACTATCTGGGATTGTGGTTTGTTTATTATAAAATCACCGAGTTTATATTTTACCAGATCATAAAAATTATTTGCGTTAGTAAGCGCCTGCTTGCCTATTTTTTTATTTTTATCGGCGAGCTTAACTGCTTCATTAGCGCTGGCGAGAACTGAAGGAGGGAGGGCGGTTGAAAAGATGAGGCTTCTGGCTTTATTAAGCATAAAATCTTTTATGCCTTCGGTGCCACTTATATATCCGCCTAAGCTGGCAAAGGCTTTTGAGAGCGTGCCCATTTTTATGAAATTATCATGCTTGATATCCCATTTATCAAATTCAATATCATGGGCGAAATCTGCCATGGCAAAAGCATTATATTTTTTTGCAATTGCGTTGATCTTTTTTAAATCGGCCCTGTCGCCATCCATGCTGAAAACTGATTCTGTTATTATCAGGCATCTGGCAAAATCTTTGCGGTGTTCTTTTAGGAGGTTTTCAAGATGGGTGTAATTATTGTGGTTGAACCTTTTTAATTCTGCGCCGCTTAGTTTTGCGCCTTCCAGTATACAGCTATGGGATAATTTATCTGCGATTATCAAGTCACCTTTAGTTGCAAGGGCGGGTATGGCGCCGATATTTGCGCTGTAGCCGCTGGAAAAAACTACTGCTTCATTACAATTATGGAGATTGGCTATATTTTTTTCGAGTTCATTATAGAGAATATTATTTCCGGTTATCAGGCGGCTTGCACCGGAACCGGTTCCATAATTTTTGATTGCCAGAATGCCAGCTTCTATCAAGTTTTCATTATGGTTTAAACCAAGATAATCATTGCAGGAAAAAGAGGTGAGGGTTTTGCCATTCCTGATAATTGTTGAGCCTTTCTGCCTTTCTGAATCATAGGCTTTTCTCAGCAGGTTTTCAGAGTTCAACTTACTGATTTCACTTTTAAAAATTTCTTTCAGATCTTTTATCATGCTTGATTTAAGGGCGGTTCAAGGTATATATAAACTGAAAAAAACAAAAACGAAGTTTTAAGTGAAAATAGAAATCAGAAATAACTGGAACTTGGAAGAGGTACAGAAGATATATGACCTCCCTTTGAACGATCTTATTTTTCATTCGCAGGCGGCGCTCCGCGAATATTTCAATCCGCAGGAAATCCAGCTTTCAACATTACTAAGTATTAAAACCGGCGGATGCGCTGAAGATTGCGCTTACTGCCCGCAATCTTCAAGGTATGATACGGGTTTACAGGCCGATAAACTTATGCAGCATGATGAGATATTATCTTCCGCTAAAAAAGCTAAGGAAGCAGGTGCTACAAGGTTCTGCATGGGCGCGGCATGGCGTAGCCCGAAAGACAGGCATATTCCGGCGCTTCAAAATATTATACGTGAGGTTAAATCACTCGGGATGGAAACCTGTATGACGCTTGGGATGCTAACTAAAGATCAGGCTGGCGCACTAAGTGATTCAGGGCTTGATTATTATAACCATAATATTGATACGTCTGAAGAATTTTACCCGAAAATAATTACGACCAGAACTTTTGAAGACCGCCTTAACACATTGGAAAATGTTCGTTCTGCGGGAATGAAAGTTTGTTGTGGCGGTATAGTTGGGATGGGTGAAGGAGTGGATGACAGGTTAAAAATGCTGGTGACACTTGCTAATATGCCGGAACATCCGAAATCAGTGCCGATAAATATGCTGGTAAAAGTTGCAGGTACGCCTCTGGAAAATGTTGAGGAAGTGGATATTCTGGATTTTGTGCGTGTGATCGCTGTTGCGCGTATAATGATGCCGGCCTCTTATGTGCGTTTATCTGCGGGCAGGGAAGAGATGACCAAAGAAGCGCAAACGCTTTGTATTATGGCAGGGGCTAATTCATTTTTCTATGGAGAGAAGTTACTTACTACTTCCAACCCTGATTCCAATGAAGATATGGACCTTATAAATTCATTGGGTTTAAGGCCTGAGATATCGCAGGAAATCAAACATGAGCCATGTGAGCTCGCGGCATAAAATATGAAGAAAGAGAAAGTTTCTGAAATATTTGCCCGCTTAAAAAAACAAAATCCTGAGCCTAAAACAGAACTTAATTTTATAAATGATTATACTTTGCTGATAGCAATTGTGATGTCTGCTCAAGCAACGGATGTATCAGTAAATAAAGCGACGGAATCGCTTTTTAAGGTTGTTGATTCACCGAAAAAGATGGTGGAGCTTGGTGAAGAAAATCTTAAGAAATATATAAGAACTATTGGGCTTTATAATGCCAAGGCAAAGAATGTTATCAAGCTTTCAGAAATATTGCTGAAAGAATATGATTCTAAAGTTCCGGAAGATTATGAGATGCTGAGGTCGCTGCCCGGGGTGGGTTCAAAAACGGCAAACGTATTCCTTAATTGTTTTTATGGCCATCCAGTAATTGCGGTTGATACCCATGTATTCCGTGTTGCGAATAGGCTGGGGTTAGTTAAGACGAAAACTGCTGATGAAACACAGGAGAAGCTCGCCAGGATCGTGCCTGAGGAATATAAGCTGCATGCGCATCACTGGCTGATACTGCATGGAAGATATACATGCAAGGCAAGAAAACCTGAATGTTATCATTGCATAGTTTATGATCTTTGTGAGTTTAAAGAGAAAGCTTTATACAGGATTAATTCCTGATCTTACAGAATTTTGAAAGTGTTGGGTAATTAATACCATCGCGTGATGGTATCAAAATTCCAAGGGCATAAGCCTTGCAGCAAGATTCTACCACTCTGCCTTTTCCGCCGTTATATTGCGTGATGCAGTTATTGTAAAAACTATAGTCCTGTTTTTTATAGCCACTGCAGAAACCTTCCACTGATCTACCGAAAGTTTCTTTCATCATCAGGCTTGTTTTGGCTTCAGGTATATTTGTTGCGCTGCCATATTTTTTGGCAAGCGCGCAGCACGAAGGGTGGATGGTTTTCTTTGAAATATATTCCTTATAACAGATAGATTGCGCTTTTTTATGGGAGCAGAAATCCGTGAATTTGGTGCCATCTTTAACAGAGTATTTTATCATCAGGTCGGCTTGATTGCAGCACTCGTTGGTGGCAGTTCCACCGTTCACCCATTTAGTAACGCAATCGCCGAAGAAACCTTCGGTTTTTTGACTTTTTTGGTAGATGCCATTAAGTGGGCTTGAGTTGCCATAAGAAGTGTTAAGTTGCCCTGCTAAATATTTACACCAGTTACTGGCGCTTGGAGCATTAGCGTATTTCATATTACAGTCATTTACTCCGCAGATACTCTTATATTTATCATCTATCACATCAGGGTTTTTGCAGTGATACATGCAGGCATCAAGATTGATCTTATAATTATTATCAACAGTATTTTTGGCTACATAGAAATTATCATAGATCTTTTCGCAGCTATCTTCTGAGCCAATATTCTGGGCAACGGCATCTATGGAGAAGATGGATGGTGTGTCTTTACTGAAGATCTTAGCGATAGCAGTATCAAGGGATTCAATTGAATTATCATTATATGAAAGATCGGAAAATTTATTTTGTGCACAGATGCCTGTAGTGCCAGTACTGTTATATTGAATTCCTTTTGCGTACATGCAAGGGTCTTGATCGCCAAATTTGAAACCCATTAATTTTTCATATTTTCCGGGCATCATACCGAAATAAGGGCGGGGTGCCCATGTCCATGGAGGGGTAACATTTACAGGTAGTCCGGCAACAGTGAATTCTGGTATTTCTAGCATTGATAAAGTAAGTTTAATACCGCCGGATGTATCAAGCGGGCGGAAATTTATCTTGTGCCTGAATTCATTGGGTGCGCTGCCAAGGAAGTTCTTTGTCTGGATGTCATTAACGCTGACGTCTTGTGAATAAACATTATTTGCCTTAAGCAAGATTATCAGAATAAATATGTAAATAAGATTTTTCATTCCTTATTTTTAATTTGTTCCCTTGAGATAAAATCAGTACGAACCTGATTATAATTATCCCTGAAATCCACTGGTGGGTCGCATCTTCCTAGAGCGCCGCCATCTAGGGCGTTCAGCATTTTGTCTTCAAATTCATCTATAGGGATGGCGCCTTTGGAAGGGTCGATCAACAGTTTCCATAGTCCTTTTTCGATCTGAGCTCTGGTAATATTACCCTGACCATAAAGCGCCCTTATATATTTACTTACTTTAACATGGTCATACAGGGAAACCGTATCTTCAAGATCGTCAGGGGTTAATTCATTAGGGAATAATGATTTTGTACTTGCAGGCAGGGATAATGTAACTCCGTTACCGTTTGCATTTCCGGTTATCTCTTCAACCATTTCAGAATAGTGGGTTCTGTTATATACTTTCGGGTAGGTTGTGTGGTTAGGGCAGGTGCTGGCGAAATAGTTAGGGTCAGGGGTGAAATCATTTATGGTTGTAGTTGTAACATCATCTGTTGTAGCTTCAGATTTATTGAATACGTATGGCCTGTAAACCATTACCTGATTCCAGTATTTTTCAACGCATACTGCCCAGTCAGCATTCTGGCATGAGGCGAATAGATCTATTGTTCCTGCTTTGTTGAATAGTGTTGGTGTACCGGCAGGTAGTAAACTATTAAGCAGGGTCTGCCTTTTACCAACGCTTGTTTTGTAAGGGCAATCTTCAGGTTTGATATTACTTGCGCACATTGGTTTAACTATGGTTCTTCTGGTTACTCTACCCCATTTATTAGTATTGCCGCATGAATCAATATTTTTACCCCAGTTCATTTCAGAGACTTTTAATGCTATGGCTTTTGGTCTTTTACCTGCAGCATCTGCTGCATCTTCATTTCCTTCATCACGGGTCACGGCTTCGACATAAGCGGCATGCCTTGGATAGCCTGCATCCATTTTTTCGCCGGAGGAGAGAGTGTAATCTATGCTTTCATTCCACACGAGAATATCACCGACCATTACATCATCAAGGCCGTAAGATATGTTATCTGTTTTAACACCTGTCGCGCCTGCAAATTCAGGTGATGCGATACCTCTGTAAGCGAGAGGTATAGACATGGTCCTTATTTCGACGGTTGGTATCTCTTTTGAATCTGTGGCAAGTTCAGCCTGATTATTAGTTTCTTTAACACTGGATTGAGTTGTGCTTTGGTTATTATTTTTTGTTTCACCTTTTAAGTTCCTTTCGCTTTTATCAAGTGATGCAAAACCAAGGCCTCTGTTCTCAGCTATTTTGAGTTTGTATTTAGCATTGTAGAAACTCGGCACGGCAATGTTGAAAGTGGCACCTGCTTTTTTGTGTACGTAAGTTTCTGAGTTACCTATTGCAAAAGTTTTATCGTAATCGCATATGCAATTCAGCTTCCACCATTTTATACATCTTGCCTGATATAGCATCATTTCATACCAGCCACCTATGTCGCAGCCTCTTGGTCCAACTATGGCATCCTGCGCCCTTGGGTGGATATCCTGTGTTGATGAAAGGCTTGCTCCGCCGGACATATCAGTCGGGCTCCAAGGTTCTTCAGGTTTGGTGCTATGCCTGAAACCCAGATGAGCTGCGTATAGGCCCTCTATATAACGTTTATAAGCATAAACATAATTTGTATTTTTAAGGGTGTTATCACCGGTAGTATTTGTGCCTGTAGGCCTTATGATGGAGTTATCTTCCTTCATAAGGAAAGATGATCTCAAATTATTATTTTCTGCTTCGGTATATTCATTTTTCGTTGAGAAAGTAGAATCGTATTTAAGGTTTGGATATCCAAGCCCGCCACGGTCCTGAATTTCTTTAAGGTTATTTGCGCTTTCACCCTGTTCGCATTCTTCTGTAGGGTCATCAGGAGAAGTACATGGATCATCAGAAACTGTTTCAACAGTATTCCATTCATCTTTGCAAACACCTGTTACAGGGTCAGGATCTGCACAATTTCTGGTTATAAGGTCTATCGGGAATGGTACGGCAAGTTCCATGAATGGGGATTCCCATCTTCTTGTCTGTGACTGGAAGACGAAATCCTGATGTTTATAGCCGGCGCCTGCCGATTCAAACCAGACAGGAAGCCTTGCCAGATGGTTTGGTTCTTCCTTGTTCCATCTTAAATAATCAAGTATCTGGAATGGTGTTTTATTGCCGGGTATTGCATCAAGTGCGGAAGAGCCAGTTGGACTGGTTGGCGTACAGGTGTTGAAGACAACTGATCTTTGAGTTGCTTCCGGCAGGGAAGGTATTTTGTTTTGTTTATTGCCCCTGAACGGGTCGTAAACGCTGTCATAATTTACGGAATCAGAAACTTCCCTTGTTACAACAGGGCACGCTTTAGCACGCGCCTGATAGAAACATTGCAGCCATCTTAAATACGGACCATACCATTTGCAGACTGCTACAGGTTTAGCGATATCCTGAAGGTCTTGGAGGAAACCACCGCCATTTCCAGGGCCGCCAAGTTTATCCAGGAAATCTAATCCAGAAAAGTCTCTTCCTACAAGAAGAGTGTGCTGTTGGCAGGTGCAAAAATCTTCACGGCACCTTGTGGTTTTAAGATCATCCTCAGGACATTTGCACCAAAAGCCGGAAGGGTCATCAGGGCTATAATTTTTGCCATAAGGATCCAGCCAGAATTTTGGAATATCTACGGAATTATGCAGGTTCTGATTACCATCCCTTCCATAGTATGGAGTATTATTATCAAAACCTATCAGTGAATATTTTTTAAGTTTATCATTTTCTTTATCAGTATGGTCATATGCATATTCGGTATCACCGCGTGTGCAATAATCCATAGCCCTTATTAAATTGCTTAATGAGAACTGAAGGATTGCAGCAGTTTGTCCATTATCTGCAGAGCTATAATCACACCATTTGGAGAAACATTGTGCAGCATCAGCTAAGCCTCCAACAATTTCCCCGCCACCAAGACTTCTCCATGTAGTACATTGTGGACCCCAGTAATCTTTACATTCCTGTGATGCGGAAGAACTATCTGCATCATCTTCAGTACAAGGAGCTGGGTTTAAATCACAATTCTTGAATTGATCTAGCTGGTCACCGCCTAAGTTGCTGGTAATACATTCAATAGGGTTGCCATTACCACCAAAAAAAGTTGCTACAAATAGTGCCAGATTAATAACGCCTTTACTAACTTCACATACGCAGGCATCATTATTATTTTGCTTCGCGGTAATGTTTTCCTGACAAACTGCAGGGGTTTCCTCAGGGCCTCTTATAGGGCCGGTACATTCAAGGAAGGCTTTCAGGAATTCATAATCAAACCGTGGGAGGCGCCAAGCGATTATTTTAGGGTCGTTTGTTTTCCTGCGATAAGAATCAAACCAGTCAGCGCAGCGGGATTTTAATTTATATTTGCCTGTTTTGCCGATCAGCCAGTCTGAGATATATGAGTTAGGATCGTCCACCCATGTTGACGCAACACCGAATGGGCCGCAGGCGTCACGTATCCTTTCTACCCTGTAATATTCGAGGCGCGGTTTATATTCTTTCTTAAGTTCAAAACTCATATCTCCACTTAAAGCCAAGCCTTTTTGCCCATTGATCTTGAAATGTCCGGAAACTGGTTTTTTCGCATGGTCAAATTCAGTATCGCCTATGAAATAAGGGAAGTAAGGAACTTCGAATTCACACCAGAAGGTTTTGCCCATACCAAAGCCCATAGACCAAGCAGTTGGTAACCATTTATAGTAATTCTGCTCCGATTTTCTGACTTTAAATCCGCCGAAATTTTTAGTTTCATTTGAGCTGTCAAAAGCAGCATCTCCTGATGCCGGAGTTGTACCTTTCAGGTAAGTTGCAAGCTCATAAAGCCTGATATCATCCCAAGTTTTCCATGCATCCTGAATGAGGTTTTCAGGATCAGGTGAAGTGCTATTCAGTCCTGGTAAATATTCGCTGGAATCAGCTGCAGTAGCATCCGGTTCGTAATCCCAGAACTTGGTAAGCTTGCTAAACTTTAAAGGTTCCATATGTAAACAGGTGCGGGCAGGGAAACTATGGTCTATCCACTCACGGCCACTGCTAAGGGTTTTTTCATCTATTACTACCATTCCAAGTTTAGCGCCGGGGAAGGATAATCTCCAGGTTTTATTCTGGTTCTGGATTATGTGATAATTGAGAGCTGACTTGCCGCCCGCCCTTGTCATCCATACATCCCTTAATTCAAAATTCTCATTGGGATTTCCGCCGTCAGAATTAGGGGTATTATTTTTTGTTGGATATTTTTCCCAACTTGTAACTACATAAGGTTGTGGAATAGGGAAGCCACCATTGCCATCATCTCCACTATTGCTGCTTCCTCCAGTGTTACTACTGCCTCCAGTGTTGCTGCTTCCATCGCTATTACTACTTCCGTTGCTATTACTGCTTCCGCCGTTTCCATCGTCATCTCCACCATCGTCATCGTCTCCTATATCACCACAACTGTCACCTGCCGCTTCTACTTTTTCCTGGATTTCATCAAGAGCCTGCTTAAGTTTTGCTATGCCGCTCTGAAGTAACGCAATGGCCTCTTTTATGTCGTTAAAAGCCTTTTTAATCTGGCCTATTTCACTTGCTCCTAAACCATCCAAAATGCAGCCCTGCTGCGTAGAACATGTGGCTTGATTATAACCTGGACATTGATTATTGCAGCAAGAGTTGGTTGCACAACAGGCCGAAGGACAGGCATTTAAACTACACTGACCGGTGCTTTTATTACAACATTGCCCTGAGGTAGCGGGGCACTGAGAATCATCACTACAACAAGTAGCACCAATACAGCCTAAACAATTATTCAACTGCGATATTATAGTATTAACTATAGTGCCAATTACAGTTACTTTATTTTCAAGCTCTTGCTGAATTATGTTTTTTATGTCAGCTATCAGTTGTTTTGGATGCGTGATACTTTTTAATTTAAAGACCTTATTTTTTATTTTTGTAACAACGTTATTCAAGCCAGTAGCGCCGATTACCTGATCCATTATCTGATTATAAAAAGTAGTCAGGGTATTTTGAGCTGCTGATGGTGCAGTGACAGAAAAATTTTTTATTATACCAAGGGCATCCTTGATCTTATTTTTTGCATCAATAATTTCATTTACCCCATCTTTAGCTTTCTTTATCAAATCAACTATACCGCCTATACTGCTTAAACAGTTAGTAATATCACCTATATCGTCAACTAGGTCTCCTAAGCCAGTATCATCACCATCAGTATTATCATTTTCATCTGGGTCATCACCATCTTCCCCCCCATCACCATCGTCGTCATCTCCATCCCCGTCATCATCTCCACCATTATTATTTCCACCGCTACTATGCTTTGGTGCAATACCTATTGCAAATACAGGTAATGTCGGGATGGCAGTTCCTAAGGATAAAAGTGGCATGTCTTCACGGGTAGTTAGCCAGTGGAAATTACCTTCACCGCCGCCGGTAACTTTACCAATTACTTTATGAATAATCTTTGCGAAGGATTTTGTGATAGGATTATCAAAAGCTTTATTCCTAAGGTTCAGGCTGGTTGGAAGGTCAATTATGTTCCTATAGTCATATATTGGGTGGCAGCCGGGGCCTGAATATTTTTTAGCTTCATTGTTAAGGTCAGGCTCTTCATAAAAAGGGTTTATGGTATCACGCCAGAATTGGGGTGGCACAACAGTTTCGCAGTCACGTTTTGAAAAATTTATTTTTTGCGGGTATGAAAGCGGGCTTGGAATAGCTTCATTGAATTTTTTTGGATCACGAAGATCCATCCTGTTATAAACATCGTCATAGAAATGTTCACCACCATCAACATCAACTTTATTAGTAAGGTTGTTTTCTTCTAGTTCGGCAGGCAACATGCTTGCCGTTAAGAAATTCATATAATCGAAATATTCAGGACGCATACCGCGTTTGAAATTATTGTCAGGTTTTAATATTCCTTCTAAAGTTAAATTGCCTGCAAGTGGCATGGAAGGTGTTTTGCCACCTAGTAAAAGCGCGGAGCTTGCGCCTTTTTTAGTATCTCCTGTTCCGCTTAGAGCTGCCCTGCCCAAGAAATAAGACATTATTTCTTTGAATTTATCCCTTTCTTTATCATAATTTGCACTGGTATCATAAGAAGCTACCCATTGGCACATGCTTACATCTGAAGCGAGTTTACTTTTATTCTGGTCTGAGGATTCCATGTCGCTTAGAAGTATGGAGCCTTTATCGCCCTCGTAAGCCCATTGCTCAATATACATCCTCAAACATTGCTGGAGCTTGTATTTACGGCCGCGCATTTCATCTTTCAGAAGGTCTGCCGGGGTTGGTTTTGCGGCTAGCTGGTAAATATTTGTCGGGTCAATATTATAATCTATTCGCGCTTGCGGAACATCCCCATAGCCGTATTCTTCAAGGCTGAGATTCAAAAATTCATTATCTTCAGGGGAGTTTTTTGCCCTGCCGAATTCGTTATAATCATAAACATGCCTTTCTGCATAAGGTGTGAAAGTTGGCCTGCGGATATCGGTATTTATATATTTAACATTATTACCTAAGAAATTTTCTCTATCTTCATAAACGCTATGAGAATAACCAAATCCACTTTTTGTAGGGCGTGTTGTGGATCTTACTGCAAGTGGCATCCAACGCTCATATGGGTCGGGTGGTAAAATAAACGGGCGCTCCTTTTCTTCCCAGCAGAAAGTATCATAATTAAAATAATATCTTTCAGCGTTGTATTTACCTTTTCTTCTTCTTTCAATTTCAAGGGCTTCATCACCAACATTGCCTATAGCACCTAATTCCGCAGAGGTTAAGCCACTAACGATATTTCCTTTATCTAAGAATTTAAGATATTCTAAGCAATAGTCATCTGCATCATCCGCAACATCATCAGCTAAACACATTGGTAAAGCTCCAGTTGCAACGCCGGTGGTAAGGTCACTGCCGGTTGCCATCATGTTTTGAATTACTGTAGGGGAGATAGGTACGCCGTTTGGTGTTTTATAAGCGTAAGCATCAATAGTTCCGTATGGGTCAACCAAGCCTTGTAAGCCCGGAAGGTTGCCTGTCAGATCATCAAGTAAACCCGTTTGCAATGTGGTTGAAAATATCCTTGATGTACAAAGCGGATGTTCCATCAATAGCCTGTCATTTGGTATCAGGAATAAGCCATCGCCGCTTCCTGCTTCGGGTTCATCTGGTGGGCCATCCCTTAAACTGCCTGTGGGCAATTGCCTGCCGCCTCTTCCAGGTTCAAAGAATTTTATTCTTTCTGTTCCTATATTACCTGGGTTTACGCCAGCTACGGTAAGTGCTTCTTTTTCAGTTTTATAATCTGCGTATGTAGGCAGAAGGATAAATCTTTCTTCAGGGTTATAACAGCCGGTCCTTGATTCCCAAATCTCACTTGTATTAATATCGTCAGTAGATTTTGGAGAGTATGCAGTGACAAGGTTTGAATCCCGGAATTTTCCGGCAACATTATTTATTGTTACATTATTTTTATAGAAGAACATTCCACGGCCGCAACTGCCACGCCATTCATTGGTTCTTTCTCCGGCTTTACCTTCAGCGCCGTAGATAGTGTCTAATCTGGTTTGCGTATCATTTTCCTTTGCCGGTGTTGATGGGTCAAGATCTGTTTGCCAATCTTTTTTAAAAGTATTGAAAGGTGTTTTTGGGAGTATTGGATTTGTAAGGCATTTAGGCATTACCATTTCCAATAATCCGCCAACAGGATTATCAAGATCATCAGTAAAGTCATAGAATTTTTTAAGGTCAAGATCAGGTAAACCGCCGCTGCTACCGCCGACCCCAATAGATTTCCAAGGGGAATCATCTATTTGTGGAAGGCACCCTTGGGAAACTATATCATTGTTGGTATTACCATCATTACCAGTCGGGTCATTATCACTGCCTTCAACCCTGTGTTCGTAACATGGTGGGCATTCGCCGCCTGTGTCATCTTCGGTATCTTCGTCTCCATCTCCGTCACCATAACCTTTACATTCAGTTTCCCATTCAATGCGAAATTGTACAGATTTTAAATTTCCTTCATTTGTAGTTCTAATGAAATCTCCTAAAACAAGTGAATGACCATGATCATTTTTATTTGGTTGATGACTTCCTGTGAAACTATAATGACCATTTGGTACTGAGGTTTCCTCAAGATTATATTCCCAGTAATTATTTAACCTTTCTGTATAACCTTTGTTTGATCCATCACCCCTAACGGTTACCCCTTTAGCTACGATATACTGGCACGGGCTAACCATTTGTTTTTTAACTTCGATATAGTAATCATAGCATCTTTTTCTTTGTGGCCCCCATTCTCTTGTATTTCCGCTATTACCGTAATCAACGGGGAGTTTACCGCAGATGGGATCACTATTTTCATCTCCTGTTATTAGACTTCCTTTTACGTAATTAGGAGGTTGTGGGCCATTAAATGCACTATTGTTATTCCCTCCGCCAAAACTATTATATCCGGTATTATCCCACTTTACTAACAAAGGCGGGTATTGTGAGCTGTCTGGATCAAAAGTGCCGCCGCTTTGGGCAGTCGCGGTCACGGCTATTAAAGCAATAACAAAAATATTGAGTAATTTTCTGATAATACTCATCAAGAGGTAAAAGGGTTCTGTAATCTTTACTATACTATAATAATACTTAAAAATTAACTAAAATTTTACTTAAGGCTAATTTATGATATTATTGTAAATCAATTACTATAATCATTATTATAGCGGTAAAGACAAAATAAAATTAAGGCTTTTATTCAATAACTTCCTTAAGTTAGTATATATGTAACATATGGAACAGGTTAACACTAAAGAATATTATAAAGAGATCGCCGAAAAGGTTGAGTCAGGTGAGTTCTTTATAGAGGCTCGACACTGGTATATTGGTACTTACCTTAATAGGTTTGTGGAGCGTACTTATCTACTGGTAATATTTGTTATGCTTGCTGGTCTTTTGGGCATGTCGGTATATTACTATAGAAGCATCCTGCCGATCAAAAAGAGTATTCCGATTCAGGTTGAGATACAAGATGCTTCTGAGGAATCAACCCGCATCTCTTATATGGGTAACAGGAGAAAAGAATTTTCAATTGATGATATACTGATCAAATATTTTTCTGCGAGGTTTGTTGAAGCTTTGGAAAGTTATGATTTTAGGGAAGATTTTAAAAAACTTAAGAAAAACCAGAATATAATCAATACGCTTGGTAACGCTGATATCAAAGCGTACTATGAGGATCTGGTATCTTTAAGAAGTGGTAACAGCTCGATCCTGAAATATAAGAAAAACGTTATCAGGGAAATATTCATTGATCCTGAGAGAATTAACATAGCTTATAAAGGTACTGACCCTGATAATAATCAGCTTAAGAAATATGAGGTTACCATAAATTTCTCTGTTAAGGAAACTAACAGGTTTACGGGGGTTTCAATCTCTACATGGCAGGCTAAGATTGGCTTGTCTTTTGAAAACATTACATATAACTATGAGCTGAAAGACTATAGCCCGCTCAATTTTGCGGTTACCGGTTACAGGAGTTTGGAAACAAAAGCGGCAGTTTCCCAGCCTACTGCGGAAGAAAATCCATATACAAAATGATATGAAAAATTTTTTGGTAAATATTTTATTTGTTATCCTTCTTTTGACTTCCTTTTCTGCCAATGCGCAAAAGGCGGAGAAAAGCTTTAACGGGCCAAATGATAAAAGGTTCAAAACATTTATATACAAACCTGATACGGTTTTTGAATATACGGGATATTACGGCGTTCCATCAAGGATAGACCTTGACCCGACCGAGAAGATACTAACCATTGCAATGGCTGATACTACTTCATGGAAGATAGAGCCGGTTGGTTTTCGCCTGTTTTTAAAGCCGGTGAAATTTGATGCGCAGACATATATGTCTATCATTACTACTAAACGTATATATTACTTTGAGCTTTATTCAGCGGAAGCAACAGGCATTAAAGACCCAAATTTAGTATTTGCTGCAAAATTTATCTATCCTGAGGGAAATGTTGATATACCTTCTTCTGAGGATGCTGAAGTTATGCAGTTTGATGATATTGATAATAAAAACGATGATGAGCATAAAGAAGTTCCGGACCCTATAAAGCAGGCGGGAATGCTCAATTTTAACTATTCTGTAACGGGCTCAAAAGTTATATCTCCTTTGGAGGTTTTTGATGATGGCGAGTTTACTTATTTCAGGTTCAAAGGTATTGGCGGTGAAGTTCCTGCGATATTCCAGGTGATGCCTGATGGAAATGAAGCATTGATAAATTTCAGGGTAAAAGAGGGTTATACTATCATAGAAATGGTAACCAGCCAGTTTACCTTACGTTATGGTAATCTGGTTGCCTGCGTATTCAATGAAACTATGCCCCTTGAGCAGGTAGTACCTATGAAAGAAGTGCGGGATAACAAGAAGTTCCTCGGGATATTCTGATGAGTTATCCTTGCTTTTCTGCTCAAAATTGATAATTACTTAAGTCTTAACATTATAGCTAAAAACAATGACTGCCTTTAAAAACCCTGAGAATGGAGCTGAATTATTACTTAATACACTGGTTGAAATGGGTGTGGATGTGATATTTGGTTATCCGGGCGGCGCGGTTTTGCCTATTTATGATGCTATATTCAAGCAGGATAAGATACGCCATATTCTGGTTCGCCATGAACAGGGCGCGGCTCATGCAGCGGAAGGTTATGCGCGCTCAACAGGTAAAGTTGGGTGTTTACTTGTAACTTCAGGTCCGGGTGCTACCAATACAGTTACCGGGTTAACTGATGCTATGCTGGATTCCATCCCTATAGTTTGTATTACTGGTCAGGTTGCGACCCATCTCATTGGTTCTGATGCGTTTCAGGAAGCTGATACTGTAGGTATCACAATGCCTTGTACCAAACATAACTACCTTGTTAAGGATGCAGGAAAGTTAGATAATATAATTCGTGAAGCATTTTATGTTGCTAAGTCGGGTCGCCCTGGGCCTGTAGTTATTGATATTCCTAAAGATATACAGCTCGGTAAGGCAATGCCTTCCGTAGATACAACTTTGAAAGCCCACCGTTCATATAATCCGCCGAAAGAGGCTGATAATGATGCTATTGTAAAAACTGTCGATCTTATATTGTCTTCAAAAAAACCAGTATTCTATACAGGTGGCGGCCTTATAAATTCTGGGCCTGAAGCATGTACATTGCTTGTGGAATTTGTAAAGCTTACGGGTTTTCCAATCACTTCAACATTGATGGGGCTTGGTGCTTACCCTACATCTGATACGCAATTCCTTAAAATGCTTGGGATGCATGGTTCACTTGAAGCGAATATGGCGATGGCGCATTGTGATGTGATGATAAATATCGGCGCCAGATTTGATGACCGCATCACAGGTAAGAAAGATAAATTCTCGGTTGGTTCTAAAAAGATCCATGTTGATATTGATGCTTCTTCCATCAATAAAAATATCAAGGTTGATATAAAATTGATTGGTGATGCAAAACTTGTTCTGAAGCAATTAATTGCAGAATTTAAATCTCGTAAGGTTCGTCCCGATCAGCTTGCACTTAAAAAATGGTGGGCAGAGATAGAAGGCTGGAGAGCGCAAAATTCTTTTGGTTATAGAAATTCTGATAAATTCCCGCGTCCTCAATATGTTCTTGATACGCTCAATAGAATTCTGAAAGAACATGATGAATATTATATCACTACAGATGTTGGACAGCATCAGATGTGGACAGCGCAATATATAGATTTCGATAAGCCTAACCGTTGGATGACATCAGGCGGGCTTGGTACTATGGGGTATGGACTTCCTGCGGCAGTTGGGGCACAGATAGCACATCCCGGTAAGCCGGTAATATGTATCACAGGTGAGGCCTCAATACTAATGAATATGCAGGAATGGTGTACTACTGTTCAATATAGGCTTCCTGTTAAAACACTTATTCTTAATAATGGTTATATGGGCATGGTTCGTCAGTGGCAGGAACTTTTCCACGGTGACAGGCAGAGTGAAAGTTATGTTGAGGCGCTTCCTGATTTCGTTAAGCTTGCTGAAGCATATGGCATGAAAGGTGTTCGCTGCGATAAACCTAATGATGTTGAATCTGCACTCCGCGCCATGCTTAAACATGATGGCCCGGTTATCATGGATATGGTGACTGACAAAGCTGAAAATGTTTATCCGATGATCCCGGCAGGCGCAGCACATTATGAATTAAAGCTTAACCCTGACAGCCCTGATATTCAGGTTGATAAAGATGAAGCGGCTAAACAGGTATAAAGTTTTTCTAAAAACCTCTTTACACATACGTCCATAGTTTTTATTCTCCCACCTCATTAATAAACTATAGGACTATATGAAGAAATTACTTTCGATACTTGTATTAACTACGGCTCTTGCGTCTTGTTCTGTAACAAGTACTTCGGGTGGTACTAAACCTGGTGAGCAGAAAAGCGGCTTTATGGGTATGGCAAAAGCTGATGACCTTAAAGTTGATGCTGAAAAAGCATTTAAAGGGGTTAATGAAGTAATTATCGGAAGCTTTAAAATAGGATTCATTGAATCTAAAACTGATAAAGCAAAAGCTGGCGGCGGCTTTATGAGTGGAGGGATTGGCGGTAAATCTTCTGCTGAAATGTCCCTTACAGGTATAAATGATGCTATAAGGCAGGATATCACTGAAGCAGCTTACAAAGATTTTGTAAAAGACCTTAAAGCGAAAGGTTATAAAGTTGCTGATTCACAAGAGCTTTTCAATGATAAAGATTTTGCTGATACAAAAACTTACGCCGCACCTTATGTTGATGATCAAGATGGTCTGCTTACTTCAGGCGCTGTAACTAAATTCTTCCAGCCTAAGGCACTTGGTAAAATGCGCTTCTTCGCAGGTGAAAATGCTAATGTAATGGGTGGTTTTGCATTCGGTAACCCTTCTACTGCTGCTACGGTTTTTGCTGAGAAATCAGGTAAAAAAGTTATCCACGTGATCTACACGGTGGATTTCTCAAATGCTGAAGATAATAGCGGGTTTACTACTTCTGCTATAAATGTTGGGCAGGGTATATCAATACTTCCTGGCAGCAAACTTGGCCTTATTGGTGGACAAGGTGGTACGTTCTCAACTGCTAACGGTAATATAGTTTTAGGCCAGCCTATCTATTCAACTAAAACATTTGGTGAAGTTGTAGGTACATCATCTGACCTTTACAAAGGTGCGGAAGTTGCGCTTAATATAACTACATCATTACTTGGTGCGGGTAGCAATATAAGAAGGGAATTTGTTGTTAAAGCAAACCCAACAAAATATAAGGCGATCGCTTTAGAAGTTGTTAAAGATGCTAACGCAGCTATTGCTTCTAAAATGGCTAACTTGAAATAGTCTAAGAAACAAATTGAGATCTAAAGGCGGAGTAAACTCCGCCTTTTTTATGTCTGAAATTAATTAAGCGCCAACTTTTCTGAAGTTGAGAAGGTTATCTTGCACATTAACCATTATTACATTTCCATCTTTGACCTTGCCGGAAATAAGGTCTGCGGCTAATCTGTTTTGTAGCTCACGCTGGATAGTTCTTTTAAGTGGCCTTGCGCCGTATACTGCATCATAGCCATGGTCAGCGATCCAGGTTTTGGCATCCTCAGAAATATTAAGCTTGATATTTCTTTTCTGAAGTTTTTCCTCAAGAGACTTAAGCTGGATATTTACTATACCTATCATATTTTCACGTTTTAGCTTATTGAAAAGGAGTATCTCATCTAGCCTGTTAATGAATTCAGGGCGGAAATTCTTGCGAACCTCCTCCATAACAAGTGGCCTTGCAAGGTCAACCGGTTCATCTTCGCGAAGTGCTGCGATATGTTGCGAACCAAGGTTGGATGTCAGTATTATTATGGTGTTGGTGAAATCAACTGTTCTGCCTTGGGAATCAGTTAACCTACCATCATCTAAAACTTGTAGTAAAATATTAAATACATCTGGATGGGCTTTTTCAACTTCGTCAAAAAGCACGACCTGATAAGGCCTTCTGCGAATTGCTTCTGTTAACACTCCGCCTTCCTCATATCCCACATATCCCGGAGGGGCGCCAATCAGGCGGGAGACGGAATGTTTTTCCATGAATTCACTCATGTCTATACGTACCATTGCGGTGTCATCATCAAACATGAATTCTGCGAGAGCTTTGGTAAGTTCAGTTTTACCAACACCGGTTGGACCTAAGAATAAGAACGATGCAAGCGGTCGGCGCTCATCATTGAGGCCAGCTTTGCTTCTGCGTACTGCTTCTGAAACTGAGCGTACGGCTTCTTCCTGCCCGACAACCCTTTCGGCAAGTTTGTGCTCCATCTCAAGGAGTTTTTGTTTTTCACCTTCAAGCATTTTTTCAACCGGGATGCCCGTCCATTTCGCAACTACTGATGCGATATCATCTTCCTTAACGGCATCATGAACAAAAGTTATTTCAATATTTTCTTCGAGTTGTTGAAGCTTTTTCTGTAGGGAAGGGATAATGCCATAGGCAAGTTCGCCTGCGCGGGAAAGATCACCCTTACGCTGGGCTTTTTCCAGTTCTATGCGGGATTCATCAAGCTTCTCTTTGATCTTTCTTACTTCGGAAAGTTTTTGTTTTTCTTTGTCCCACTGGTCGGTTAGCTGTTTTGCTTTTGTTTCGAGGATAGAAACTTCGCCCTGAATCTTACTAAGGCGTTCCCTTGAAGCTTCGTCTGTTTCTTTGCTTAAGGCTTCATGCTCGATTTTGAGCTGAATTATTTTCCTGTCCAGTTCGTCGATTTTTTCAGGTTTGCTATCAACTTGCATTTTGAGTTTACTTGCTGCTTCATCAATAAGATCAATCGCTTTATCAGGCAGGAACCTGTCTGTAATATAACGGTTTGAAAGCATTGCGGCGGCAACTATCGCGGCATCAGATATTTTTACGCCGTGATGGACTTCATATTTTTCCTTGAGACCACGAAGTATAGCGATGGTGTCCTGAACTGTCGGTTCACCGACAAAAACAGGCTGGAACCTGCGTGCGAAGGCGGCATCCTTCTCAATATGTTTTCTATATTCATCTAAAGTTGTTGCGCCTAAGCAGTGCAGTTCACCGCGTGAAAGAGCAGGCTTCAGAAGGTTCGATGCATCCATTGCGCCTTCGCCTTTACCGGCGCCCATTAATGTGTGAATTTCATCAATGAACAGAACTACTTCACCTTGAGAGCTTTCAATATCTTTAAGTATTCCTTTAAGCCTTTCCTCGAATTCTCCCCTGAAGGAAGTTCCGGCGATTAGAAGACCAAGATCAAGGCTCATCAACCTTTTATTTTTAAGGTTTTCCGGAACATCCCCCGCAACAATCCTTTGCGCTAAGCCTTCGACAATTGCGGTTTTACCAACTCCGGGTTCACCGATAAGTATAGGATTGTTTTTTGTGCGACGGGAGAGAACCTGCATGGCTCTTCTTATTTCTTCATCCCTGCCGATAACAGGGTCAAGCTTGCCTTCAGCGGCACGTTTGGTTACATCTATACAGAATTTTTCAAGGGCGGCATAACTGCTTTCCGCATTTGGGTTGTCAGCTTTTTTACCTTTGCGGATAGTTTTAATACCCTTTTCAATTTTTGCCTGGTTAAGGCCAGAATCAACAATTATCCTTACTGCTTCACTGGTGCCTTCCTGAAGAACAGCCTCTAAGAACCTTTCCGAGGTGCCGAATTCATCACCTGCTTTCTGGGCAAGTTCCAGAGCCAGATCCATAAGTTTTGAAAGGCGCGGGTGTAGGTATAATTCACCTTCGCTGGAGCCGGAAACTTTCGGGAGTTTATCAATTTCCTTGGTTATTTTGGCATATAAATTATCAGCATCAGAACCTGATGTCTGGGCAATTCTTCTGATAACGCCGTCTTTTTCAGGGCTGAGAAGTGAGGCAAGAACGTGCAGTTCAGTAAGCTGCTGGTTCTTGTTACGGAGTGCAGACTGAGTTGCATCCTGCACTGCTTCCTGAAAAGCTATAGTAAATTTCTCGGGTTTGTAGGCCATATGTTGGTTGTTAGAGTTTAGTTGTTAGTAGTTAGTTTAAGTCTCCCGAGTCATACCTGCGTAGCAGGTATCCAGCTAGAACAATATTTTGAACTGCTACTTCTCTGGATTAGCGAACCTGCGGTTTCCCGCCTTCGCGGGAATGACACCTGAAATAAAATTATATCAATCTAAATCTAATACTCATTTAAGAATTTTCAATTAGCTAATCAAATTCAAATTTTCTTGAAAAAGCTAAGTCTCGTATTGTTGTATTCTCTTTCATCAAGCAGTTCAAAAGTTTCGGTGCTTTCAACTTTATCTTTTTTACCGTGTTCAGCTATTACAAGGCCGCCGTTTTTTATCCAGCCCGAAGCTGCAATGCTTTTAAGAGCAGGCATTACAAGGTTCTGATCATAAGGGGGATCCATCAAAACCAGATCAACTTCGGTAGTGCATTTGAGCAGATTGGTAGAATCAGACTGAATGAACATACACCTATCTGAAACACCGAGTTTTGCCGCATTGCCGCGAGCAATTTGCAGGGATTCACCGCTCTGGTCTATGAATATGACTTTTTTTGCGCCTCTGGAAAGGGCTTCAAACCCTAATATTCCGGTGCCGCAGAATATATCTGCGATAATTCTATCCTGAACTATGCTTGGGTTCTCATCATTAATTATATCAATCTTATGGAGAAATTTGCCGTGGTTAAGCAGATTGAATACGGCCATTCTGACCCTGCTGGAAGTTGGCTTAATGTGCGTTTTCTTCTTCGCGAGAACTTCTTTATTCTTTAAATTTCCAGCTGTGATTCTCATTAGATAATTTTTATTATAATATGTTTCTTTTTACCTGAGGATAATTTTATAACATTTTCCTTAAGGAAGCTTGTATTTATTATCAAATTCTTATCAGTGATCTTTTCGTCATTTATCCTTGCGCCACCGCCATCAACAAGGTCTTTTGCCTTACCATTTGATTCACTGAGACCTGATATTTTTAGTAGATCATGGATAACTATTCCAGCTTCTAAGGTAGTTTTTTGGATATTGAAAACCGGCAGATCGTCGCCTAATTTGCCTTGCTGGAAAACCTGTTTTGCGGTTTCCTTAGCTGCTTCGGCTTTTTCTTTACTGTAGCATAACTGAGTAACGGCAGTTGCCAGTTCAATTTTAACTTTGTTTATTTCCGCACCTTCCGCCTTGGAAAATTCTTCAATTTCTTTTTCAGAAAATTCAGTAAATAATTTCAGGAATTTTACTACGTCAGCGTCCGAAGTATTCCTCCAATATTGCCAGAAGTCATAAGGTTTAAGTAATTCTTCATCAAGCCATACTGCGCCATCAGCGGTTTTGCCCATTTTAGCGCCTGATGATGTTGTGAGTAATGGAGTGGTTAGGCCGAAGATAGAATCGTGATCTGATATTCTTCTGTTTAGGTCAGTTCCGTTAACTATATTACCCCATTGATCGGAGCCACCTATCTGAATTCGGCAATTATAAATTTTTGCTAGCTCAACAAAATCATAAGCCTGAAGGATCATGTAATTGAATTCAAGAAAGCTTAAATTCTGTTCGCGTTCTAAGCGTGTTTTTACAGAATCAAAGCCCAGCATTCTGTTAATAGAAAAATGTTTTCCAACATCTCTTAGAAAATCTATGTAGTTTAATTTTTTAAGCCACTCAGCATTATCAACTAGAAAAGCTTTGTTGGAATCAGGGTTGTAAGTATTTTCTAATTCTAAATATTTCTCAAAAACTTTTCTAATACCTTTTTTATTCTTTTCAATATCTTCCTGAGTGAGCATTTTGCGGGCTTCATCTTTGCCGCTTGGGTCACCGATCAAAGTTGTTCCGCCACCGAGCAGAACTATAGGTTTATGGCCAGACTTTTGAAAAAATCTAAGTGCCATAATCTGCATTAGGGAACCGGCGTGTAGTGAGCTAGCAGTGCAATCAAACCCGATATAGGCAATCGCAGGTTTTTGTGATTTCTCACATTCGGAAATATAATTGTCCAGACCCTCAAAATCAGTGCAATCCTGAATGAAGCTGCGCTTTTGTATATTATTTAGAAATTCTGATTTAAAATTATGCATCATAACTAATATTATCTATCAACCTTGTTTTTCCAAGCCATGCGGCCGCGAAAATTCTGGTGTTGTCGTTAAAATCTTTTGTTTCTTCCAAATTATCCTGCTGGCGGAATTCCAGATAGTCAATCTTATCGAATCCTGCTTCAAGAATTTCTCTTTTGCCTTTTTCTAAATTTTTATTGGCTAAAGTTTCTTTAAGAATAGTATTAAGCTTGCCTGCGATATTCCTTTCAACAGGTGATAGATACTGATTTCTGGATGACATAGCAAGCCCGTCCTGCTCCTTAAGTATCTTTGCCCCGATAATTTTTGTGTTGATGTCTAAATCTTCAACCAGTTTTTTTATGAGAAATAATTGCTGGAAATCTTTTTGCCCGAAAACCGCGACATCAGGAGTTACAATATTTAGTAGTTTTGTAACTACCAAACATACGCCTTCAAAATGGCCCGGGCGGAATTTGCCGCATAATACATCAGTGTATTTTTGCGGCATTATTTTTGTTATATTTTCACTGCTATAAATTTCTTCTTTCAGGGGCATGAAAACTGCGCTGCATCCTTTGGTTTTTAGAAGTTCGATGTCTTTATCTTCTTGTCTTGGATATTTAGAAAAATCCTCATTTACGCCGAATTGGATCGGGTTCACAAATATGGAACAGATTATGATATCTGAATGTTTTTTTGCATCATCAATAAGCGAAAGATGTCCTTGATGCAGTGCGCCCATGGTTGGCACAAAACCAATGGTTTTACCTTGACTTTTTTGCCTGTGAATGAAATCACGTATCTCAGATTTAGTTTTAAAAATTTCCATTTTTTGATGTCAGATCAAGTAAATCAGCCACTTATATTAGCGTATAACAAGCTTGTCTCAAGTGAAAAGATAAAACCTGACCAAGGGCAGGCTTTGCTTGCTGAAAAGCTGTCGAATCTGGCGCAAAAGCTTGATAAGATCCACCAGAAGAACAGCCGCGTTGTTTCAAAAATATTAGGAAGAAAGAAAAAATCCCCTAAAGGACTTTATATTTATGGCGATGTGGGGCGTGGAAAATCCATGATGATGGACCTGTTTTTCCAGAATGTTGATTCTGATATACCAAAGCGCAGAGTACATTTTTATGCGTTCATGAATGAGGTTCATGGAAGGATCTTTGAAAAGCGTAAAACCAGCGACTCCAGCGATATACTAAAAGAAGTTGCTGAGAATATCGCAAGTGAGGCTAACCTACTTTGTTTTGATGAAATGCAGGTGAAAGATATTGCTGATGCGATGATACTCGGGCGATTATTTGAAACGCTTTTTGAGGAAGATGTTGTGATAGTTGCGACTTCAAACCGTCACCCTGATGAGCTTTATAAGGATGGTTTGCAGCGTGATAGGTTTTTGCCTTTCATAGAGATCTTTAAAAATAATATGGAGCTTTTTGAACTGCTCAGCGCAACTGATTACCGTTTGCAGCATATCAGAAGTTTGAACCAGACATATATTTTCCCGCTTAATGAAAATTCAGAAAAGTTTACTGAAGAAGTTTTTGAGAAACTTACCAACAGAAAGAGTTTTTGTAGTGAAACTATTGAAGTAAAAGGCCGCAAGATAATTGTTCCGAAGGCATATGGGGACGTTGCGGAGTTCGATTTTAAGGATCTGTGTGATGCGAATCTAGGTGCGGAAGATTATATCGAGATTGCAAAAACCTATTCCACTATTATCTTAAAAAATATACCTAAGCTTAAAAAAGATGATTATAATCTCGCTTTGCGTTTTATAAAACTGATTGATGCGATATATGAGCATAAGGCGAAACTTATAATATCTGCGGAAGTTCCTCCGCAGGAAATATATGAGCAGGGTGAGGGGAGTTTTGAATTCTCGCGTACCGTTTCAAGGCTTATTGAGATACAGAGCGAAAAATATTTAAAAGAACAACATATTAACTAAATAATTGATGGCATTTTTAAGCAAAAAAAATATTGAGAGATTTTCTGCAAATTATGCGATAGGGGCGGTTTTTATTATTCTTATAATAAAATTTGTTGCGTGGACGCAGACAAATTCCCTTTCAATTTTTACTTCACTGATCGATTCCTCACTTGATATAATGGTGTCTATACTGAATATGATAGCCATTCGTTATGCACTTAAACCTTCGGATGAGGATCACAAATTCGGGCATACTGCAATTGAGGATATAGTTGGGATAGCGCAGTCAGTATTTATTCTGGCAAGTGCAATTTTTATAATGTTTGAGGGTATAAACCGTTTTATTTATCCTGCTGAGATTGAAAATAACTCGGCGGGGATATGGATAATAATAATTTCGACAGTCATTACTTTATCTATCGTACTCGTTCAGAAATATACTATTAAAAGAACAAACTCACATATAATTGAAGTAGACTCGATACATTACGCTTCAGATTTTCTCTCAGGTTTTCTTATAATTATTTCTTTATTATTCTCGGGAAAAGCTGGATATTTTATTGATATTATTGTTGCGTTCATAATATCAGGATATCTTATGAGTGGTGCGTGGAAAATAGGTTTACGGTCTTTTAACAATCTGATGGGGAAAGAGACTGATGAGAAGATCATTACTGAGATAAGGTCAATAATCCAGCTTAATTCAAGGATAATAGGTTTCCATAATCTGAAAACCAGGCACATGGGAAGGAAGATCGTAATACAGGTTGATATTGATGTTTCGAACAGCCTGTCGCTGGTTGAAGCTCATGAAATTGCGGATGAACTACAGAAAACGGTGATGGAGAAAATACCTGATTCTGAGATAATAGTTCATATGGATCCTCATTAGCAGATGCCGTCATGAAGAAGGCATGACACAATTTCTTTTGTTACCCAGTTAAATAATGGGGTCTAATTATTCCATAATCTTCTGCCGCTGTAATCGAGTACATTAAAAAGCTTTCCGTTATTCCAGCCAATATAAGTGCCATTCTTTTTAAGGTGTGAAAGGGTAATTATTTTTGAATCTTTGCAGTTAATTTTCTCTTCAGAGAGATTAAAAATTAATTTGCGGTCGCAGATATTTTTTGCTTCCGTAGTATTTTTTATGATAGCGATTTTATCAGTAAAGCAATTATCGTTAGTACAGAATTTATTTTCTTTAGGAAGCCGCAGGGCTTTTGACTGGGCTAGTTTTTCAAGGAATTGTTTTTGTTTGAAGCCGCCACTTCTGCCGAAGAAATAATAATTACCGTTATCTTTTATAGCGAAATATTTTCCGCCGGAATCAACTGCTATGTTAGGGCTTTTCTGCCAGAATAATATTATCAGGTAACATATCAAGATCAGTGGAACGCCAACCAGATTTATCCTTGATCTGAATGTAAAAATAAGGAGCCATGCCAGGCTTGCGAATATAAGAAAATATTTCGGTAGTGAACCTATTTTCCAGATAACGCTGTCATCCCCGCCAAAAATAGTTGAAGTGTAAATCATCAGATCTATGCCGAGTTCTGCTATTTTTAATGGGATATGTTCCAGACCTAAAGGGAGGAATATGCTGGCTAACGCAAGAAAGGGCATCGTTAAAAAACTTATTGCAGGTAGGCATAAAGCGTTGGAAAAAAGGCCGTATTTGGAAACATTTCCGAAATGGTATGATGTATATGGTGCGGTAACTATTCCGGCAATTATTGAAGTTGCCATTATCGCGCCGAGATATTTTAAGATCATGATGAGGATATTTTTCTTCTTGAAAAAGTCTTCCTCAATATTGCGGTATTTCTGATATATCTCATAGCATCCGGCTATCCCGATTATTGAGGCAAATGAAAGCTGGAATGAAGGCGTGATAAGTGCGTGAGGTTCAATTATCAGAATTAATAACCCTGCGATTGCGACCGGGCGCATTGGTGTTATTTCACGGTCTATCAGTATTGCCAGAAAGAACATTGTGAGCATTATGTAAGAGCGCACTGCGGGAACGGGGCAGTCTGCCAGAAGCAGATACATAAAGCCAAAAATTATTGCGATAATAGCTGCAAATTTTTTGATATTATAATGAAGCGCGAGTTTTGGAATAAGCGCAAAAAAACTTCTGATGAACAGATATACCCAGAGCATTACTATTGAAAGGTGAAGGCCTGATATTGAAAGCACATGCCCAAGGCCGCTAAATCTCAGGCGCTGGTTTATATCGTCGCTTACGCCGCTCATATCACCTGTTACAAGTGCCTTTGCGATATTGGCGTGGTCTTTATTTTCAATTGCTGCGTCGAATCTTTTGTTAATGATATTCCTGATCTTTGTGATGAAATTTTCTTTATGGTCTTTGAGTATCTTTATATCTGAGATCGCGAAACCAACTGCGCCGACCTTTTCGAAATATGCATAGCGCGCAAAATCATAACCGCCCGGATATGCGGGGTAAGCTGGCGGTGGAGAAAGTACTACTTTGATCTGCACATAATCATTTTCATTCAGGTTTTCAGGGTTGGTTATTTTGGTGCGAACATTTAACCTTATTACATCAGGAGTTTGTGACTTCTTGAATTTGCCGGTTTCAGGTTGCCAGAGATCATTATTTTTGAGTAGCAGGCGCATCTGTTTTTCCTGCCGTTCGATCTTATCAATATTACCGCGGAGCCAGATAACACCAAGGTCTGGCTTAATTTTTGGGGCTTTTTTATTTATTGCCTCCAAGTTTGCAAGGAAAAATCCTAAGGCAAATAAAAGGAGGGCGATGCTTGGTAATATGAATTTTTTTCTAACTGCGCAGGAAAGGGTGAATACTAAGCTGCAGGCAAATAATCCGTAACAGGTTCTCTTGAAGTCAGGTTCATGGTCAAGGCAGAAATAAGCGCCAATTCCAAAGCCAAAGAAGATAGGAACCAAAAGTGCTATACGACCTTCACTAAGTTCGTAATCGTATAATTCCCTTAATGAATTTTTGAATTTTGGAAGGCTGAACTTCACGAAAATTACTGGATTCTGTTGGTGTTTAACTTCTCCATCCTTGCTTGGCGGAGTTTTGTGAAGTCATCACCGGCATGGTATGATGAACGTGTTAGAGGAGATGATGCGACCATTAAGAAGCCTTTCGCCCTTGCCATTTCGGCATATTGCTCGAATTCCTCAGGGATGACAAACCTGTCAACGGCTGCATGTCTTGGTGTTGGCTGGAGGTATTGGCCGATAGTCAGGAAATCAACATCAGCACTGCGGAGGTCATCCATAAGCTGGTAAACTTCTTCTTTCTTTTCACCAAGGCCAACCATTATTCCGGATTTTGTAAAGATGGTTGGATCAACTTCCTTGATCTTCTGAAGGGTGCGGACTGAATGGAAATAGCGCGAACCCGGGCGTATCCTCTGGTATAATCCCGGAACGGTTTCTACATTATGGTTGAACACATCAGGTTTAGCGGCGATAACTATTTCAAGCGCGCCTTCTTTTTTTAGAAAGTCAGGCGTTAGAATCTCGATAGTTGTTTTGGGAGAGGTTTTCCTGATTCGCAGTATGCATTCGGCAAAATGTTGGGCACCGCCATCATCTAAATCATCTCTATCAACTGAAGTTATAACTATATGTTCAAGCTTTAATTCTTTAAGGGCGTTGGCAAGGTTTTCAGGTTCGTGAGGATCAAGTTTATCAGGGCGGCCAGTTTCAATATTACAGAAGGCGCAGGCGCGTGTGCATATTGAACCCATTATCATTACTGTTGCATGTTTCTTCTGCCAGCATTCGCCGATATTAGGGCAGGCGGCTTCTTCACAAACGGTGTTGAGCTTATTCTTTTTTATAATATCTCTTGTTTCAAAAAAACCTTTGGAGATAGGGGCTTTAACGCGTATCCAGTCTGGTTTTGGAGGAGGAGCGTTATAAGGCTTATTTGCTTTTTCCGGATGGCGGAGTTTTGCCTTCACTTCTTCGTTATCGGAAGAAAAATTATAGGGTGTGTTTGTTTGGCCTGATTCCATAGTTTTTATATGAATATGGCTCAAAATAGCGTTTTTTCTCAGGATTTAAACTGTTTTGTTAAGGTTTTATTAATCTTTTTCTGATAAATTGAAAATCTATGCAATTTCTTGTTCAACAGACCTTACAACAACAATATCACGATGCTACAAATCCTGATATTTACAATGTGCCTGAGACAAAAGTTATAAATAGCGAAGAATATTCAGAAATAGTTAATCTAAAATATGTAAGTCAAAAGATATGGAATGAAAATAAATTGGTCATACCTGACCTTTTTTATAAAAATTATAATAGATTTTATAAGGCGATATTAACAGATTCTACAATATATTGCGACTTTGCTAAAACGGAAAGTGAGTTTGAAAAGAACTTTTTTAGCCTCAGGGAAAGAATCTCAAATAAATTACAAGAGGCATTAAATCCGTATAATGAAAATTATCAGGAGGAATTGGATAATCTTTTAAAAAAGGGAAAATGGGATTTAGAAGACAGAAGAAAATATGAAGGAATAATTACTAAAATTATAAAAGATGAAATTGATAAATTTGATTTTTTTAAGTTTCTTACAATTGACAGTATAGATAATAGAGACCTGTCAAAAATGAAAAAGGGAAGTGAATTTGACTGTGAACATTTAAGTATTTTATATGGTTTAATGTTACAATTTACAGATCAAAAATTATTGCCAGAAACACCTGATTATGATGCTGAATTAAGAAGGACCAGCAGCTATCTTTATGTTACTTGCAAAACAGAAAGGGAAGAAGAAAAAACTGTTGGTGGACATGCTACTGTTTTTTCATCACTGACCAGATCAATTATCAATCAGGGAAATTATTATAATGCTGTTACTGATTATAGTTTAAAAGATTTATATGATGGGGGGCCTATAGTAACCAGCCAGGGTGAAATTTATGCTTTCTGCAGTGAGGATGTTTCTAACCATATTTCTGGAAAACAGGTTAGAAATAAGTCAGATTTTTTTACATCGGTTGAAGACTGGTTCCGTGGAATTACTGTAAAAAATAATGAAGTAAAAATGGTAGAGAAAATCAAACAAGGAGAAGCAGAAAATGATAAAGTAAGAGTATCTCATAAGTATGACAGCTATGTAGAAAGTATGTCTAAATTATATATGGGAAATAGTTTAGATGCTGAGCCTAAAAATATATCTTTAATTGAAGTAAATAAAATCATTCAGGATTTAAAAGGTCAGGGTATAAAAAGAGAATTTGAAAATGCTCATATGGATATTCCTGAGTTTGAAATAATTAACAATAAAATAGGTGATGATTACATAAAATTTAATAATAAATCTTACAAAGTTACTTTTGACGATAAATCTGTAAAAAAGGGAAAAACAGAAATCAAAATATGATTATTTTTTAGTTTTCTGAACGGCGGTTATCCTGTAAAAAATGATTAGTCCCAGCAGAATATTAATATACATCAAGCTGTTGAGGTAAAGCGCTTTCGGGGCAATGTTTTTGAAGGCGAAGCTGAGCAGTATGAAGAACAGGCCGAGCATGGAGGATTGGATTATCTTTTTAACGGCGCCCCTTCTGCTGAATTCACCAACTAAGAACGGCATTACGGCAATTAAAATCATAAGGAAATTATATAACGGCCAGGTTATTCTGTAATGACCTTCTGCGGCTAATTTTTTTGCAAGTTCAGGGTTCTGTTCATCTGAGAAGAAAAGTTCTTTGAAGAATCTTTCAGGGGGTTCACGCCATCTTTTTCCATTCATAGTGTCTTTGAAGGGATTTAATTGCAGGTTATATTTATCAAAATAAAGCATGGAAAGCTGACCCGTTTTAGGGTTAAGCTCCTGATGGTTACCATTTATCATTTCAAATACCGGGCCTTTTACGGTGGATATTATACGGCCTTCCTGAGCCATTACCGTTATCTTTTTCCCGGGATTTCTTTCATCATTAACAAGTAACCCGTGGAAGATGCCCTGATAATCACGTTCTTTTATAAATACTGTAAGGTTTGGCGCCGGGTTTGAGAAAACACCTTCTTGGAGTAATATGGAGGCGTAATTATTCCTGATGAAATACTGGGTATCTTTAAACTCCCGGTAAGAGATAGGTAGCAGGTAAGCGCCAATGGCAAAGCTTATTATAGTGCAAAGGCTTGCAAACATTATTGCAGGTTTTAGCAGGCTGTAATTATCAATTCCAGATGTTTTGAAAATTATCAGTTCACTTTCATTAGCGAGTTTATTGTAGGAATATATAACGGAAATAAATAACGCGACTGGAAGCACCACCCATAAAAGTGAGGGAACTATGAGAACGGTGATGTAAAAGAAAGTGCCGATGCTCAGGCCCTTATTAACTATGAAATCTACAAAGCGGAGCGATTGTGAAAGCCATGCTATGCCGGTAATGCCGAGCGTGATTATCAGCATTGGCCCTGCGATCTTGGAGAGGATATATTTTTCGTATATTTTCACGGCGATGCCGTTAGTTTTTAAAGATTGATCTGCCAGCGTAGATAGGTGAACTTAAGAATTCTTCAATCCTTATAAGCTCGTTATATTTTGCTGTTCTATCTGTTCTGCAGAGTGAGCCTGTTTTTATTTGACCGCAATTTGTTGCAACAGCAATATGAGATATGGTAGTATCCTCAGTTTCACCCGAGCGGTGTGAAAGGATAGAGTTATATCCGGCTTTCTGCGCCATTCTTACGGCTTCTAATGTTTCAGTTAAAGTGCCGATCTGGTTTACCTTCACTAGTAACGCATTGGCTAAACCATCTTCAATACCTTTTTTCAATATCTTTGGATTTGTTACGAAAAGATCATCACCAACTAATTGTATCTTTTTGCCGAGCTCATTTGTGATGGCTTTCCAGCCGAATTTATCATCTTCACTCATGGCGTCTTCTATAGATTTTATCGGGAAAGATGAAACAAGTTTTAAGTAATATTTTACCAGTTCTTCAGCGGAAAGGATTTTTCCTTCACCTTCTAAATTATATTTGCCGTCTTTATAGAATTCAGTTGCGGCGCAATCAAGGGCGATAACAACATCTTCTTCCGGCCTGTAACCGGCGGATTCAATTGCTTTCATGATGTAAGAAAGCGCTTCTTCAGAGCTTTTGAGATTTGGCGCAAAACCGCCTTCATCGCCAACGGCTGTTGAGAAACCTTCATCTGATAATTTCTTTTTGAGATGGTGGAATATTTCCGCGCCCATCCTGATAGATTCCCTGATATTATTTGCCGATATAGGCATTACCATGAATTCCTGTATATCGATCGGGTTGTTGGCATGCGCGCCGCCATTGATGATGTTCATCATTGGAACGGGTAATGTATTGGCATTTAGGCCGCCAAGGTAATTACACAACATTTGCCCGGTAGATTTTGCAGCAGCTTTTGCAGCAGCTAGTGAAACGCCGAGTATGGCATTTGCGCCTAAGCGTGATTTGTTTTCGGTGCCATCAAGTGTGATCATAGCTTTATCGATAGCTTCCTGCCAGCTGGCATCCATACCAATGAGCGCGTCAGCAATTTCACCGTTAACATTCTCGCAGGCTTTCTGAACGCCTTTGCCAAGGTATTTATCTTTGTTGCCGTCACGGAGTTCCAATGCTTCCATGCTTCCTGTTGAAGCGCCACTAGGGACTGAAGCGCGGCCAAAAGCGCCATCTGAAAGTTCAACATCCACCTCAACGGTAGGGTTTCCCCTGCTGTCTAAAATTTCACGTGCGTAAATCGCTGTAATTTCTGCCATAATTGCAATTTTAATTTTTGGAAATTGATAGCTTATGAGACGGGCTATATCAAGTTTTTTCGATTAATCTGCTTTGTGTTGGTTGATTTATCGCAAAAATACATATAATTACCGCATAAAACTTAAGTAATATTATGACAGCACAGAATACAGTTGATTGGGGTAAACCTTTTGATGACAGGGACGGGCAGATCTGGTTCAACGGCAAGATGGTTGAATGGAATGATGCCAAGATACACTCCCTTAATCACGGCCTGCACTATGGCTCATGCGTGTTTGAAGGCATACGTATTTATAACGGCAAGGCATTCAAGCTTAAAGAGCACAATGCGAGGCTTATAAAATCTGCTGAACTTCTGGATTTTAAGATACCTTATTCCGTTGATGAACTTAATGATGCCTGCGTTCAGGTAGCAAAAGCCAGGAATGTTGAGAATGGTTATATTCGCCCTTTCGCGTGGAGAGGTTCTGAGCAGATGGCGGTTCTTGCGGATAAGGCAAAGATCCATGTTGCGGTTGCGGCATGGGGATGGCCTGCATATTTTGGTAATGAAGCTCTTGAAAAAGGTTTGAAACTTACATTTTCTGACTGGAAACGTCCATCACCGGAAACAGCGCCGACTGCTAGTAAGGCGGCTGGTTTATATATGATATGTACCCTTACTAAAAATAAAGCGCATAGAGATGGTTTTGATGATGCACTTATGCTTGATTATCGCAACTATGTTGCGGAAGCTACTGGCGCAAATTTTTTCCTAGTTATTGATGGGGAGATACATACACCTATACCTGATTGTTTCTTAAATGGTATCACGCGCCAGACGGTTATTGAACTTGCGAAAAGCAAAGGGCTTAAAGTCATTGAAAGGCATTTCAATATTGAAGAGCTTGCTAAAGGTCAGGAAGCTTTCTTGACTGGGACAGCAGCTGAGATAACGCCGATTGGTTCTATCAAAGGTAAGCATGGTAATTTTGAATTCAAGGTTGGCGATATTACCAAAATGCTGATGAGTGAATATGGAAAGTTAGTTAGGGGATAATTTAAGTTTCCTGATGTAATTTGCGTATCCTTTAGTGAGTAGTACTAACTCTTCCTTTGAAAAATCTTTTGCTGAGTAAAATCTTATTGAACCGTTTGATTCTTCGGAAAAGCCCGCCTGACCATCTGCTTCGATCCTAATTGTTTTTAGGATTTTGTTTTTCAGACCTTTTCTTAAATTTGAAATTTTCATTATATAAAAATGCGGGAAGCTTTTCTTGCCAATAAAGCTATCCAGTAAATCCGCATTTATTCTTAAGTAATTTTTTGCGAGTAAGAGTTTTACTGAATCGTTACATATATAAATTGTAGTGAGGAAGATCACATTTGCGGTTGCCAAAAATTCTATGCAGTTATATAGAGAATTAAGGCATAAGAATGCTAAGAGATTTATGATTAAATAACCAAATAATATGCGGCAATTATTGCCTGCATAGAGAATACATAGATAGAAGCTTACAGGTGCTTGTGATAAAAAATAAAGGCAGAGATAAAAATTGATCTTAAACCCGATCAAATAGCATAATAATATATAAAAAACCGTTAAAACTAATCCGATTAAAATAGAACATCTGATAAAGTAGTTTTGAAAATTCTTTAGATATTCGCGGCTGGCTATCTGCTGGCTATCTGTAAAATCCAGATAGAAATTCTTTACCCATTTATAGCAGTAAGAGAAAAATAATATCAGGTATATTTCCTTGGTCAGATGCTGGCTAGTAAGTTTTAACGAGAGGAAAATATTTAAGTGTAATGCAAGTGCTGGCAAAGCATATTGCATAATGCTTTTATAACTTATTTTAGGGAAGGAAAGTTTAAGTTTTATCTTTGGTTTTATTAGTTCAAGTTTTAAAGCCTGATAGTAAGCCAAGTAAATAAAGGCCAATGATACAAATATATTTATTAGTATATTGGAATAATTGATTAGCTGCGAATTTAAGTAAACTGAAGCCAGTATTGAGCAGATAAAATAAAGCTCATCAAATATGAGTAACCATAATGGAATTATGATTCGTTTAACGGAATATATATAGGCGAATATTACTCTTATTATTATCCGAAAGAAAAACCTAGTTACCAATAATATTATAGTAATCCAGCTTAGATTATAATTAGAATTGCTGATCAATATTATCAGGAATACAGAAGCTAAAAGGGAATAGAAAATACTATTGCCTAGCCAGTAACTCAAGTTTGTATAAGCGGAAGATCTCTGGTCTTGAATGAGAAAATTTTTTGTATCTTTAGTAAGTTTGTTTGTAATTCCCCACCATAAAGCCAAGGCAATATTCAGGAACTGGTAAAGAGAAAATATGATCAGATAGTATTGAGATTTATGATGTTTAATAAATTCATCATAAAATATTGCGATCAGGAAAAATGAAATTAAGAAATTTAATATAAGGAATTTTAAACGCTGGAAAAAATAGAGATAAGAAAATTTACCTGATGCAATTCCCTTAAAAGCTTTTAGTTTTGCTGATTCAGCTGATTTCAGTTCACTCACCAATATAATATTTGAAAGACCTAAATCCATATTTCTTAATCAGGGTTTTTGGGGAAATCACTTTAAAATTTTTCGCAGAATTTTTTCGCAGCAATTTCTGTAATATCATAAAGCGTATTTTATAGTTTATGTCAGCAATTTGCGAGGGGCACGTAATTAATTTAAGTTCCTCAATATATTTGCAACAGAACTGGCTGCGTGAATCAAAATATTCCCTGATAAGATTTTGTGAAAGTTCTAAATAGTTTTCTTTGGTAGTAATATTCCTGATCGTATTTAGTTTTAGTTTTATATCGCTATATATCTGTTTTAGCTTATCTTTGCGAATCTCAATCTCTCCTTTAGAGTTTATAGAGATCCCAAGATATTCAATGTTTTGTGAAGGTTTAAAATCTTTATTATTCTGTGCAATTTTACCAGCGGAATTGAGATAGTAGTTTCCTGATTTGTTAATGTTTGGCTGTAGTTTTAACTTATCGAATATTAGGCTAATTTTTTCTTGTGCTTCTTTGGTAAGATGAGCATTAGTATGGGAAAATATTATATCGTCGCCATATCTTGCATAAAAGGCGCCTTCAATTTTTGAGAGTTCTTCATCAATAGGCTCCAGATAAATGTTCAGTAATATGCATGCTATAGAAGTTCCATCAATTATTCCAAATAACGGGCAGTATTCATGGCCATTTTCATTTATTACTGTAGGTTGAGATAATTTTATAAAGTTATGAGTAGAAATTTTGTCTAGACTAATTTTTTGTGTTAACTGCTTCAGCTGTTTCCAAAGAATGGAGCTTGGGGATACATCAATTGATGCGCCATATGATTTTACATCACTTCTAAGAACGAATAGATCTGATTTTTTACTGTAATTATTGCGGACATATTTTGCAAATGATTTTATGGCATCAAGTTTTCCAATGCCAGTTCTATAAGAAAAAAGATTGGGATTATAAATTTCTGATGATCTTGAATTTATAAAGATATTAATCAGATAACATAAAAAATCTAGAGAAGGTGGGTAGAAAAAAACATTTCTGTTTTTACCATTAATGGTAATTTGTCTTTTATAAATTTTATTATTTTGAATGAGAAAATTATTTTTTAGATCATCTTCAAAAGAATTCAAGAATTTCTGCTGATGTTCTGCCATTTTTATCAGTTTTCGTGAATAGATTTTTTTATAAGGGTAGTTTGTGGCTTTACCTTGTAGGTAATTAAGAAAATATTTTTTTAGAAGTTGTTTGGGTGGAATAATAGTTGATTTCATAACAGTTATAATTATTCCAACATAAAGACTAATGCATTTCTTGCAGCTTTATAATAATCACTTTGCGTATCATTAATCCAACCAGGGAATACACCGCTACAATTTATATATTGATCTCCATCTGAACCACAATTATCATAATTAGTTTCTTGCCTATAAGTTATAACTTTTCCACTTTTTGGCAGTCCATCATCTATTTTTAGATCTATAGCTTCCGATATCACCGGGTTGAATGTGCCAGCACTTCTGAATTTAAACTCTTGTGGAACACCCCATACAGGCCTTCTATTGCTAAAAGCTATAAGAGAATTTTTTATAGGTCTGTAAGCTAAATTAGGAGGAGTTGATTCAGTACCAGCTAAACCAAATATCATTTTGCATTTTTCTTCATAACCTTTGCAAGGAAAGCTACCAGCGGTTAGTAATGCATTATATTTAGGGTCAGCCATCGTAAGATCTTTTACAGGTGTATCAAAGGAATAGAGCATTGCCTTCTCCAACATGAGCCTTGCATAAATTCCTTCTGCTATGCCTATTCGTATTCTACCATCGCCATCCCCATTTCTAACATTAGAAAAGTAATTTTCACCATTTCTCATATCACCCGGAACGGCATTATATTTTATATGGAAGTTATCATAAGCGGTTTTAAGTTTTTCTACGCTTGATATAAGTGAATGCTGTTTGCCGGTTTCGATCAGGTCAGCTCCCTGAAGAACTCCTGTTACTAGAAGACCAATTATTACTAAAACAATGGCAAGTTCAATTATTGTAAAACCTTTTTTCATGAGCAATATAAAATTTATGGGAAGCCTTATGGTATTAGATCCATAAAAATAAGATCATCCCGGAGGATCAATATTATTTACTGATATATAATTAATTAAAAGGAAATTAATTAGAATATGCTTCCCGCTTCATTATATAATTTAAATATAAATGGAGCTATTAATTTAAGTGATTTTTTTAAAACCTAAGCCAAATAACAGGTTTTTTGTTTCATATAATGGCAGGCCGACAATATTTGAATAAGAACCGTTGATGGAGATAACCCAGCCGCCCGGGTCTTCCTGTAGGCTATATGCGCCACTACGCCCTTTCCAGAGATCAGTTTTTATATATTCCTTAAGTTCATCTTCGGAAAAATTCTTGAATTTTACAAATGAGAGGACAGTTTTCTGGTGTATTTTTTTCTCAGGTGTTACGACACATACGGAGCTGTAAACCCTGTGCCTTCTGCCTTTCATCAGGCGCAGCATTTTCTTTGCTTCTTCCTCGTTCTCGGGTTTTCCTAATATCCTAACGCCCACGCAGGCGGAAGTATCGCAGGTTAGAATATAGCAGCCTTCAGTTCTTGGGTCAGCAATTGCGGCTTTGGCTTTTTCTGCTGCGACTCTTTCAACATAAATATTAGGTTTCTCAGTTTTTCTTGGAGTTTCGTCAATATCAGGGGATATTATAAGATGTGGCTCAAAACCTATATTTTTGAGTAATTCTTTCCGGCGCGGGGATGATGATGCGAGTATTAATTTCATAGGTATTAGGGTTTGGGTTTTAGGAGTTGGATTTAAAAATTCTAATCCCTAAGCCCTAACACCTAAGCCCTATTTATGCCTTAAGATAATTCTTCCTTTGCTAAGGTCATATGGTGTCATTTCAACGGTGATCTTATCGCCAAGAAGAACGCGTATCCTGTTCTTGCGCATTTTACCTGAGGTGTGCGCTATTATTTCGTGTCCGTTATCAAGTTTAACGCGGAACATCGCGTTAGGTAGAACTTCTGTTACCAGACCATCAAATTCAATTAATTCTTCTTTTGCCATATTTTAGGGATTAGGAATTAGGGATTAGGCGCTAGTTATTAGCTATTTGTTTTATTTTTGCAAGAATTAAGGTATTTTACAAATATGGCAGATAAAAACAAAAAAGATCAAAAGCAGAAGGCAGTTGCCCTTTCCTATGATATGGATAAGGACCAAGCGCCAAAGGTGGTGGCCAAGGGTGATGGTGAGATTGCCAAGCAGATAATCAAAGTTGCCAAGGAGCATGGGATACAGATAAGGGAAGATTCCAATCTGGTGGAGATACTTTCAGCCCTTGAGCTTGATGATTTCATTCCCTTGGAAGCTTATACAGCGGTTGCTGAAATGTTAAGGTATATATATAGTAAGCAGGGAAATTTAGGTAAATAACTTAGCGGTAAATATGTCCAAAGAACAAATAGAAAACGTGGTTTCCAGAATTAACAGTGAGCTTGTTAATTGCTCAAAATCATTACAGGATAATAAGATACCTAATTTTGCGAACCTTAATGAACTTGTGCTGGAATTTACTAGTACACTTTCCAGGCTTGATGCGAAAACAGCGGCGGATTATTCAGGATTACTTCAGATATGGGCTGGTGAGTTAAAAGGTGTTATTGATAATCTTGCCATGGCAAAAGAAGGGATACAGAGTCAGTTGGAAAATGCCTTACTAAATGACAAAGTAATGAACAGCTATAATAAGAAGCTCAACTAATATTAAATAATAGTTGAGCCCAAATAATTCTTATTCCTTAGTATAAAGGAATAGAGCCCTTACAGTATCAATTGCCCTGCCTAACTGATAGTCAGTCTGGTATAGACCTTTTTCTTCAGCGCCATCTCCGAACAGAACTGTTTTAAGTTTTTCGTCAGGTTTCTGGTCTTTTTCAGCTTTCTCTTTCTTGATATCAGCGAGAATATCCTTATCTATTTCAGGAACTTTCTTTGCGTTATCATTTTCAAGATGGCCTTTGAGTTCAGATTCTTTTGTCCTTTCAACTGCATCATCAGGGGTTAATTTAGCCTGATCAACTTCAATGTCAGGAGTTATACCTTCCGCCTGGATAGATGTACCGGATGGAGTATAATATCTTGAAGTTGTAAGCCTGATAGCGCTTTCGCTTGGAAGCGGAATAACAGTTTGAACTGAGCCTTTACCGAAAGATTTTTCGCCCAATATAACTGCGCGACGCTGATCTTGCAGCGCACCGGAAACGATCTCAGAAGCAGAGGCAGAACCTGAGTTGATTAATATAACTATAGGTAAGCCACCTAATACATCACCGAAAGTTGCGTTATATTTCTGCGCGTCGTCTTTTTGTCTTCCACGGGTAGAAACTATTTCTCCCTTATTCAGGAATGCATCAGACACGGAAATTGCTTCATTTAGTAAGCCGCCCGGATTATTCCTAAGATCAAGAACGAAACCTTTAACTTTCTTCTTACCGATCTCTTTTATCTGTTTGTTGATCTCGGCTATCATCATTTTGCCGGTGTTTTCTGTAAAGCTTGTTATTCTTACATATCCAACATCTGCGTATGCTTGGCCTTTAATAGATTTAACATTTATCACGTCACGCGTAATTTCCAGCTCAAGTGGTTTTTTCTCACCTTCACGGATAACTTTTAACTTGATTGTTGTATCAGGTTCACCGCGCATTTTCTTAACGGCTTCACTTATGGTCATGCCGTAAACAGCTTCGCCATCAATATGGCTGATATAATCGCCAGCTTTGATGCCTGCTTTAAAGGCCGGAGTATCATCTATTGGAGCTACTACATAAACAAGGCCGTTCTTCATGGTAACTTCAATTCCAAGGCCACCAAATTTACCTTTGGTCTGCTCTTTCATTTCCTTGAAATCTTCCGAGTTCATGAAGCTGGAATGTGGATCAAGGCTGGTTAGCATTCCGTTAATTGCTGATTCAACAAGTTTCTTGTCAGAAACTTCCTCAACATAATCTTTGCGGACTTTTTCGAAAACATCCCCGAATAATTCAAGGAGTTTCATTGTTTCTTCAGGGGAAAGTTTTTCCACTTTTTCTTTCTTCTTAGAGTCGCCCTCTTCAGCGAAAGATGTGAATGATATTGTTGAGATAGGTAGAACCAAAGCAGTACAAGCTAACAGAAAGAACTTCTTCATAAACCTTCGATTTGTTTTATTTAATTTATATAGCTCACAAATAAATTTTATCAATTCATTAAACTTATTCCTTTCATTTCTTCAGGTTTTTTTATTTCCATGATCTCTAAAATCGTTGGCGCGATATCGCAGAGCCTGCCATTTTTAAGTGTGATATTTTTTTCATTATTAACAATGATAAATGGGACTGAACCGACAGTATGCTGCGTATG
>JANPLD010000069.1:0-18878 GCA_031426355.1 Alphaproteobacteria bacterium | reverse complement strand
AAAATTAAATGATTTTTTAATTTCCGACAAGCTAGGAAGTACCAAGCTTGATGGAATTTTAAATGTTAAAAGATCTCCGGATGACATTGGAGATAAAATTGATTTTGATATAAATTACAGAATGGATAACTACCAAAAAATATTTGAAAAATATATCGCATTTTTTTCAGATACTCTAACACTTTTTTCTCAGCAGGATTTTGTGAATAGGTCTGAGGCCAGTCAGATTTTAGGTAATGCTAATATAAATAAGAATATATTGCGTAGTTTATCTGCCAGCATAAAATCTTCTTTGTATGATTTTTTTGGTAAAATTAATGCAGTGGATGGTAATAGGTTAAAATTTCGAGCCGTACTACAACCGGGTCAGCCAATACCTATGCCTGCAGTGAACGGTATCGACGCGATGCAACTAATGCAAATAGCTCAAACCTCATTCATGCCGGTTATGCAAAAGATGGGAGAGTTAGAGCCGAAAAAGAGATATAAGAGAAAAGTAGGCAATTCTACCCGCTAATACTCTACTGCTCTATCCGGTAATAAAAATTACAATCTTCTATTGTGCAAACCCCACCCTCAAAAGGTGGGGGTTTTTGTTGCATATTAATTCAGGTTTTTATATGGTGGCTGAAATGTAACAAAAAGGGATTATGGTAAATATTTCTAAGACTCTGGCTGATCAAAATAATTTATGGCCACTTATAGATAAGTCTAAGTGGGAAAAGTTTTGGTAAATGGCGTTGGTCAGGTAGCAAAATTTATCATCCCAATACTTGATAAGTTATATGGAAGAGATGGTTATATCCTTACGGATATGCATGGGAGTGAAAACGTGACACATTGACACCCGATGCAAGTTGGGAAGATTATGAGCAAAAATTAGAAGAGATTATAAAGCAAAATAATATCACTGCGGTTGTTCATCTGACCGCGTTATTATCTGCTAAGGCTCAGAGCTTTCCGGGGCTTGCGAAAAGGGTAAATGTTGAAGCTGTAGAGATTTGCATTAATGTTTGCAAGAGATCAGGGGTAAAAACCGTTGTGATACCAAGTTCAACTGCGGTTCTTGAAAAGGCTTCTGCTGAAGATATGCAAATATTTTTGGATGTTCTGGATAATAAGGTACTGAAATAGCTGATGAAAAAAATAAGGGGGGTTGTAAAGTCAGATTTGGTTCACGCTTTGGCGGATCATTAATTTGAGTGTTGAAGATATAAAAATTTCGATGCTAAATTATTAGGTTATCATATCAATAAGTCTTTAGAATCAGGTAATGCCCCAAAAGTAGTAAGGTTTTGAATAACTGTCTGTTACAGGTTCATGGCACAAAAAGTACTGACAGGCTGCCTACCACCAATTATGGGGCTGCAGAATATGATCTTGAAGCTTTGGCTCTAAAGGAATCAAATGACAATTTTAAGGTTATCACTACTAGATATCCGGGTATTCTTACTTGTAACGTGCCTCCCAGTAATGGTACGACAGAGCAGCTGGACGAAATGATCGTAGCTTTTGCTGAGTTTCAGGCATATCAAAATATTAAAGAGATATATGGCAGAAATGCTGCTGAGTCGTTAGGTCTAAAGTTCAGCAATAAGGGAGACTGGTTATGTCAGGTTCTTTCTGATTCTATGTATCCTATGATGGATGGCAGATCAGCTGGTGAAGAAACTGTAAGAATGGCGCTCATGGCAAAGGTAGGAAAGTTGGATCCTGAGCATATTTCTCATTACAATCTGGTTGAATATTCTGTGTCACCACTAGATGTATATAGGGAGCTCATACTAGCTTCGCGTGCGATATATGGTGAAGATAATGATAAAAATACAATGCAAGTATATTTTCCTCAAGATGATAAGGTTGCTGGATTCGCATCATTTGCAAATAATGCAGCTAACAAAACTGAAAATTCAGGTAAGTGGATAAATTTTGTTGATGCAGCAAAATCTTCTAAAGATTGGGGGTATGAAAGGCATTACACTTTGCAGCAGAGTGTAACTAATTATTTGGTTGAAAGAACGAAAGAGTTTGAGAAAGGGTTTGTTGATCAGTTGAAAGATAATAAAATTGATATGCAAGAAAAACTGAATGTTATTTTAGCATATAAAAAAGCTAAAACTTTAGGCATCTTGTCTTGTAAAAATGATAACGTTGATAAATACAAAGAAGAATGAATTCAAGGCTATACATTGCTTCTTAAAATATAAATCTTTCCTCTTGCAATCTCATTAAGATATTGTATAAGCCCCCTTACCATAGGTAACGGTGGAGTATTATTGCTTTGCCTAACCCATTGGAAATGCTTGGTTTTAGTGTTTTGAAGTTGATTGCCTGTTAGATGATAACTAGCAACTAACTACTAGAGGGGTGTAGCTCAGTTGGCTAGAGCATCGGTCTCCAAAACCGAGGGTCGTGGGTTCGAGTCCCTCCGCCCCTGCCACTTCGTTGAATCGCTGTTTCGTTGTTTCGTTTTCGAATCAACGAATCAACGAAATAACGAATCAACGAAATGAACGTATTTAAGTTTTTTAAAGAAGTTAGACAGGAAGCTTCAAAGGTTACTTGGGCAACCCGTCAGGAAACTATTTCCGTCACTATGATGGTTTTCATAATGGTTGCGGTATCGGCATTATTCTTCCTTCTGGCAGATTATTTGCTGTTTAACGGTGTGCAGTATTTATTGAAATTTTAGTTTATAGGCAGAATGACAAACGCTAGATGGTACATAGTTCACGCTAACTCAGGTTTTGAGAAAAAAGTTGCGGAAGCCATTAAGGAAAGGGCTGAGAAGAAGGGTCTTACTCCTCATTTTGAGGATATAGTTGTGCCTGTTGAGCCTTACTTGGAAGTTCGCAAAGGTAAAAAGATCCAGTCTGAAAGAAAATTTTTTCCGGGTTACGTTCTGGTTAAAATGGTTCTTAACGATGAGACTTGGCAGATAGTTAAAAATACACCTAGGGTTTCAGGGTTTCTTGGTGGTGGTGGTTCAAGACCTCAGCCGATAACTGAAAAGGAAGCTAAAGCGATAATGAATAAGGTTGAAGAGATCAGTAAGTCTGCTCCTAAAAGCAAAGTTTCATTCATCGTTGGTGATACTGTTAAAATTGTTGAGGGTCCGTTTGAGTCTTTCATTGGTTCGGTAGAAGAAGTTCATGAAGATACCAATAAGCTTCGTGTTGGTGTTTCCATTTTTGGTAGGTCAACTCCTGTTGAACTTGAGTTCACGCAGGTTGAAAAAGCATAATAAGGAAAATAAGGTAATAGTATGACAAAAGAAGTAGTAAAAAGAATTAAATTGCAGATCGAAGCTGGTAAAGCCAATCCTGCTCCTCCGGTTGGTCCGGCACTTGGTCAGGCTGGTGTTAATATCATGGATTTCTGTAAACAGTTCAATGACAGAACTAAAGATAAAAAAGGTCCGGTTCCTGTTGTTATAAATGTATTCAAGGATAAAAAGTTTGAGTTCTTTACAAAACTTTCTCCTATGTCTTATCTCATCAAGCAAGAGCTTGGTCTTGAAAGCGGTTCAAAAGCTCCTGGTCTTGAGATCGTTAAGAAAATGACTGTAGCTCAGATCAAAAAAGTTGCGCACGCAAAATTAGGAGATTTAAATACAGTAAATATATTTTCTGCAATGAAAACAGTAGCAGGGCAGGCGAGATCAATGGGTATTGATATCGAGCAATTTACTGAAGCTGATGCTGCTTAATAAACACTAAACGATTAAAAAATATTTTTATGGCAAAAGGTAAAAAAAGAGAAAATACAGGCGAAAGGGTTGAGAAAGGTAATCTCACTGTTCGTCAGGCTAAGATCAGGCAGGGTAAAGATTTTACAAAAGCTTACACTTTAGTTGAGGCTGTAAAGATGGCAAAAGAAAATGCCACTGCAAAATTTGATGAATCTATTGATGTGTGTCTTAACCTCGGTATTGACGTTAAGCAGACTGATCAGAACGTTCGCGGCGTTATCAGCTTACCTCATGGTACTGGTAAAAAAGTAAAGGTTGCTGTTGTTGCCCGCGATAAAAAAGCTGATGAGGCTAAAAAGGCCGGTGCTGAGATCGTTGGTGCGGAAGAATTGATCGAGCAGATCGCTAAAGGTCAGATCAATTTTGATAAACTGATCGCAACTCCTGATATGATGCCATTACTTGGCAAGGTTGCAAAGGTACTTGGTCCTAAAGGTCTTATGCCTAATCCTAAGCTTGGTTCAGTAGCTGAAGATGTTGCAACTGCCGTTAGGAACGCTCTTGCTGGACAGATCGAATTCAGGGCTGAGAAAGCGGGTTTAGTACACGCTATAGTTGGAAAAGCAAGTTTTGATGAAAATAAACTTGTGGAAAATATAAAAACCTTTATTGAGGCGATAAATAAGGCGAAACCACAGAATTCTAAAGGTGTATACTTGAGAAAAGTAACTGTATCTTCTACTCAGGGTCCTGGAGTTAAAGTGGTCCCTAGTTCAGCTGCAGCATAATATAAATATAATATATAACGGTAGTTAAAATGGTTGATAAGGCAAAAAAAATACAGCAGGTAGCGGAGCTTACAGAAGCTTTCACTAATGCGACAACTGTAGTTGTAGCTAATTTCTCGGCTCTTACTATTAAGGAGACTGACCAGTTACGTGAAGCTGCTAAAAAGAACGGCGCGAAAGTTAAGGTTGCAAAAAACACTTTGGCTTCTATCGCTTCAAAAGATACTAAACACAGCAATATAATTCCTTTATTTCTTGGGCAGTCTCTGGTTGCTTATTCGAAGGATCCTGTTGCTGCTGCTAAAACCTTAGTAGAGTTTGCTAAGAAAAATGAAAAATTATCTATAGCCGGCGGTTCATTTGACGGGCAAGCATTAGACAAGTCATCGGTTGCTGACCTTGCTAGTACTCCTACACTTGATCAGTCTCGTGCTAAGATTGTTGGTTTGCTTGTCGCTTCTGCAGGTCAAATCGCTCGTATCGTTAAAGAGCCTGGTACGCAAATTGCCAGAGTTATTAGCGCTCACGCAAGCAAAGCTTCGGCTTAAATTTATTATTAATTATTAAAAACTAAGAGGATAAAATGGCTGCAAATCTTGAAAAAATCGTAGACGATCTTTCTACATTAACTGTATTAGAAGCTTCTCAGCTTTCTAAATTACTTGAAGAAAAATGGGGTGTTTCTGCTGCTGCTCCTGTAGCTGTAGCTGCTGCTGCAAATGATTCTGCACCTGCCGCTGCTGAAAAAACTGAATTCACTGTTTTCCTTGTTGATGCTGGTGCTAACAAGATCAACGTGATCAAAGAAGTTAGAACTATCACTAACCTTGGCTTGAAAGAAGCGAAAGACCTCGTGGAAGGCGCTCCTAAAGTTGTTAAAGAAGGTGTTAAAAAAGAAGACGCTGACAAATTCAAGAAAGCTCTTGAAGCTGCTGGCGCTAAAGTTGAACTTAAATAGTTCCAACGGTTCTTTTATAAGAATTTATAGCCTGAGGGTTTGTAGCCCTCGGGCTTTCTCGCTATAAGATACAGAATTTCCGGTGTGTGTTTTTAAATTTTCTATGTTTGACACTGTGTTTCAGCGGTTACCGCTATAAAATCAGATACTTACTACTAACAACTAATAACTAGTAAACCAGTATTTATGTCATATTCATTCACGCAGAGAAAAAGGATCAGAAAATCCTTCGGTAAATATACCACCAAGGCTGAAATGCCTAACTTAATTGAGATCCAGAAAAATTCATACGAGCAGTTCCTCCAGAAGGAAGTTGCAGCAGAAAAAAGAAAGACCAAAGGTCTTCAGGCTGTATTCAAATCTGTGTTCCCTGTTGAAGATCTTGCTCAAACAGCAACTGTAGAATTCGTAAAATACGATTTCGGCAAACCTAAATATAACGTTGAGGAATGTATTTCCCGCGGTCTTAGCTTTGGCGCCCCATTAAAAGGAACTTTCCGTCTTATCGTTTGGGAAGTAAATGAAGATGCCGGTACCCGTGAAGTAGTTGGTATCAAAGAGCAGGAAGTATATCTTTGTGACCTTCCGCTTATGACCGATAACGGAACGTTCATCATTAACGGAACTGAGCGCGTAGTAGTTTCACAAATGCACCGTTCTCCTGGCGTATTCTTCGAGCATGATTCTGGCGAATCACACACATCTGGCAAAGTATTATTCTCTTCACGCGTGATTCCATACCGTGGTTCATGGCTTGATCTTGAGTTTGATGCGAAAGATCTTCTCTATTTCCGTATCGATCGCAGAAAGAAAATGTATGTTTCTTCACTTCTCCGCTCACTCGGTTTAGATAATGCTGAGATCACTAAAACATATTTTAAATCAGTTACAGTTGAAAAAGGTAGTAAAGGCTGGGCGATTGATTTTGTTCCTGAGAATTACAGTGGCGAACTTGATTTTGATCTTATCGATCCGAAATCAGGCGAAATACTTCTTTCTAAAGGCAAAAAAATAACTCCACGTAAAGCTAAACAATTTAAGGAAGAAGGTCTTTCTCAAGTTATCCTTAGCGATGAAATCTTAACTAGGAAATATTCATATGAAGATATTATTAATCCGAAAACTGGTGAAGTTATTATCCAGGCAGGTAAGCAGATAAGCAATGATGTTATCGCTAAAATTAACAAGAATTCTGTAAAAGATTTCAAAGTTGTTGATATAGCTTTAATGTCTAGGCCTTACATCCTTGATTCACTTGCTGCTGACAAAAATATAACCCGTGAAGATTCATTATTTGATATTTACCGTGTTATGCGTCCAGGTGAACCACCTACCATTGATTCTGCTGAAATGATATTCCAGAACCTCTTCTTCAACAATGAAAGATATGATCTTTCTGACGTTGGTAGAATGAAAATGAACACTCGTTTAGGTCTTCGTATTCCTGATGAAGTGACTGTACTTACAAAAGAAGATATTATTGAGATCGTCCGTAAGATCGTTGAGATAAAAGACGGTAAAGGTGAAGTTGATGATATTGATCACCTTGGTAACCGCCGCGTTCGTTCAGTAGGTGAGCTTGCTGAAAATCAATTGCGTCTTGGCTTACTGCGCGTTCAGAAAGCAATTCTTGAAAGAATAGCATCTGTTGAGATTGATACTGTTATGCCAAATGACATCATCAATGCGAAACCTCTTGCTTCTTCTATCAAGGAATTCTTCGGTCTGTCGCAGTTATCACAATTCATGGATCAGACAAACCCACTTTCTGAGATCACTCACAAAAGAAGGCTTTCTGCTTTAGGGCCTGGTGGTCTTACTCGTGAAAGGGCTGGCTTTGAAGTTCGTGACGTACATCCAACTCACTATGGTCGTATCTGTCCTATCGAAACGCCAGAGGGACCAAATATCGGTCTTATCAATTCTCTTGCGACTTATGCAAGAATTAACAAATACGGTTTCATTGAAACTCCTTATGTTAAAGTTGACAAGGGCAGGGTAACTGACGAGATCCAGTTCTTATCTGCAATTGAAGAAGGCAAATATACTATTGCCCAGTCAGATGCTGATTATGATGATAAAGGTAAGTTCATGGGTGATATTATCTCTTGCCGTAAAGCAGGGGACTTCATCATGGCTAAAACTGAAGAGATCCAGTTTGCAGACGTAGCGCCAAAACAATTAGTATCAGTTGCGGCAGCTCTTATCCCGTTCCTTGAGAACGATGATGCGAACCGCGCACTCATGGGATCGAACATGATGAGACAGGCAGTTCCACTTGTTAATTCCGAAGCTCCGCTTATTGGAACAGGTATGGAAGGCGCTGTTGCTTATGATTCAGGTGCCGTTGTAGTTGCAAAACGCGGTGGCGTTGTTGATAAAGTTGATGCGACGCGTGTTGTAATTAAAGTATCAGACAAAGAAAATGATTCTTTCGGCGTTGATATATACAACCTTCGCAAATATCAGAGAACCAACCAGAACACTTCTATCAACCAGAAGCCTATCGTTAAACCTGGTGATATAGTTAATGCCGGTGATATCGTTGCAGATGGTCCTTCGACTGATCTCGGCGAACTCGCTCTTGGCCGTAACATCATTGCAGCGTTCATGCCGTGGAATGGTTACAACTATGAAGATTCGATCCTTATATCTGAGCGTATCGTTAAGGAAGACGTATTCACTTCGATCCACATTGAAGAATTTGAATGCGTTGCCCGTGATACTAAACTTGGCGCTGAAGAAATCACTCGTGATATCCCGAATATTTCTGATGAATCCCTCGTTAGCCTTGATGAAACTGGTATAGTTCACATCGGTGCGGAAGTAGGACCTGGCGATATCTTAGTTGGTAAAGTTACTCCAAAATCTGAATCTCCGATGACGCCTGAAGAAAAACTTCTCCGCGCGATATTCGGTGAAAAAGCAGCTGACGTTAAAGATTCTTCACTCCGCATGAAACCTGGTATCAGTGGTACTGTTGTTGACGTTCGTATCTTCTCTCGCCGCGGTATTGAGAAAGATGAAAGGACAATGGAAATCGAACGTGGTGAAATTGAAAGGCTCCGTAAAGATAGGAACGATGAATATAAGATCGTTGCATCTCCACTCTTTGACAGGCTCGCTAAAGTATTAACAGGTAACAAAGCTGTTAAAGCTCCGGCTCCTATCAAGAAAGGCGCTAAAATAACAAAAGAAGAACTTTCAGAGATCCCATCAGTTAAATGGTGGAACATTGAAACTGACAGCGATTCAGTTCAGTCAAAAGTAAAAGAGCTTAAAGACGAATATGATATCATCGTTAAACAGCTTGATGAAAACCTCAGTGATAAGATCGACAAACTCCAAAGCGGTGATGATCTTGCTGCTGGTGTTCTAAAAACAGTTAAGGTTTTTGTTGCAGTTAAACGTAAGCTTCAGCCGGGTGATAAAATGGCTGGCCGTCATGGTAACAAAGGTGTTATTTCTAGAATTTGTCCTGCTGAAGATATGCCATATCTTGAAGATGGTACGCCGGTAGATTTCGTACTTAATCCACTGGGTGTTCCTTCACGTATGAATATCGGTCAGATATTTGAGACCCATTTAGGCTGGGCTTCGCGTGAGATGGGCAAACAGATAAAAGACCTTGTTGATATATATTATAACGGCGGCAAAGTACTTAAAGAGAAGATCTCTGATGTACGTTCTAAAGTTACAACTATGTATTCATCTAAGGAAGACCAAGCTGAGATCAAATCAATGAATGATAATGATATCGTTGAACTTGCTCAGAACCTCTCTAAAGGTGTTCCATTTGCATCTCCTGTATTCGATGGTGCTAAAGCTGAAGATATCTCTGAATATCTCGCTAAAGCCGGTTGTAATACATCAGGCCAGTTCGATGTATATGATGGTAGGACAGGTGAGAAATTCGACAGAAGAGTTACTGTCGGTATCATCTACATGTTAAAACTTCATCACCTTGTTGATGATAAATTGCATGCACGTTCTATCGGGCCTTACTCACTTGTTACTCAGCAGCCTCTCGGCGGTAAGTCTCACTTCGGTGGACAAAGGTTCGGGGAAATGGAATGCTGGGCACTTCAAGCTTATGGGGCTGCTTATACATTACAGGAATTACTCACTGTTAAATCAGATGACGTAGTTGGCAGAACTAAGGTTTATGAATCAATTGTTAAGGGTAATCATAGCTTTGAATCAGGCGTTCCTGAATCATTTAACGTTATGGTTAAAGAGCTTCGCTCACTTTGCTTGAATGTTGAACTCAGGCAGAAAGAGGTGGAAGAAGCGGCGTAATTTAGCGATGGCAACCCCAAAGCTATAAACAAACGGATGGTTAGTGGAATTTTTCTGTTCCCCCAATAGACTAAACTGCTAGCCATCCCCGAGATTTAATTAAGTTTAAAACTGGAGTATAAAATGCGTGATGAATTAATGAGCTTATTTGGATATGGTAAAAAATCCCAGGATTTTGATGAGCTTAGAATATCCATAGCAAGCCCTGAAAAAATACGTTCATGGTCTTATGGTGAGGTTAGAAAACCTGAAACTATAAACTATCGTACATTCAAACCTGAGAAAGACGGTCTTTTCTGCGCAAAAATATTTGGACCTATAAGGGATTACGAATGTCTTTGCGGTAAATATAAAAGAATGAAATATCGCGGTATCGTATGTGAAAAATGCGGTGTTGAAGTTACAACTGCAAAAGTACGCCGTGAGAGAATGGGACATATCGAGCTTGCCAGCCCGGTAGTTCATATCTGGTTCCTGAAATCACTTCCTTCACGTATCGGCTTACTCCTTGATATGGCTCTTAAAGATCTTGAAAGGATCCTATATTTTGAATCATTCGTAGTTACTGAGCCTGGTTTAACTCCATTTACCAGAGGCCAGTTAGTTACTGAAGAACAATTCTATAAAGCTCAGGAAGAATTCGGTGAAGAATCATTCACTGCAATGATCGGTGCTGAAGCTGTTCACTACCTGCTCAAAAATCTTGACCTTGATGAGATGAGAAAAGAACTTCGTATTGATATGGTAGAAACCAAATCAGAAGCGAAACACAAAAAAATAGTAAAAAGGCTCAAGCTTGTTGAGAACTTTATGGATTCCGGCAACAGGCCTGAATGGATGGTGATGGAAGTTCTTCCAGTTATCCCGCCTGATCTTCGCCCGCTTGTTCCACTAGATGGTGGCCGTTTTGCGACGTCTGATCTTAATGACCTTTACAGAAGGGTTATCAACAGGAACAACCGTCTGAAAAGGCTTATCGAACTTAACGCTCCTGATATCATAATCCGTAACGAAAAAAGGATGTTACAGGAATCAGTTGACGCACTCTTTGACAATGGCCGTCGTGGTCGCGTAATTAAAGATGCGAACAAACGTCCGTTCAAGTCACTTTCTGACATGTTAAAAGGTAAACAAGGTCGTTTCCGTCAGAACTTACTTGGCAAACGTGTAGATTACTCTGGCCGTTCGGTTATCGTTGTTGGTCCGGAACTCAAACTCCACCAGTGCGGTATCCCTAAGAAAATGGCTCTTGAACTATTCAAACCGTTCATCTATGCGAAATTAGAAATGTATGGACACGCAGCTACTATTAAAGTTGCTAAGAAAATGGTTGAAGCTGAACGTCCTGAAGTTTGGGATATACTTGATGAAGTTATCAAGGAACATCCGGTACTTCTGAACCGTGCACCAACTCTTCACAGATTAGGTATCCAGGCTTTCGAACCACTACTTATCGAAGGCAAGGCTATACGTCTCCACCCACTAGTATGTACTGCATTCAACGCCGACTTTGACGGTGACCAAATGGCCGTTCACGTTCCTCTTTCTATCGAGGCGCAGCTTGAAGCACGTATATTAATGATGTCTACTAACAACATCCTTTCACCAGCATCTGGTAAACCGGTGATAGTTCCAACTCAGGATATAGTTCTTGGATTATACTATCTTTCTGTTCAGTTTGATGGCGAAAAAGGTGAAGGTTCTATACTTCGTAACATCGGTGAGATCGAACATGCACTTAGCGCTGATTCAGTTTCCCTCCACGCGAAGATCAGGACTCGTTTTGAAACCGTTGACGCTGAAGGCGATAAAGTAACCCATGTAGTTGAAACAACTCCAGGACGCGCTTTAATTGGTGATCTTCTTCCAAGGCATCCAAAAATTTCTTTCAACCTGATAAATAAATCTATCACTAAGAAAGAATCTTCAAAGATCATTGATGAGATCTATCGTCACTGTGGACCAAAAGCGACTGTAATATTTGCTGATAAATTAATGCAGCTCGGTTTCAAACACGCTTGCAGGTCTGGTATCTCTATCGGTATGGATGATATGATCGTTCCGCCAAGCAAATCTGAATTTATCGACAAAACTGATAAACAGGTTCGTGAATTCGAGAAGCAATATTCTGAAGGTCTTATTACCCGTAAAGAAAAATACAACAAAGTAGTTGATGCTTGGTCTCACTGTACTGATCAGGTAGCTAATGAAATGATGAAATATATGAGCGGTAAACTTAGAATATCTAACGACAACCTTAAACAAGGCCAGTTAGGTGTGAACTCGATCTTCATGATGGCCGATTCCGGCGCCCGTGGTTCTGCAGCTCAGATTAAACAGCTTGCAGGTATGCGTGGTCTGATGGCAAAACCATCTGGTGAGATCATTGAGAAACCTATCGTATCGAACTTTAAAGAAGGCTTGAACGTATTTGAATACTTCAACTCGACTCACGGTGCACGTAAAGGTCTTGCAGATACGGCTCTTAAAACAGCTAACTCAGGTTACCTGACACGTCGTTTAGTTGACGTTGCACAGGACGTTATAATAATTGAGCCTGATTGCGGCACAACTGAAGGTCTTGTTCAGCGCGCTGAGATCGAAAGCGGAAATATCATAGTTTCTCTTTCTGACAGGGTGATCGGTAGAACTTCTTCTAATGATGTTCGTAACCCGGTTACTGATGAACTCATAATTGCTAAAGGTGAACTGATAACTGAAACCATCGCTGAGAAAGTTGATGCATCAGGTATTGATGCAGTAAAAGTTCGCTCGATCATCACTTGTGAAACCAAGAACGGTGCTTGCGGCAAATGTTACGGCCGTGATCTTGCATCTGGCCACCTTGTTAATATCGGTGAGGCAGTTGGTGTTATCGCAGCTCAATCTATCGGTGAACCTGGTACGCAGTTAACGATGAGAACGTTCCACATCGGTGGTGCGGCAACTTCAAGTGCTGAGCAGTCAGGAATTGAATCTCCAGTTGATGGTACTATTAAAATTGAGAACAGGAACACAGTAGTGGATTCACAAGGTAAGAACGTTGTGTTAAGCCGCGCATGTGAAGTAGTTGTTCTTGATGAAAAGGGTAGAGAACGCTTCAGGAATAAAGTTCCTTACGGCGCTAGGATGACAATTGATGAAGGTTCTAAAGTTAAAGCAGGCCAAAAACTTGCTGATTGGGATCCATATACAATTCCTATCATCACTGAGAAATCTGGTCACATTGTTTATCGTGACTTACTCGAAGGCACTTCACTCAAAAAAGTGGTCGATGATACAACTGGCTTAACTTCGAAAGTTGTTACCGATTGGAAAATTACCAAAGGTGGTTCAACTCTTCGTCCAAGGGTTACGCTGAGAGATGATAAAGAGAACGTAGTTTGTCTTTCTAATGGTCTGGAAGCTCGTTACTTCTTACCAATTGATGCGATCCTTTCTGTTGAAGACGGTCAGGAAGTTCACGCAGGTGATATCGTTGCAAGGATTCCAAAAGAATCTTCTAAAACGAAAGATATTACCGGTGGTCTCCCACGCGTTGCTGAACTTTTCGAAGCACGTAAACCTAAAGATCACGCGATCATTTCTGAAGAAGAAGGTTATGTTCAGTTCGGTAAGGATTATAAATCTAAAACCCGTATCCAGATCGTATCTAAAGATACTGAGAAAGAGCCGATCGAATATGTTATCCCTAAAGGTAAACACTTACTCGTTAATGAAGGTGATTACGTTGTGAAAGGTGAGCTTATTATGGATGGAACTCCGGTTCCTCATGATATCCTCCGCATTATGGGTACTGAAGCTCTTGCTAGATACTTGATCGAAGAAGTTCAGAAGGTTTACCGTCTGCAAGGTGTTGGTATCAATGACAAGCACATCGAGGTTATTATTTCCCGAATGATGCAGAAAATTGAGATCACTGACGCTGGCGAAAGCACTTATCTGATAGGTGAAGAGGTTGATAGGGAAGAATTCCAGCAGGCTAATGAAAAATTGGCTGATGAAGGTTTGAAACCTGCTCTTGGCATATCTATACTTCAAGGTATCACTAAAGCGGCGCTTCATACTAACAGCTTTATCTCTGCGGCTTCATTCCAGGAAACAACACGTGTTCTTACCGAATCAGCTGTTGCTGGTAGGGTTGATAGCTTACGCGGCTTGAAAGAGAACGTAATTGTAGGTCGTTTGATACCTGCAGGTACAGGCGCTTACTCTCGTAAAGCTAGAAAAGCTGCTCTGAAGATGGATAATGACATTCTAGACAAAAGAGACGCTAAAAAGAAGGAATTAGAGGCTCAGAACGCTACTTCTGACTTAAATTCTGATGAAGAAACGTCTGGAACCAAGAAAAAGAAGGGCGCAGCAGCTTAAATGTTCCTGCCTCTGCTACCATATAAACCCCACATAAACTGTGGGGTTTTTTGTTACAAAAGTCTGCAACCACAGGTTTTAAATCACTAAAAACAATATCTTAAAATATTTATAAAAAAGAGGCTTGTAGAATATCATTTTAACCCTTAAAATCCTTTTATAAGCACAGTAGAGCTTATTCCTACCATTTGAACCCCGATGATTTTTTCATCGGGGTTTTTTTATTTTTAAATAGAAATCCATAAAAAATTTTTTGGAAATATTTTTCAAGATTTTACGCGCAAAATTTTTCTTAAAAAATCTCATCACAAAAGTTTCTTCAATATAAAAAAATATTTTTCTTCATATAAATTTCATAAAGAAAATTTTGTAACTATATTCACTTAAGTTACGAATAAAAAATAAACGAAATTTAAAATGAAAAATCTCATCGCAAATATTTTACTATTCATCACCGTCATATTTTTTTCTAGTACGGCATTTGCATATCAATCCCCATGGCAGGGAACAGAAAAAGATGAAGGCAAGTTGCGCTTGGTATATGCAGGTGAAAGCGAAGGTAAGATTTACGCCGGGTTAGAATTTGAGTTCAAAGGCAACTGGCATACTTACTGGAAATATTCAGGCGATAGCGGCATGCCTGTAACAATTGAAAATAAAAATTCAGAAAATATAAAATCAATTGAAACTATCTGGCCTGTACCAACGCGTGATGATTTTTACGGTGTAGAAAGCTGGGCATATCATAATCATGTCATCATACCGCTTGTAATAACACCTTCCGATATTGAAAAAGATGTAACTCTAAATCTCAATATCAAATATGCAGTTTGCGATGAAGTATGTTTATTTTCTGAATCAAATTTCAGTAACCGCATTCCCTCAGGTGAAATTAATGAAGGTGAACTTAAAAGAATAAATAAGTTCATAGAACTTTCTCCTGCAAAGCACGACGATATAAAATTCCAGCGCTCTGAATTTGATGATAAGCAACTAACGATAGAGTTGGTTATCCCTCAGGATAAACTTTCCATAAACGCAGATATGTTTATCTCTGAAGCGACTAAAAATTTCCGCTTCCCAAAACCAAAAAAAATATATGATGAAGCAACTTCAGTTCTGAAATTTATTTTTGATTATGAGGTAAAATTAAAAGGCCAGACCCTAAAAGGTAAAGAGCTTGAAATAACTTTATCTAATGGTGAGAATTCCGTTTCGCAAAACATTAACGGTAATTTTACCAGCAACACTAAAGTTCCCTCCCGCGCCACTTCAACAACTCTAATCGCTGCATTGATCGCTGCTTTCATTGGCGGGCTTATATTAAATATAATGCCATGCGTATTACCAGTCATCTCACTCAAAATATTTGGAGTGATGAAACATGGCGCCAAAGATAAAAAATTCATACGCAAAAGCTTTTTCTACTCTTCCCTCGGTATAATTTTTTCATTCATTGTTTTGGCATTAGCCGTAATAATATTAAAATATGCCGGGCACTCCATCGGTTGGGGCATACAATTCCAGCAGCCCTATTTCATAATATTCCTGATGTTACTGGTAACGCTTTTCGCTGCAAACCAATGGGGCTGGTTTGAAGTTTTATTGCCGACAAAGCTTGGCGATAAAATTAACCAGGCAATTGAGAATCATGGCGAATCAACACCGTTTGGCAACTTCTTAACGGGTGCCTTTGCAACTCTTCTCGCAACACCTTGCACCGCGCCCTTCTTAACAACGGCTGTCTCCTTCGCTTTCGCAGGCAGTAACTGGAATATAATCTTAATATTCATCGTAATGGGCTTTGGCTTAGCGTTCCCGTACATTCTATTAATGTTATTCCCTAGGGTCGCCAGATCCTTCCCAAAACCCGGCAAATGGATGGCTAAGGTAAAAATATTCCTCGGCTTCCTTTTATATTTTACCAATTTCTGGTTGATATATGTTCTCTTCAACAGCGCCGGATATTTCGTTCCTATAATTGTTGTAACCTGTATTCATGTTCTGTTGCTCTTACTATATATCGCCAAGTGGAAAAACCTTGATAGGGTGAGAACTATTGCTGCAACAGTATGGGTGATCATCGCAACTTTCGGCCTTACTCATTATTTAATATCAGGCGAAAGTTTTGAAAAATCACACGAAGATAAATGGGTAAATTTTGATGAACAGAAGATACCTGAATATATTTCTGCCGGAAAAGTTGTCTATGTTGATGTAACCGCAGATTGGTGTCTGACATGCAAATTCAATAAGATCCGTGTTATAAACCAGATGATGGATTTCTTTGATGATGAGAATGTTATTCTTATGAAAGCAGATTTTACAAAACCAAGTGAGCCCATCTATAATTATCTTGTGAAGAATGGAACTTATGCAATTCCATTCAATAAAGTTTATGGCCCTGCTGCGTCTGATGGAATTCGACTGAAAGAAATTCTTGATCAGGAGATCGTCAGAAAAGCTGTGTTTGACGCTAAGGGAGAATGAAGAAAATAATATTTATTTCGTTAGCTTGACTTAACTTTTATCTTCACTCATAACACAAAAAACAAAAAACTTTTGCTTTGAAAATATTTGCAATGGTAAACCAGAAAGGTGGGGTAGGGAAGACCACTACCGCCGTAAATGTAGCAACAGCAATAGCTGTCGCAGGCAAAAAAGTTTTACTTATTGATCTGGATTCCCAAGGCAATGCAACAACCGCCTTTGGCATTCCACCAGAAGCACGTGAAAAAACTTCTTATGATGTAATGGTTGAAGATGCGATGCTGGATGAAGCCATAATGAAAACCGAAGTGCCGAATCTCTCTATACTTCCTGCCATAATTGATCTTTCCGCCTGTGATGTTCAGCTTGCCTCAAAAATCGGCAGGGAATTTATTTTACAGAAAAAATTTGCCGCGCTTAAGCAGAAGTTTGATTACGTATTCATTGATTGCCCGCCTTCACTTGGGCTTCTTACCATCAACGCGATGACAGCCGCGAACTATGCTATGATACCTCTGCAATGCGAATTTTATTCCCTTGAAGGGCTTTCATACCTGCTCAACACCGTAAAATTAGTTCAGGATAACCTAAACGATAAACTTGATATAGGCGGAATAATTTTAACCATGTATGACCGCAGAAATAAATTAACGCAGGATGTTGAAGCCGAAATAATAACCCATTTCCGTGATAAATTATTTAAATCCTACATACCCCGTAATATAAAACTTTCTGAAGCCCCAAGTCACGGCAAACCCGGTATCATTTACGACCACCGCTCCAGCGGCGCCCAAGCCTATATGCTTCTTGCAAGGGAAATACTAAAAAGATTCGGATAACTTAAGTAATAGATCTTCTACCTTTTGGCTCATTACCAAGTGCACTAAAATTAAACGAAGGATTTAACGCTATATTATCTTTTGCAGTTGAAGAAGATGCACCACCAACCTCTGCTATTGCTGCTACCGCTGCTTTAGCTTTTGTCTCAAGCGTTGTACTAACAGCCGCTTCTTGGAATTTAGGAACTTGAGTGCTGGAAACATTTACAGAGAAAGCTTCCTGCGCTGCCTGCGCCATTCCTGCGATAGGGCATGTATCTGGATCCATATTAACCAAAGTATCTACAAACGCATGAGTTGTATTTTCTGCTCCAATATCTCTGTTTTCTTGTCCTATTGTAAAAATAAAATTATTTTTAACAGGGTTTGGCTTTAAACTTTTAAACGATCCCATATTCACCTCCCCTAACAAATTTTACTGCACGATTAATTTTCTCAACATTTTTTTCAATATCTTCTTCCGTAAAACCAAACAAATTTCTATCCAGTTCAATAAAATTAACTACATCATCTGGATTACCATCACGGTGGTTTATAGTATATTTTAATTTTTTGGGATCTAATAAAAGCTTAGAAGCAAAATTCTTTACATTTTCAATTGTTTTAATTGCATCGAACATCGTAGTACGTTCCGTATTATCACTACCATCAACTGAAAAGAATTGCCTGCTGCCGAGTTTTCTTTTATCGGTTGATCTCACATCAAGTGCGCCACTCGATATCTTAAAAACCCCGTGACTTTTATCGCGTGTGGCAAGCCCGGCTTTATAGGCATGTTTAAGCAAAGGAAAATCATTCGCGATTCTGGTAAAGGTATGTTCCGGTATATGGTAAACGGTTACCACCGCAGAGCCGAACAGATTACCCTCTCTTTTCTGTTCAGTTTTTATGCTTTCTAGGTCGAATACGGTCTTTAATATCTCTGAATATTTATCGATGCTCATATACAAAATTTAAATTATCAGGTTGCGGTTCAGATAAAAATTAACTACAAAAACTACTCACAATAATATTGTACACCGAAATAGTTAATAAAGTATTAACAATACTGCATTTTATTAATATTTTTTTAATTATTTTGTAAAGTTATTTCTATATGAAAAAAATGGGCGGCTTAGGGAAGGGGCTTTCTGCACTCATCTCTGAAAGGAAAATAGATATCAATAACTTAAGCGAATCCCAGGGAAAGCGCTCTGAGCTTAATTTAGATGAAGTATTTCCCGGCAGATTCCAGCCCCGCTCTATCTTTGACTCAGATGAGCTTAATGAGCTGGCTGAATCAATAAAAAGGAACGGTGTTGTACAGCCGATACTGGTTAAAAGGCGTCCCGGTCAGGGCTTCGAAATAATAGCAGGTGAACGCCGCTGGAGAGCTTCCCGAATTGCAAAATTAAACAGGATCCCTGCAATAGTACTTGATGTCGACGATAGGGTCGCGATGG
>JANPLD010000068.1:0-176893 GCA_031426355.1 Alphaproteobacteria bacterium | reverse complement strand
TATAAAACTTATTAACAACCCTATCATAACTTACTGACAGCTCATAACCATGATAACAGTTACTGTATAATTAACTGAAAACACTTAAAACTTTCTTTACAATTATCTATCAACATACTTATCAACAGGTTTATAAAATATAAATAAGTTATGAAAATCTTAGGGCATAGAGGCATAAGGCAGGAAGATAAAACCAAACCTTACCAGAATACATTAGAAGCGATAAATTACGCATTTGAAAATAAGGCAGATGGTATTGAAATAGATGTATGGCTCAGCAAAGATAAAAAGCTCATGGTTATCCATGATGATGAAATAAAAATTCATTCAAGATCCTCAAAAATTAAGATCACGAGATCAACATATTCAGAGATAAAAAATATTGACCTTGATAGATCAAACATAAAAAGCAAAATACCTTCACTACAGGAACTGCTGGAAATATTGCCGGAAAATAAAATATTAAATATTGAGATCAAACAGAAAGGAATTGCCGAAAATGTAGTTGAAGAAATAAAGAACTACAAAAATAAAAATAATATTATCGTATCATCATTTAAACATGAAGAACTTAAAACAGCTTACCAGAAAGATAAAAATATAAAACTTGGCATCCTGTTTGATTCAAAAGATGCGGATAAAAAAAACTTCCTTGATTACCTTATCAAACTTGATCAGGAGATAAATTCATATTGTTATATCCCGAACTGCTATACAACAAATGAGAAGATACTTAAATCAGACAAACTGAAGTTCTTCTGGACGATAAAAGAAAAAGAGATAGACGATAAAATCGTAGATAAACTGGCAAAATTACCAAATTCAAATTTTATAACTGATTATCCTGAAATATTAATTTCTTATATAAAACAGAATCTTAATACAATTTAGCAATAAAAAAAGTAACAGGCGCGAAGCACCTTGAACAAGTGCCTTGAAAGTAAAAAACAAATAAGCTATATACCGCTGGTTTGTTGAAGATAGTCTGCTAAATAATCAAGACAATCATATTGGGTCGTAGCCAAGCGGTAAGGCACTGGTTTTTGGTACCAGCATCCCTAGGTTCGAATCCTAGCGACCCAGCCAACATATAACTAAGGCCGTATCTCAATCTTAGTTCCAGTATCAACCAATCTCCAAATCTCATCCATCTCTTTATCATCAACAGCTATGCAGCCGGCTGTCCAGTTGTCATTCATCAGATGTTTGAAATAGCCTTTAAGGCCGGATTTATTTTCTAGGCCATGGATCATGATCTCGCCGCCTGGGGATTTGCCATATTTCTTAGCGTATTTTCTATCCTTTTTATTAGGGTATGAAACCAGAAGTGACAGATGATACCTGCTGTAAGGATTTTTATTAGCTACATGATATATTCCTTCGGGAGTTTTATTATCTCCTTCAAAACGTTTTTTCCCAACCGGGTTTGCTCCAAGTGCAATTTTGTAAGATCTTATAACTTCGCCATTGGAATCAAGAAGCTTCAGCCATCTTTCTTCTTTCAAAACTAATATTCTGTCTGCCTTGTCAAATTCCGATATGTTTTTCGGGCTTTGTTTTATGCCGAATATGCGAAAGAATTTTGACATGCTCATATCAGGGGAATCAAAACCAAAAGAGCTACATGAGGTCAGGCAGAAACATAAACAAACAAGCAGGAATCTATTCATACGCGCATTTAAAATTATTCGTTAATTCTATCAAGTTCTTTAAAAATCCTCGCCCCGTCAACCTTGGTATATCGTTGCGTGGTTGAGAGGGAAGAATGGCCAAGCAATTCCTGTATCGTTCTTAAGTCACCACTTTCCGAAAGTAAATGTGTTGCATAAGAATGCCTAAAAGCGTGCGGTGTAGAGCCTTCAGGTAAATTATTCAAGTTCTTAATTTCGCGTACGGTTTTTTGGAATACTGCTGCGTCTAATAACTTCCCGCGCTTACCAAAGAATAGATTATTTTGCAGGTTTTTTTCATCAATAAAAGGGCATAGGTCTTTAAGTTTTTCTATCTCTTTTGTAACTTCAGGAATTAATGGAACTATACGTTCCTTACCACCTTTACCTTTTATGCGGAGGAAATTATCTGAACCAAAAAAATCAGATATCTTTAAATTTATCGCCTCGGAAACACGAAGCCCGCATGAATATAATAAAGTGAGTAAAGCCTTATCCCTTTGCGCCACCCATTCCTCAGAATTTCTCTTGAGATGTTCTATGTCAGAAGAATTTTCTATTGCAGTTAAAGTTTTCTCAACCTCAATTGCACGCGGAAGGTTTTTATCAAGCTTTGGTGATCTGATAGCAAACACATTTTCATTTTTGAGAAGATTATTTTTCTCACTGAAACGGTAAAAACTTTTTATTGTTGATAAAGCCCTCGCTCTTGAAGCAGCTTTTCTATACGAAGCAATATGTGCAAGGAATTCCCTGAATACGGAAGAGGAAAAATTATTTAAAAGCTCAGTATTTATTTCCTTATCAAATTTCCTATATAGAAAATCCATGAAGAAGTAGAGGTCTCCAAAATATGCTTCTAAAGTATTAGGTGAGTATTTTTTCTCATTTTCAAGATAGATCTCCCATTTACCTATAGTTTCAAAAGCGGCGCTATTGCATATAGATGCGATCTTTGAAAAGTAGATTTTCCAAGGCTTTTGCATTTTCGCTTGTAAAGTGAGATAATGTAATCAATCTAGACGACTAAAATTTATATATGAACAAAATACTTAAAATATACTTACCCCTATTATTTATTGGAGTGCTGGCTGTTGCTTTACTGGCGACTAACGCCATATCTGCCTCAAGCAAAGCTGACAGTATCGCATTAATAAGGGATGAAGAAACGGAAAAATACCTGAAAGAAATAACTGCGCCGATATTCAGGTCCATCGGGCTTGATGAAGATTCAATTGAAATAATCATAATTAATGACCCTGCGATAAACGCGTTTGTTGCTGGCGGGCAAAAAGTTTTTATCCATACCGGTTTGATAATGGAAGCTGATGAGGCTTCATCATTAATAGGTGTTATCGCGCACGAAGCAGGCCACATTAAAGGCGCTCATCTGATACAAAAAAGCCAGACATTTGATAACGCAAATATCGGCATGCTTGCTGGATATGTTCTGGGGCTTGGTTCGGTTATTGCGGGCGCTCCAGCTGAAGCAGGATTAGCGATATCATCGGTCGGGCAGAATATCGCAACCAGAAATGTTTTAAGCTACTCAAGGGATTTTGAAAATGCTGCAGATACAGTTGCATTAGATGTTCTTAAAGACATAGATATTTCCCCAAGGGGTCTGGTAAAAATACTCCGCAAACTGGTAATGAAACAAAAAATATCAGGCGAGATAGTTGATAAATATTTACTCACTCACCCTGTTTCTGAAGACAGGATAAATTATCTCGAAAATGCTATAAAGAAAAATCCTGAAATTGATAAGAAAACACCTCAGTCAGTAGAAGATGAATTTAAAATGGTAAGGGCAAAATTCTATGGTTATCTGGCAGAGCCTAGAAAAACAAGATCAATGTATGCGGGCAAAACATCTGATGATGCGCTTTACGCTCTTTCTATCGCTTATAATAAAGAAGCCCGTTTTGCAGAAGCAGATAAACTTTTAAACCAGCTTATAATCAAACATCCTGATAATCCGTATTTGCAGGAACTGATTGGGCAATACCAGTTTGAAAGAGGAAAGGTAATAGAGGCAATACATCAGTATGAGAAAGTTTCATCGATGCTGCCTAACTCAGGTTTAGTTAAACTCAACCTTGCAAATGCCATGCTCGCTGCTGATAGCCCGGAATATTATAACCGCGCAATTGGTGTCCTGAAAAATATTATCCTCAGGGAACCAAGGAATATTGGCGCAATAAACAGGCTTGGGTTAGCTTATGGAAAATTAGGTCAGGTAGGAAAATCATATTTATACCTTGCTGAAGCTTCAGTTATTGCAAAAGATAAAGAGAACTCAAAATTCTATCTGGCGAAAGCAGAACAGAATGTAGATAAATCATCACAGGATTATTTAAAGTTTAATGAACTGAAAAAAGAACTTGGAAGACTGTTAGAAGATTGATATTAACACTATGAAATTAAAAAACTAAAAATCAGAGGATTATTTTATGGCTCAGAGATTATTAATAGTTGTTCTTTTTGTTCTTGCAGTTGTTACTGCATCATCATTGACTGTTTTATATTTACAAAACAAAGGCACTTCGACTAATGGTGTAAGCGCAGATCAATTGGGTAAAGCGATTGGTGAATATCTTGAGCACAACCCTGAAGTTGTTATCAAAAGCCTTAAAAATGCGCAGGCTAAACAACAACAGCAGGAAGCTCAGCAGGCCGAAGGTTCTGTAAAAGAAGTTCTTCCTAAAATTCAGGCAATGAAACCAATGTCAGGTGATGAGAACGCGCCGGTAACTTTTGCAGTTTTCCATGACTATAATTGTGGTTTCTGCCGTAAATCAGTTGAAGATGTAATTAAAGTTGCAGAACAAAACAAAAATACAAAAGTTGTATTGATAGATTTTCCTATCTTAGGACAAGGTTCTACAGATAAAGCAAAAGCATCAGTTGCAGTATCACTTATCGCTCCTGATAAATTATATGCTTTCTTTAAAGAGGTAGAATCTAAAAATGCCCAGAATACTGAACAGATACTTGAGATCGCTTCTTCTTTAGGAATTGATAAAGACCAGTTACAGGAAGAAATAAAAAGCGATAGAGTTGAAAACAGACTTAACGAAAACAGATCTATCGGTGAGCAGGTTGGCGTTCAGGGAACTCCAGCTTTTATAATCAATGAGCAGATAATAAAAGGTGCTATGGGTTATGATGCATTCAAAGCAGCTATTGATAAAGCAGCTAAAATATAGGGCAAACCCTATATGAAAAAGATACTCATCCTTAACGGCCCTAACCTGAACATGCTTGGTAAGCGCGAGCAGAATATTTATGGCTCTGTTACATTAGATGAGATCGAAAAAAAATGCCGCGAAGAAGCTAAGAAAAAAAACGTGGAGATAGATTTCTTCCAGTCTAACTCCGAAGCTGAGATAGTTGAAAATATACAGAAGGCTCGCAGTAATTATAAGGCGCTTATAATAAATGCCGCGGCATATACTCATACTTCAGTCGCAATTATGGATGCACTTTTAACTCTGGATATACCAGTAATAGAAGTGCATCTTTCCAATATTTTTAAAAGGGAAGAATTCAGGCATCATTCATATGTGTCACTTGCTTCAAAAGGTATTATATGTGGTTTTGGCGCAGATTCATATATTCTCGCTATACATGCTGCTACAGCAGATTTGAACTAATATTTCTTAAGCTCTTTCAGAAAATCTCTTTTTTATTTCACTGGCAACATAGCTTGACGCGTTCAGTGTTTTATTCGCATAGAAAACATTCAGGTTATTTTCCCTCAGGATTTTATCCACGCTGGCATTATTAAATTCTGTTGCGTATTGCTCTTTATAAAGAAGATCATGAAACCTCCTGTGTTTTTGAGGCGCGTTGCCATCAGGGGAAAATATGTATACAGGTTTCCCAGTGGACGCAGCTTCACTGCACATTGAGATCGAATCACCCGTCGTGATTATCGCATCAGCTAATTGCAGGAATGCAAAGAACGGATTCGCTTTTGACTGGTGAACATCATGGAAATAATAATATCTGCCTATCTTCCTTTTAAATTCTTCCTTCACGAAATCAGAAACTTCCCTGTTAGTGCGCCTGCTGTTAGTAACAAGTAATGAACTGTTAAAATTAGACACCAGCGAAGAAATACTATTGACCAAATATTTTGCATGGTCTTTGGTAAAAGATGTTTTTCTGGAATCACCACCAAGTAAAAGAACAATTCTAGGGGAAGGTAATTCACCTATCGTCTTATCCCATATCCTATATTCCTGAAGAAGAAACGGCTTGGTTATCCTATTTGGTGAACCTATAGTGCGTATAACTCTCTTACTGTTTCTCTGGAATAGATTCAGATTATCATGTGAAGGAACCGCGACCATATCAAACCCGCAAGTCGTAAAACATCCCGGCCACATTATATGGCATGCAAAGGAATTTTTACCTGATTTTCTTGCAGCTTTTTTAATCGCTATCGCTATAGGAGCAGTTTTCCGCCCGCATGAGATTATTATATCAGGATAGCTACCTGTCAGATTATCTGATTTTTTTAGGTCTAAGCTTGAAAGACTGTTAAATTTCAACGCGTTAGGAAGCTTCGCATTTTTATTATAAATGAGCTTTTTCTTAGAGAATGGTAAACCCAAAGCTTCGGCGACGCCAAGCGCCTGGGCATTGTGCCCGGCAACCTCATCAACCAAAACCCATATTTCCGGTAATTTATTTTCCATCAACATTATTGATTTAAATACAATCCTAATATAAGTAGAAACGTGATATTTACAGCTTAAAATAGAAAAAATGCAAAAAGAAAATTTGATAGAAGGAAAAACCGGCATGTGGGAAATTGTGATTGGCTTGGAAGTTCATGCTCAGATAAAATCCTCAGCGAAATTATTTTCTGCAAGCGCGGCAGAGTTTGGTGCTGAACCTAATACCAATGTTTCTTTTATTGATGCCGCTATGCCAGGAATGCTTCCGGTAATAAATCCTAAATGTGTTGAGCAGGCTGTTAGAACGGGCTTGGCTATTAAAGCAAATATAAATAACGTTAGCGTATTTGACAGAAAAAATTATTTTTATGCAGATCTTCCACAAGGTTACCAGATAAGCCAGTTCAAACTTCCTATCGTTTCTGAAGGAAGCATTTTAATTGAGATGCCATATGGAAAGAAAAATATAAATGTGGAAAGGATACATATTGAGCAGGATGCTGGAAAATCCATCCACGACCAAAGCCCGACTGAATCATTTATTGATCTTAACCGTTCCGGTGTTGGCCTAATGGAAATAGTAAGCTGCCCTGATATGAGAAGCGCTGATGAAGCAGGTGAATATGTTAAGAAACTCCGCCAGATACTACGTTATGTTGGTTCATGCGATGGCGATATGGAAAAAGGCTCTCTCAGATGTGATGCTAACGTTTCAGTTAGAAAAGCTGGTGAAGAAAAACTTGGCACAAGAAATGAAATTAAAAATTTGAATTCAGTCCGCTTTATTATTCAGGCTATAAATTTTGAAGCCCGCAGACAGATAGAGCTTTTGGAATCAGGCGGCGTTGTTGAGCAGGCTACCAGATTATTTGATACGCAAACAGGCGCAACGCGTGTAATGAGAACTAAGGAAGATGCTCATGATTACAGATATTTCCCGGATCCTGATCTGTATCCCCTTAAAATAGAAAATTCTTTTATTAATAAGATAAGATCTGAACTCCCAGAGCTTCCAGATGATAAAAGAGAAAGATATAAATTTCAGCTGGGATTATCTGATTATGATGCAGAGGTTATTGCTTCAGAGAAAGAGAAGGCAGAGTTTTTTGATATAGTGTTTAACGCAACAAAAGATGCAAAGCTTACCTCTTCATGGTTAACTGCGGAATTATTCGGCAGATTAAATAAAACAAATCTTGAGATAAGCTCATCCCCGGTAACTGCTGCAGGCTTGGCGGAACTAATCAATCTTATCAAATCAGGTGAGATATCCGGAAAGATCGCGAAAGATGTTCTTGATGAAATGTTCGTATCCAAAAAAACTCCAACGCAGATAGTTGAAGAGAAAGGTTTGAAGCAAGTTAGTGATACAGGTTCAATTGAAAAAGCGATTGATGAAGTTATTTCTAAATTCCCGAATGAAGTTGCTGAATATAGGTCAGGTAAGGATAAACTGTTTGGTTTCCTTATAGGTCAGGTGATGAAACTCACTCAAGGTAAGGCAAATCCTCAATCTCTCAATGAGTTGCTTAAGAAGAAATTATCTTAAGATATTAAGATTTAAATAACCAGAGCTTCCCTATTTAGTATAATTGCTTCTCTTGAAAGGCGCGTGTTTCCTAGCTTAGTGATAATTAAACCACATTGAAACCTCCTTTAGGGCAGCTACAAAAAAAACCTTGCAATATTAACTTGATTTATATAGTCAGAATGTGCTTTATGCTTTGGGTAGATTGTGAATTCACTTTCAATATACTTAAGTGATTGCAATTTTTAATAACTAAAACAAAAGGGTTTTAAGATGAAAAAACTTTTACTCGCTACATCAGCTTTAGTAGGTCTTGCCTCTACTGCTGCTCTTGCTGGTGGTGGACATGCTCCTGCTACGGCTGCTCCTGCATCAGTTAACGCCGGCGCACTTAATGTGATGGTTGGTGGTTTTATTAACGTTGAACATGCTATAGTTGATCAGGAAGATGGCGCAGACTCACAAGGTCTTAACTCTCCTAATTCAGCTGGTAACACTAGGGATGCATCTTTCACTAACGATGCTGAAATACACGTAACTGTTGCTGGTTCTGCTGAAGATTTTGACTACGGTGGAGTTATCGAACTCAATGCTCAGTTAGATTCTACTGATGCTGAAGGTGGTAGCAATGCGGATAGAGTTTATATCTTTGCTGAAAACGACGGTTTCGGTCGCGTAGAATTCGGTGGTAATGCAGGCGCTTCTCAAACTCTTGAGATCGATGCTTCTAATATCGCTCGCGCTACAGGTGGTGTTGAAGGAAACTGGTGGCACTATGTTGACACTAACGGAACTTCTGCTGGTGCAGCTGGTACTACATTCATAGTACAGCCTAACTTAGCTGTTGCTGAAATTGATCAAAGAGGAAGCGACACTTCTAAAATCACTTATTATACTCCTAGATTCTCTGGTCTTCAGTTAGGTGCATCTTACACTAATGATAGTGGAGATATTGGTTCTGCTGGCGCTCTTTCTCCTAAAAATACTATAACTGATTTCGCTAACGTGTTTTCAGGTGGTATTAATTTCGAGCAAGATTTTGATGGCGTTGAACTTGGCTTAGCTGCTGTTGGTGAAACTGGTACTGCTGAAGATACTGGTATAGCAACTGCACGTAATGACCTTAACGCTTACTCTGTAGGTGGTAAAGTTGGTGTTGCTGGCTTTTCGGTTGCTGGTAACTGGGCTGACCTAGGTGATTCTGGTGTACTAACTTCATCTACTAATGATGAGCAATCTTATTGGACAGCTGGTGCTGCTTACGAAAATGGCCCATACGGCGTTTCTGTAACTTACCTCAATTCTGAAACTGCAGGTACTGGTACAGCAGCTAATGAGCTTTCAAATGTTGTTGTAGGTGCTGACTATCAATTAGCTCCAGGTTTAACTCCTTATGTTGAAGCTGCGTTTTATGATTTAGATGAAAACACTACAGGTGCTTTGAACAATGAAGGTAGCGTTGTTCTTCTTGGTGCTGAACTCGCGTTCTAATCCGAGTTTAACTTAAGATTTTATAAGGGCGGGGTTAATTACCCCGCCCTTTTTATTTGTAGAAATAGGATTTATAAAATCCTTAAATAAAATTAACAAAATTCTTGTCATACCTGCTTTCGCCGAGTATCCATAATTCCATATTCCAACATAATAATTTTTATGAAATTCAATCTCCATATACTCACTTTTTTTATAATGGTTTTAGCTTTAACTTCCTGCTCTTCGGAAGATGATGATATTTCTAAACTTGGCAGGAAAAATGATGATGTTGAGCTTCAATATCCTACAACCGGTAAAAATCTGAGAAGAATAAAAAGAGGCAGGATAGGCCTTGGTGGAACAAGCATATTGAATGGCGGCGTTGAGGAAGATACTTCAGGCCTTGTTGGCGGCGTAAATGCATATCTCTGGCAGGCAAGTTTAGAAGTGCTCTCATTCATGCCACTTACTTCTGCTGATGCAGTTGGCGGTGTTATAATAACAGACTGGTATCAGGATGAAGCTGCTACAGGTGAAAGGATCAAGGCAAATGTTCTGATAACTTCAAAAGAGCTTCGTGCCAGCGGCGTAAAAGTTTCCCTCTTTAAGCAGAAAGGTTCAGGCAATAACTGGGTAAATATTAAAGCAAGCAAGGAAGCAGAAACCAAACTTGAAGATAAGATATTAACTCGTGCACGTGAACTCCGCCTGCAAGGTGATGCAATATAATTAAAACAATTACCTAATGCCTATTGCTTTTGATCAGGAATATAATCACGTTGAGATAGAATCTAAATGGCAGAAGATTTGGGAAGACAAAGGCGTTTTCAAAACTGATATAGAAGATAATTCCAAGCAAAAATTCTACTGCCTAGAAATGTTTCCTTATCCTTCCGGCAAGATACATATGGGGCATTTGCGTAATTATACCTTAGGCGATGTCTCAGCGAGATTCAGAACTTCTCTCGGATATAATGTCCTCCACCCGATCGGTTGGGATGCATTTGGTTTACCGGCAGAAAATGCCGCAATAAAAAACAAATCCCACCCGGCTAAATGGACATATGAGAATATAGATTTCATGCGCGGGCAGCTAAAATCTATTGGTCTATCTTATGATTGGGACAGGGAAGTTGCAACATGCGCTCCTGAATATTTCAAGCATGAACAGAAAATGTTCCTCGATTTTCTTGATAAAGGTTTTGCTTACCAGAAAGAAGCTTCTGTCAATTGGGATCCGGTGGATAATACCGTTCTTGCCAACGAGCAGGTAATTGACGGCAGGGGCTGGAGAAGTGGCGCATTGGTAGAAACAAAAAAGCTCAAGCAATGGTTTCTTAAGATAAGTGATTTTGCTGAAGAATTATTAAAAGATTTAGACACTCTCACTGGATGGCCTGAAAAAGTTGTTACCATGCAGAAGAACTGGATAGGCAGGTCTGAAGGTGCTAATATCCGTTTTGAATTGATTAATAGCAATGACGTTATTGAAGTATTTACAACCAGACCAGATACAATATTCGGTGCAAGCTTTGTTGGCATTTCATATGATCATCCTATAGCAATAGAACTTTCCAAAAATAATAAAAAACTGGAAGAGTTTAACGAAGAATGTAGAAAGCTTGGCATCACCGCAGAAGCCATAGATAAAGCTGAGAAGAAAGGTTTTGATACAGGCCTTAAAGTTAAACACCCTTTTATCGAAGGCAAAACATTACCTGTATATATAGCGAATTTTATACTCATGGGTTACGGAACTGGTGCAGTTTTTGCATGCCCTGCACATGACCAGCGCGATCTGGATTTTGCCAGAAAATATGATTTGCCGGTAACAACAGTTGTTTCCCCCGATGGTTCTGATTTTAAAGTCGATAAAGAAGCTTATACGGAAAATGGGATTATAATTAATTCTGATTTCCTAAATGGTTTAAACATTGAAACTGCAAAACAAGAAATAATAAAAAGGCTTCAGGATAAAAATCAGGGTGAAGGGAAGATAACATACCGCTTGCGTGACTGGGGAGTTTCCCGCCAGAGATATTGGGGTTGCCCTATACCGATAATTTATTGCGAAACTTGCGGTGCAGTTCCGGTGCCTGAAAATAAGTTACCAGTTGAATTGCCCGAAGATGTAGATTTCACAAAAGAAATAAAAGGTAATCCTCTCGCATCACATCCGACGTGGAAACACACTAGCTGCCCAAAATGTAATAAACCTGCAGAAAGGGAAACAGATACATTTGATACTTTCTTTGAATCTTCATGGTATTTCTTTAGGTTTTTAAACCCTAAAAATGACAATGCTTTTGATAAAGATGCTGCAAATAAATGGTTGCCAGTTGACCAGTATATTGGCGGCATAGAACACGCGGTTCTGCATTTGCTCTATGGAAGGTTCTTTACCAAAGCTCTTGGAAAATGTGGTTACCACAATATCTCTGAACCTTTTAAAGCTCTGCTTACCCAAGGTATGGTTTGCCATGAAACCTATCAGGACAGTAAAGGCAACTGGCTATATCCTGAAGAAGTTGAAAAAATAGGCGAAGGTAAATTCAAAATTAAAACTACCGGTGAAGAGATAAAAGCTGGTGCATCTATCAAGATGAGTAAATCCAAATCAAATACCGTTGACCCTAGTTTAATAATTGAGAAATACGGCGCTGACACTGCAAGATTATTCATGCTTTCTGATTCCCCTCCGGAAAAGGATCTTGAATGGTCAACCGCCGGTGTTGAAGGCGCGTATAAATATTTAAGAAGACTCTGGAAACTTGCCGGCTCAACTGATTATAACCCTGCCTCAGATGGTGACCACTGGCTGCTCGGTGTAGCCGGTGACCTGCTTAATATTAGAAGGCTCACTCATAAAACCATACATAATGTAACTTCTGACCTTGAAAATTTTCAGCTTAATAAAGTTGTTGCACGCATTCGAGAACTTACTAATGAACTTGAGAAAATGCTCAAAGGCCAGCACGCCGCAAAAGCTGTGTTCATGGAAGGTTTAAAAGCTGCGCTCAAATTACTAAACCCGCTTGTTCCGCATATAACTGAAGAAATATGGGAAAGCTTGGGTAATAAAGTTTCTTTACGTGAAACAGCGTGGCCGAAAGCAGATCCGGAATTATTAGTGCAAGATGAAGTGAATATTGCAATTCAGGTAAATGGCAAACTTCGCGCCGCAATAAGAATTGCCACAGATACTCCGCAGTCAGATATTGAAAAAATTGCTTTCAAAGAATCATCAGTAGAAAACCAATTAAAAGATAAACAGATCAAGAAAGTGATTTATGTTCCGAATAAAATACTTAATATCGTTGCAATATAACCTGCGGTTTTAAATTTTATGAAGAACCTGATCACACTATCCCTAATTCTATTCCTCACATCTTGCGGTTTTGAACCCCTCTATAAAAAATCTGAAGCTGGCGGCGCCTGCGATAACTTCAAGGTTAATACTGTAGAGTTCAGTCTGGCTGGCCAGAAAATGCAATATATGATCCAGGATAAACTCAACCAAGCATGTATTGATCCGACAAAAGAATATGTAGTTGACGTAAAAATGGCTTTGACCGAAGAAGCTGTTGCGATCCAGAAAGACAGGCAGGTTACAAGATATAACGTTGTGCTTGATGCAACTTATAAACTGATCGACCTTGTGACTAATAAAGATATTTATACCGGCAAAACCAGGTCAATAGGTGGTTATGATGCTGTAACTTCTGACTATGGAACCTATGCGCTCAAGCAGGATACCAAGAACAAACTAGCTGAAGAAATGGCGCGTGAGATAGCATTCAAAATAAGCTACCTTATAAAATCTAAAATAGATGATCCTGTAAAAAGTGAAGATACAACCGGCAAAAATTGATAGTTTCATTAAAACCCAGGAATTTCTGGGCTACTCTGCTTTGCTTATTTACGGGCAGGATAGCGGCGCTGTATCAAGTTGTTTTAAAAAAATAGAAAGCACCATTTTACCAAATCCGGATGACCCATTCCTTTCAGCAAAGCTGGATAGTAACAGTATAGATCAGGAACCAACTATTATATTTGATGAATTATCAGCTATAAGCTTTGGCGGCGGCAGAAGATTAGTAACGATCAAAAATGCTGAAGGTAAAGACACAGCTGAAGCAATTATCACGACACTTGAGCAAATTACCCCTGACATAGAAAAAAATTCATTCTTACTTATTACCGCAGGGGAATTACCAGCTACTTCAGCCCTCAGGAAATTTTTTGAAGCGGGAAAGAATACAGCAACACTTGCATATTATCTTGATGACGAAAGGTCACTCAGTGGCAAAGCATCAAAATTACTAAGGGATAAAAATATTATAGCAGAAAATGGTGTCAGCGATCTGCTGGCAAAATTATGCCAAGGTGATTCAATGATTTTAGTAAATGAAGTGGAAAAACTTTCGCTTTATTTGGGTGACAGAAAAAATCTGAATGTTGAAGATGTGATACTCGCAACGGGAAATTCTTCCGAAACTGATCTGCAGGATATTTGCAATGCAGTTTTTGCAGGCAATAGGGAAGAAGTTTACAGGGCGTTCCTGAAAGGCGGTGAAACTGGTGTTGTACCTATCGCAATCATCAGGTCGCTACAAAAATATTTAGAAAAAATTGAATATTCTTATGAGCAGATAAGATCAGGAAAATCTGAAGAGCTGGCAGTTTCTTCTGTAAGACCGCCAATATTTTTCAAGCAGGTTCCGGTTTTTAAATCGCATTTAAGAAGGATAGCAGCGAAAAATAATTATATCAAAAATGCATATCATTTGCTATATAGTGCCGAGTCTCAGATAAAGGAATCAGGTGCCGAACCTGAAATGATAACTGAGAGATTATTACAAAAATTAGCAAGTTAGAGAAGCACCATGAATTATGAATTATTAGCAAGTTTTGTCTCACTCTCTGTTTTAGAGATAATACTGGGTATAGATAACGTTATATTTATTGCGCTTCTTGTCGCAACACTTCCAAAAGATCTATCAAAAAAAGCAAGGATAATTGGTTTAGGTTTAGCCCTTGGAATGCGTATAGTTTTACTTGTTTTCCTCACTCATTTAATGGAAATGACAAAACCACTCATGACCATATTTGATAGGGGGATTTCTGGAAAAGATATGCTTATGTTCTTCGGCGGATTATTCCTGATATATAAGGGCACTGCCGGTATCCATGAAGAGATAACACACGAAGACAGGCAGGATATAAAACAGTTTAAAGGAACCTTCATTAAAGCGATCGTCCAGATAGCCTTTATTGATCTTATATTCTCCCTTGATTCAATAATTACAGCAGTCGGGCTTACAACTAATGTTCCGGTTATCGTTGCTGCTATGACGATCGCAATAATCATAATGATATTTGCTTCAGCAGTTGTCGCAGATTTCATAAAGAAATATCCTACAATTAAAATATTGGCATTATCATTTATAATGTTAGTTGGTGTTTTCCTTCTTGCTGAAGGTGTTGGCCTTTCAGTTCCGAAAGGATATATTTACTTTGCAATGGCATTCTCAATGTCAATTGAGATCCTGAATCTGATGATTGCAAAGAAAAAAAAATAACCCTCTTCCCAAGGTAAATATTCTTGGCTGGATATGCTTAAAATCATTGCTAGGCCAGCGAATCTGTTGTATAAATTGCTGAAATTAAAAAAGCAAAAAACCGTAGGTTTATGACATCTTCAAATACAGCAGAAATTATACCTATATCCATCAAGAAAGAGATGGAGAGTAGCTATCTTGATTACGCGATGAGCGTTATCGTCAGCCGTGCCATTCCTGACGCCCGTGATGGTTTAAAACCGGTTCACCGCCGTATCATTTATTCAATGAATGAAACCGGCGTTCATTTTGGTAAAACATATAGAAAATCAGCTCGTATCGTCGGTGACGTGATGGGTAAATATCACCCGCATGGTGACTCAGCTATTTATGATGCGTTAGTTCGTATGGCGCAGGATTTCTCAATGAGATTACCTCTCGTTGATGGGCAAGGTAACTTCGGTTCAATGGATGGTGATAACCCGGCTGCAATGCGTTATACTGAATCGCGCATGGCGAAAGTTACCCATAAACTTATTGAAGATATTGATAAGGACACAGTTGACTGGCAGGACAATTATGACGGCACTGAAAGGGAGCCTATAGTTCTCCCAGCAAGATTCCCCAATCTACTTGTGAATGGAACTGCCGGTATCGCAGTTGGTATGGCAACTAATATCCCTCCGCATAACCTTGGCGAAATAATTGACGCAACATGCCTGCTTATTGATAACCCTGAATCAACTATTGATGATCTTACTGCAATTGTTCCGGGCCCTGATTTTCCAACGGGTGGAATAATAATGGGTAGAACTCCTGCGATAAATGCTCTCCAGGAGGGTAGGGGTTCAGTAATTATCCGTGGTAAAGCTGAGATCCAAGAGATAGGCAGCAGGGAAACTATTATAATAACTGAGATTCCATATCAAGTTAACAAAGCTCACCTTGTAGAAAAGATCGCGTTACTTGTACGTGAGAAAAAAATTGAAGGTATATCTGACCTCCGTGATGAGTCTGATAAATCAGGTGTACGTGTTGTTGTAGAATTGAAAAGGGACGCAGTTGGCTCAGTAGTATTAAGCCAGCTTTATAAATTCACTCCTCTCCAGACTAGCTTTGGTGTTAACATCTTAGCTCTTGATCATGGTCGTCCGCGCCAGATGGGCTTAAAAGACGTTCTCGAAATATTTATCAGGTTCCGTAAGGAAGTTGTTACGAAAAGAACTGCTTATGAACTTTCAAAAGCACGTGAGCGCGCTCACATATTGATAGGTCTTTCATTAGCCGTTGCAAATATTGATGAAGTTATTGCGATCATCAGAAGCTCCCCGGATGTTGGAACTGCCAAATCAAAATTAATGCTGCAGACCTGGAACGCAACTACCATTGAGCCGCTTATTAAACTGGTTGATGATGAGTTTAACGTTGTAAAAGACGGCAGATGTAAATTCACTGAGGAGCAGGCAAGGGCAATATTAGAAATGAGACTTGCAAGGTTGACCGGCCTTGAGCAGGAAAAACTCACAGGCGAATTAAGCGAGCTTGCCATAGCAATTGAAGACTATCTCTCCATTCTTGCGAACAATTCAAAAATAATGGAAATTATTAAAACTGAACTTCTTGAAGTAAGGGATCAATTCGCAACTCCTAGAAGAACACTTATCGAAGCGCAGAATTTAGACGAAGATATCGAAGACCTGATCGCGCGTGAAGATATGGTTGTGACGGTAACTCTTGGAGGCTACATCAAACGTACCCCGCTTTCCACATATCGCGCGCAGAAACGCGGCGGCAAAGGCAGAAGCGGTATTGACCTTAAAGAAGAAGATGCAACAACACAGGCATTCGTTGCAAACACTCACACACCAATGATGTTCTTCTCAACCAAAGGAAAAGTATATAAACTCAAAACTTATAAACTCCCGCTTGGTAACCCGCAATCTCGCGGCAGAAGCTTGGTGAATATATTCCCGCTAGAGCAGGATGAGAAAATTAATATAATCCTTTCTGTTCCTGAAGATGTAACCTCATGGGAAAACCTCGATATAATTTTTGCAACTGCGCTTGGTAACATAAGAAGAAATAAACTTTCTGATTTTGAGTCAATCAGAGCAAATGGTAAGATCGCGATCAAACTTGAAGATAATGACAGCCTGATTGGTGTTTCAATAGCCGAAGCATCGCAGCATATTCTATTAGCTTCTGCAGAAGGAAACGCAGTTCGTTGCCCGGTTGAAGCAGTTCGCGTATTTAAAGGAAGGGATTCATCAGGTGTTCGCGGTATCAGATTAGATAAAGATGATAAAGTTATCTCACTTTCAGTAATCAACGGTATTGAGATCAACACTCAGATCAGGGATGAATATTTGAACCTTGCTCTCGAAACCAGAATGAAGATAGCAACTATACTTCCATCAGTTTATTCTAAAGACCATGAACTGAAAGAAGAAAGCTCTCTCCATTTCGATAAGGAAATAACCCTTGAGCAGCTCAGGAAAACCGGCAATGAAGAAGTAGCCGATAAAATTGAAGCGATACTTAAAGAAGCTGAATGTAAGATCGATTTCAACAAAGCAATTGATTACGCAAGAAATGAAGATTTCATCTTAACAATAACTGATAAAGGTTTTGGTAAGAGAACTTCCGCTTTTGAATACCGCGTAACTAACCGCGGCGGTAAAGGTGTTACCAATGTTAAAACCGGCGAGAAGAACGGCAAGGTTTGTGGCAGTTTCGTAGTTACTGACAGAGACCAGATCCTGTTGGTTACTGATACTGGTAAGCTGATACGTTGCCCTGTAAATGGCATCCGTATCACCGGAAGGAACGCCCTTGGTGTTACAATATTCAGGATCGAAGGTAAGGAAAAAATAGTTTCCGCAGCGCGTATCACAGGTGAAGAAGCCGAGAATAATGCTGATGATGTTGTGCAACCTGAAAATACTGAAATAATGGATACTGAAGTTGCAGATAATTCAGAAGCTGGAAACCAAGAATAGATAAGAATGGCTGAACCATATGTACCACAGCCTTCTTTATACCAGAAGGTAAGATATGTTCTGGAAGCCGCTTTGATATTTCCTGTTTTTTATCTTTTTAAATTGATCCCTTATAAAGTAAGTTCCGCACTCATTGGAAAATTGGTAGTTTTTTTCGGGCAATATCATTCGGCAAATAAAATAGCATTGCAGAATATCAGGGAGGCATTTCCAGATAAATCTCCTGAGGAAGTAAAAGAAATAGCACAAGGCGCTTGGAAAAATTTAGGTAGAACAGCCGGAGAGCTTGTTGCGATAACAGGATTTTCAGAAGAGAGAATGAAAGATATCTGTGAAGTTACAGGATTCAACTTCATAGAAGAAACACTTAGTAATTCCAAAAACAAGAACGCGATATTTATTTCCGCCCACATTGGCAACTGGGAAGTTTCTTCCCGCATGTTATGCGAGGTTGTTCCCGATATGGCTTTAATTTACCGCCACGCAAATAACCCTTACGTAGAAAAACTTATACAGGATAGAAGGGGTGCCTACACTGACTTTATTATTAAAAAAGGCAGTAAATCAGGTTTCAGGGATATTTACGCTCATGTTAAGAAGGGTGGCAATTTAGGATTGCTTGCAGACCAGAAAACTCGTGAAGGTGTAAACGTTGAATTTTTTAAAAAATCAGTCAGGGCAGTTTCTACGCCCGCAGATCTGGCATTAAAATTTGATATTAAAATATTAATGGGCAGGAACATCCGTAAGGAAAACCAGAAATTTGAACTGAGGTTTGAGCCTCCAATTGAAACAAAAGATAAAACCAGCCAGCAAATAATGCAGGAAGTGTATAATATCTATGAGAAATGGATTTCAGAATACCCAACCCAATGGTTCTGGATGCATAACAGATGGTATATCGGCCGTAAGCCGTATCTGGTATAATTTACTTACCGTATTTCTCTTCTATCAGCTCTTTATAATTCGCAGGTCTGCCACCATAATACTGGAATATTTCAGGATGGTCTTTACCATATTCATTGATCTTCTTATCAAGTTCCTGCGAAGATATTTTTGATTCAGGCAATATATTCGGGCTATTGAATTCTATAGCTTTTGAATTAAGGAAATCATTAGGATTTTCCATACCAAGATGGTTAGAGATAAGCTGGTCAGTTCCTTCTAAAGATTCATCACACATTTGGATATATACATTGTCAAACGAATCAAGGCTCGGTGTAAAACGCCATTCCCTTGCGCTGGTAAGTGAGTAATAACCAAATTTCTGAGCAGGGTTCTGGAACAGGAAACAGAATTTATCTGATCTGCTGAAATAATATGTTCCCTTTATTCCGTAAGTAAAAAATTCATGCCTTTTAAGCAGCCTTGGGTTTTTTGCACTTTTATCAATGAATTCATCTATTATCTTTGGATATTCACCATTCTCATAATAATATCTGGTAGCTTTTTTAGCTATCCCATCAATGAACGCTTTTGCCTTTTCTACATCCTGCGCATTTTTGAGCGCGCCGAAAGGTAAGGAAATAAGCGGAGCTAAAAGAATTATAGTAAAAAGTGAAAGTACCCTGAATTTTTCAAAGAACAGTTCCGGTATAACATTTCCCTTAGATACCCACTGTTTGATAAGTGAATAAAGCCCGTAAATACAGGTCAGGATTAGAGCAAATAACCCAAGCTGTATAAGGTTACTTTTTAAAATGAACTTAAGATTCAAATTTATGAACGCGCCGCCAAGAAGGCTTGTCGCCTGCTCAAAACTCCCTCTGCCATAATAAACAAAGGCAAAGGAAGATATTATGGTAGCCGACAAAAATACCAGAAATAAATTATTGGTCGCCCTTTTAAATAAAAGCGCAAAGGTAAAAATTACTACAAAGAAAAAACACCAAGAATAAAATATCAGAACATAAGTCTCAAAACCATAATTGGACGGCTCTGATATGCTTTTGAGAATATTATCCGCATATATAAAAGCCGCCAGTACAGAGATAATGGAAAATAAAATGAACCTTCCAACCAGCCTTGGCTTCAGGCTAAGTAAGATACATGCAAATAATGCAATAAAAGGCAGGTAGAATGCAAAAGAGGATATGCCGATGCAATAACTCCTTAAGCCAGTTTCATCTTTACAGATATCTGCCGGGCCAGGGAAAGACAAAAAACCGAAAATACTGTTTATGTAAAAAGTAAGTAGATCCATAATAATTATTGGGAATTCCCAATTAGTTGATGACTATCTCATCAAATGCAATTATTTCAATAATAGAAACGTCTATTTAGCACAACTATATGTCCAATCTAGTAAAAAGAAGTATATCTGCAATTATACTTGCGCCTTTATTCCTCTACCTGATGTATGCAGGCGGTCTGGTTTTTGATATTGTAATAATAGCCGCGCTGTTGGTTGCTGTTTTTGAATGGTGTAAGATAACTTCAAAATCAAAGAAGGCCATATTATGGTGGCTGCTGGGATTTATTTATATAGGATTTGCAGGCCTCGTATTTCTTTTCCTCGCGCGCTACAAAGTTCCGGTTGCAAGCTTTGAATCTTTCCCGTTGCTGTTATTTGTAATAGTAGGCCTTGTATGGGTGAATGATATATTCGGTTATTTATTCGGTAAAACTATTGGTGGCCCTAAATTAATGCCAAAGGTAAGCCCTAATAAAACATGGGCTGGGGCTATCGGCGGAGTGATCGGATGTTTACTGTTCTTTTTCATAATGAACTATTCACTTTCATTCGGCGCAGGTGAGATATCAGATAAAAAATTCTACATAGCTTTAACTATACATATCCTTGTTCCTATAATTTCGCAGATTGGCGACTTGTTTGAATCATGGATGAAACGCAGGTTTGGCGTTAAGGATTCCGGCAATATAATTCCCGGTCATGGTGGCATCCTCGATAGGATCGACGGCCTGCTTCTCGTACTTAATGTCGCCGGCATCTATATTTACTGGCAGATATTCAATAAAATAATCCTGCCGCAATAATGAAAAAACAAGTTTCAATATTAGGCGCTACGGGAACTATAGGCAAGAACACTGCCGAACTCATATTACAGAATCCTGATAAATATTCTGTTCATACTTTAATAGCCCGCAAAAATTCAAAAGAACTTGCCGAAGCTGCAATAAAATTAAAGGCAAAACAGGCGGTAGTTTTTGATGAAGCCCAGTATTCAGAACTAAAAGACCTTTTAAAAGGAACCAATATAAAAGCTTTGGCCGGTAAGGAAGCAAGCCGTGATGCATCTTCTGAAAAAGTGGATGTATATGTTTCCGGCGCAGTTGGCTTCTGCGCGCTTGAGCCAACCTTAGCCGCCGTTAAAGCCGGTAATAAGATCGCCATGGCAAATAAGGAATGTCTGGTTTGCGCAGGTGAGATAATAAATGCCGCAGCGGAAACATCAGGCGCAAAAATAATCCCGGTAGATTCCGAGCATAACGCAATTTACCAGATATTTGATTTTAACAATGTGGATTCAATAGAAGATATAACCCTTACAGCTTCCGGTGGCCCATTTTTAAACCTTCCTAGATCACAGTTTGCAAATATCACTCCGCAAATGGCGCTGAAACACCCTAACTGGAATATGGGCGCAAAAATATCAATTGATTCGGCCACCATGATGAATAAGGGTCTCGAAGTTATTGAGGCCTTCAGGATATTCCCGCTTAAAACTTCCCAGATAAAAATTCTGGTTCACCCGCAATCAGTTATACATGGCCTGGTAAATTACAAAGATGGTTCTGTTCTTTCAGCGCTATCAATTCCTGATATGAAAATACCTATCGCATATTCGCTTGGTTACCCTGAAAGGATCTTCAATAATACCAAGAAGCTGAATTTGGCAGAGATAGGCAGTCTAACCTTCTTTGAGCCTGATTACGAAAAATTCCCATCATTAAAAATAGCTTTAAATGCGCTTGAGGTTTCTCAGGCAGCCTGTGTCGCCCTTAATTCAGCTAATGAGATAGCCGTAGAAAAATTCCTGAATAGCGAAATAAGTTTTACCCAGATACCGTATATAGTTGAAATGGTGGTAGAAAAAGTTATATCAGGTTCATATAAAGCCGAAACTCTTGAAGAAATTTATATCATAGATGAATTTTCAAGGGCTTTAGCAAAGCAACTATCAGAAAATAACATAAAAAAGTCAGCATGGAATTCTTAAGCGAAACCTCGGCATTCTATACTTTAGTTCATAATATCTTCTCATTTGTATTTATACTTTCTGCTATCGTTTTCATTCATGAATATGGTCACTACTGGGTTGCAAAAAAATGCGGCGTGAAGATCGAAAGTTTTTCCATAGGTTTTGGTAAGGAGATATTCGGGTGGAATGATAAATCAGGCACAAGGTGGAAAGTCAGCTACATACCACTCGGCGGATACGTAAAAATGTATGGCGATGAGAACGCGGCAAGTACCCCTGATAAAAAGAAGCTTAAAAAAATGACTGAGGAAGAGAGAAGAATTTCTTTCCATACCCAGGCTTTATGGAAAAGGTTCCTGATAGTTCTGGCAGGTCCTGCGGCAAATTATATTTTTGCCATTATAGTGATCGCAATATTTTTCTCTGTTTACGGCAAACCATTTACAGCCCCTATAGTTTCAGGTGTTCAGAAAGATTCAGCAGCAGAAACTGTGGGCTTGCAGATCGGTGATAAAATAATCAGCGTAGATGGTGATAAGGTAAAAAGCTTTGAGCAGATAAAAGGCATAGTATCTCTTCACCCTGATATAGAAATAGAACTTTCTTATGAAAGGGAAGGCAAGGTTATTGAAACAAATATAACTCCAAAAAAACAATCATCCAAAGATATATTCGGTGATGAAGTGGAAATAGGATTGATAGGCATCTCTTCAGAAAAAATGGAATACCGCAAACTTACTCCTATGCAGGGTGTACATAATTCTTTCCTCGAAGTTTATGATCTCTCCGCTAAAACTCTGCAGGCTCTTGGGCAGATAGTTACCGGCCAGAGAAGTTCTGACCAGATCAGCGGAATTTTAAGGATCGCAGATTATTCCGGTAAATCAGTTGAGCAGGGCATCAGGGTTGTGGTTTGGTTTATGGCGATACTTTCAGTGAATTTAGGCCTTGTAAATCTATTCCCTATTCCTATGCTTGATGGCGGTCATTTATTGTTATATATAATTGAAGGCGTAAGAGGTAAGCCAATGTCAGATAAGGCGCAGGATTATCTCTTTAAATTTGGCTTTGCGTTGCTTATAGCCCTGATGCTTTTTGCAACATTTAATGATTTAAAATATTTTAAAATCTTCTAATTTACATTTTTCCAAGAATTAAAAATTACATTTAAAATCCAGTGATTATGAAAAAATACTTTCTTTCTTTTGCCTTTATTACAATTTTTGCCGGGGTTTCAGCTCTTGCAGAAAGTTTAACGATCCGTGATATTGAAGTTATCGGTAATAAAAGGGTTGAAAGATCTTCTATTGAAGCTTTCCTCGGCATACAAAGGGGCCAGACCATAGAAAGGGAAGAGCTTGATAAAGCGTTCAGGAGAACTTTTGATACAGGCCTTTTCGAAGATATCCGCCTTGAAGTAGAAAATGGTGTTCTCAAAGCATACATTAAAGAAAACCCGACGATCGCTCAGGTTGATATTGATGGTAACGATAAACTTGATGACGACAAAATAACTTCTGAATTAAAACTGGAGCCGCGTTCAGTATATAAGGAAGCGGATGTTCAGGCTGACGTAAAAAGGATAATGACTCTTTACCAAAGAAGCGGCAGATATAACGTTAAAGTTGAGCCTAAAGTAGAGAATCTTGAAAATAATAGGGTTAAGGTAACTTATGTTGTAGATGAAGGCCAGAAAGCTACTATCAAACAAATTTCTTTTGTAAACAATTCAGCTTTTGATGAGCCTGAACTTGAAAGCACTATCAGTACTAAAGAAAGCAAATGGTGGAGATTCTTCTCAGGAAGCGATAACTATGATCCAGACCGTCTTGAGTTTGATAAAGAATTACTCAGAAGATATTATGTATCTCGGGGCTTCGCAGATTTCCAGGTTACTTCGGCTGATGCTGAGTATAATCCGGTCAGCAAATCTTTTAACGTGATATTCAGCCTTGATGAAGGTAAACATTATAATTTTGGTAAAATCGATCTTTCAAGCGCTATACCTGATATAAATATTGAAGAAGCAAGAAAGCTTATCAAAACTAAAGAAGGTAAAGAATTTAACGCAACTAAAATTGAAGATACAGTTACAGTTCTTACAGATTACTTAGGTGATAAAGGTTATGCCTTTACCAGAATTAACCCAGTATTTGATAAGAAAAATGAAACTATCGGCCTTAAATATGACATAGCAGAAGGCCCTAGGGTTTATGTTAACCGTATCAATATTACCGGAAACTCAAGAACCGGTGATGAAGTTATTAGACGAGAATTCAGGCTCTCAGAAGGCGACCCATACAATTCTTCTAAGATCAAAAGATCTAAAGAAAGGGTTGAGGCTTTAGGATTCTTCAGCAAAGTTGATATCGACAATGAGGAAACAGATTATCCTGATAAAGTTGACATCAACGTTAATGTTGAAGAGCAATCTACCGGTGAACTTACTTTTGGTGCGGGTTTCTCAACAAGTGATGGCGCATTAGGTGATATAAGCGTTACTGAAAGGAACTTCCTTGGAAGAGGCCAGTATGCAAAAGCTAACTTTACACTTGCATCTGCCCGTCAGGAAATTGACCTTGCATTTACCGAGCCTTATTTCATGGGCAGGAACTTTGCCGCAGGTTTTGATCTTTTCAGCATCGAAACAAGCGCAGATTCTGGTGTTAACAACCTGACATTTGATAGCTCTTCTACGGGCTTCACATTAAGGGGCGGTTACCCACTTACAGAATACTTGACGCATAACATCAACTATACCTTAAGGCAGGATGAGATATCTAATGCAGCAGCAGGTTCTTCATTATTTGTAACAAGGCAGTTAGGTGAAAGGCTCTACTCGATCGTTGGCCACAGCATTGTTTATAATCAGCTTGATAACCAGTTCTTACCTACTAAAGGCTGGTATGCATCAATAGACCAAAGTTATGCGGGTGTTGGTGGTGATGTTACATATCTCCGCCATGATGCAAGAGCTTCCTATTTCGTTCCTCTATTCGAAGATGAGAATGACTGGGTGTTCAGAGTGTCAGGCCGCGCAGGTAATATTACAGGCGTTGGCGATGATGTCAGGATCAATGACAGGTTCTTCGTAGGTGAAACCTTGCTCAGAGGTTTTGACAACGAAGGTATCGGCCCTAGGGATAAAGTAACTAGCGATCCTCTTGGTGGTAATAACTACGCTGTTGGTACAACTGAGCTTATGTTCCCGCTTGGCTTGCCTGAAGAGTTGCAGATCAAAGGTGCAGTATTCTCTGATGTAGGTACATTATTCGGCGTTGATGAAAGTGACCCTACATTGCAGATCAAAGATGATGCTACTATAAGGGCTTCTGCCGGTATAGGTGTATTCTGGCGCTCACCGGTTGGGCCTATCAGGATAGACATTGCAGAACCTTTCGCTAAAGAATCTTATGATGAAACTCAGAATATAAGATTCTCATTTGGTACTAAATTTTAATAATTCAAACAATTTTATAAGAGGTTACTATGTTTAAGAAAACTTTATTATCAATCGCTTCAGCCCTGTTACTTGCTACTAGCGCAAATGCAGCTGATTTTTCTGTTAAAACTGTAGGTACAGTTGATCTTAAAAAGATCGTTGATGAATCTAAGGCTGCTAAAGCTGCCGAAACTGAAGTTAAAGTTCTACAGCAGAAATACATGACTGAAACTAAAGCTCAGGAAGCATCTTTAAAGAAAAAAGAAGACCAGTTAAAAGGTCAGCAGAAAGCTATGTCTCAGGAAGCTTTTGGAAAAAAAGTTCAGGAGTTCAGGGAAACAATTGCTAAAGAACAGAACGAAGTTATCAAAAAGAGGAAGATCCTTGAAACAGCTTATGTTAAATCACTTGAGCTTATCAGAAATGAAACTCTTAAGATCATAGCTGAAATAGCAAAAGCGAAAGAACTTGATGTAGTTATAGCTAAAGGTGAAGTACTTTTTGCTAAAGACAATTATGATATTTCAACTGAAGTTCTCGAAAAACTTAACAAAAGACTCGCTAAAGTTAATATCAGCGTAGATAAGAAATAAGCTTTGATAAATCTTAAATTTTAAAGCCCTCTTCGGAGGGCTTTTTTATTGCCCAGATAAAATCTGTGTGTCATTGCGAACGAAGCGTGCCAATCCCAGAAATATTAGACACGTTATCACTACCACTGGATTGCTCTCGCCTCGCTAGAGCTGACGCAGAGGGTTGTTCACCTTAGCTTACTCGCAATAACGTGCGAAATTATAATATGTAATTAATTATTGTGCTGAACTGATTTTTTGATCTTCTCAACCTTCTTTACTATCATTTCACGCTTCATTTTCGAGATATGGTCTACAAATACTATTCCATTTAAATGATCCATCTCATGCTGGATACAGACAGCTGCTAGACCCTCAAAATCAAGTTCACGCTCTTTACCATAATAATCGAAGAACCTTACCGTAACTTTCTTTGGTCTCTCTACATCTGCAAATTGGGTCGGGAAAGATAAACAGCCTTCTTCAAATACAAATTTTTCTTCTGAAGCTTTAACTATTTCAGGATTAATTAAAAATATCGGGTCAGGGGTAGCATCAGGATCATGTGAGCCATCATATCTGATAGAGCCCATGGCTACATCCATAGCTATTATCCTTTTAAGCGCGCCTACCTGTACGGCAGCTAACCCAAGCCCATGATGCTCATACATGGTCTCAAGCATATCATCCATGAACACGCGCAACTCATCATTTATATCTTCTTCCTTAACGGTTTCAGAGATTTTTTTAAGCCTAGGATCCGGCGCTATTACAAGTGGTAGTATCATGAGAATTTATTATTCCTTGGGAATCCGTCAGGTGCGGCCTTACCGCTAGATGCCCTTGAGCCGATCCATGATTTAAAATCAGATAGAGTGGATTCTCTACCAGATTTCTGCCATTTAAGCCCTTCTTCAGGATTCATTATTGTTACATCAGAGAGATTGCCATCTTTGAATTTCTGCAAGGTAACACCTTGCCCGCGTTTCATTTCAGGTATCTCTGATATTGGATATATAAGTACTTTTCTGTTTTCTCCAACAGTTGCTATATGGGAACCGGTAATTTTTTTACATGCAATCACCTTTGCTTTTTCTTTTAGATTAACTATCTGCTTACCTGTTTTTGTTGAGGCTATCATGTCAGCACCGTCCACAACAAAGCCTTTGGCATCAGAGGTAGCAAGAAGATATTTAGAGCCTTCCTCATAAGCAAATTTAGCAATTATCTCTTCATCCTGAGTAATATCCAGAAGGATATTAAGCGGATCACCAAAACCTTTCCCGCCCGGCACTTTATCCCCATAAAGGGTGAATGATTTACCCAGAGACGTAAAGAATATGATTTTATCAGTGGTATTTGCTTTAATTATCAGGCTTTCATCATCACCTTCTTTATATTTTACCGTCGAGGTATCAAGATTATGACCTTTAAAACTTCTTATCCAGCCAAGTTTTGAAAGAACTATAGTTATTGGTTCTTTCTCAATGAATGCTTCAATAGAAATAACATTGGTAGATATAACTCTATGTGAAACAACAGTTCTTCTTGCGCCAAGTTCAGTTTTGGAAGAGAAAAGTTTCTTGATCTCTTTTATAGAATTTGAAATTTCTTTTTTCTGTTCATCTTCACTATCTACTATTTCCTTAAGTCTTTTTCTTTCTTCGGTCAGGGCTTTATTTTCCGTTTTAAGTTCCATCTCCTCCAACTTACGAAGTGAGCGGAGGCGCATGTTAAGAATAGCTTCTGCCTGATTATCAGTAAGCTTGAATTTCTTCATCAGCGCTTCTTTCGGATGGTCTTCTTCCCTGATTATTCGGATAACTTCATCAAGATTAAGATAAACAATTAAAAACCCTGCGAGAATTTCTAAACGCGCATCGATCTTATTTATTCTGTATTGCGATTTACGGAGCAAAACATTTTTCCTGTGGTTCAGAAATTCCTGTAATATATCACGTAAACTCATTACCCTAGGCAGGCCATTTGCATCAAGGGCGTTCATATTCATGTTGTAGCGTATCTCAAGATCACTTGATCTGAAAAGTGACTCCATCAATATCTCCGCATCAATAGCGCGGTTCTTAGGCTCAAGTATTATTCTGATGGTCTCAGCTGATTCATCACGGATATTTCCAAGAAGCGGGGTCTTTTTATTTTCCAGATTCTCTGCAAGTTTTTCAAGCAACCTTGATTTTTGAACCTGATAAGGAATTTCAGTTATAACCACCTGATAAACACCCCTGGAAAGCTCTTCCTTCTCCCATTTACACCTTAAGCGGAATGCCCCTCTGCCTTTTTCATAGGAAGCTATGATATTTTCAAGCGGTTCTATTATTTCACCACCTGTTGGAAAATCAGGTGCCTGAACATAATTAACTAGTGAAGCTATAGAGGCATTTGGGTGCTTTAATAAATGGAGCAGGGCGTCACAAAGCTCATCAACATTATGAGGCGGAATGGCGGTTGCCATACCAACTGCTATGCCTTCGCTTCCATTAGCAAGAAGGTTAGGGAAGTAAGCCGGCAGAACCATGGGCTCTTCATCAAGCCCGTCATAAGTTGGTTTGAAATTGACCGTATCATTCTCAATATCCTGCAACATTAACGTAGAAACTTCCGTCATACGCGCTTCAGTATAACGCATCGCCGCCGGGTTATCCCCGTCAATCGAACCGAAATTACCCTGCCCATCAACCAGCGGGTAACGAACCGAAAAATTCTGCGCTAGGCGCACCATAGCATCATAAACCGCGACATCGCCATGCGGGTGATATTTACCTATCACATCACCAACTACCCTCGCGCATTTTTTATAACCGGATTTCGGGTCAAGCTTAAGCTGGTGCATTGCCCATAATATACGGCGGTGAACAGGTTTTAACCCATCACGCACATCAGGCAGGGAGCGCGAAGTAATAGTTGAAAGCGCGTAAGCAAGATATTTATCAGATAATATCTCGGTAAAATTACCTTCTTCAAGATTGCCGTTGCTGTAAACTTCTTTCGATTTTGTCGCCATAATTATCTTTTAACTTTAACACCTGCGAGTAAAATTCCTCATACGGGAAAGGCGCAGTTTTGTTCTTTTCCTCGAATATATAACGAGCGAGAAAGTACCTCGTAATTGCTATTCCGTCAACAATTTCCTTGGATTCCGTAAAGGATAGCCTGTTGATGAAATGGGCGGGTATCCTGAACAATTTATCATGATAGGGCTTTCCTACCTCCTCGGAAACACAGGCGCCGGTTTTTGGAGAAATATAATGGATATCCTGTACCCCTGATTCAGAACATCTCTCCAGATCAAACCCAAACCCAGAATGCGAGAGCAGATCAAACTCCAGAAGTGAATATAATTTAAGCCACTCAGATGAGGTCAGGCTTTCAAGGAAACTCTTATAAAGATCGAATATGTATTGTATCTTTTCACGCTCATGGAATATTTCCAGAATAAGCGTACATGAAGAGGAGATCGCCAGAACTTTCTGGTAATCTCCATAATACATGGTCGGGTACGATTTTTCCAGATCCAGCTTTAAACTGCCCAGATGCGTCTCAAGGCGCGCATTCCACACAAAAGAAACAAAGTTCCCCTGTAGATAATTATTGTTCTTTTTTGAATAGCTCGCCAGCCCATGCACTATACCATGGTTCTCGCTTAAGATTTTAACAATTATTCCTCTTTCGCCATATTTCTGCGAGGATAATATTATGCCTTTATCTTCAATCTTCATTCTTACAGATTAGTATAATCTACGTCAAAAATCTTCTTATATTGGGTGAAAGCATACCTGTCGGTCATGCCTGCGATAAAATCTGCGATATTTATGGCAATATCTTTCTTGTTTTTATAATCTTTGCGCCATTGTGATGGCAAAGTTCCGGGATTTTCAAGGTAGAAATCGAACAGTTCCTTTACGATCCTTTTGGCCTTACGTGTCATTATCTGCACTTTGTGGTGATGATACATTTTCTCGCTTAGGAACTTTCTTATAACTTGCAGTTCTTTGGTAAATTCTTTTGAGAAATTTATTACTAAAGACCCGGCATCCCTGACATCATCAATAGTTTTTATTTTGTTTTTCTTTAAAGAAACTTGGGATGTTTCAACAACATCTTTTATCATATGTTTTATGAACTCGCTCCTAACCTCATTTACTAAAATAGATGAGTGCAGATTTCTGGTTTTGGATTTTAGATTTTTTATAATGGTTTTTATTACCGGTAGTTCCGATATTTCTTCTAACGTGAAAAGTCCGGCATTGATGCCATCTTCAATGTCATGACTATTATAAGCTATATCATCTGCAATGGCAGAAGTTTGCGCCTCTAAGCTTGGATAGGTGTTTAATTTAAGATCCCAGTTGTCATTGAATTCTTTAAGCGCGCGTGGTGGATTTTTCACCGGGCCATTATGCTTTGCTAAGCCCTCAAGAGATTCCCAAGTCAGGTTTAAACCAACGAAGTTGTGATATTTGTTTTCAAGCTTTGTGAGTATCCTGATCGTCTGCGCGTTATGATCAAAACCGCCATAATTTTCCATGGCCTCTTCAAGAGCATATTCCCCTGCATGGCCAAAAGGTGAATGACCTATGTCATGCGCCAGTGCAGTTGCTTCACATAACTCCTCATCCAGTTTCAATATACGCCCTATGCTTCTGGCAAGCTGTGATACTTCAAGTGAATGAGTAAGGCGAGTGCGGTAATGATCACCTTCATTATATAAGAAAACCTGAGTTTTATATTCGAGTCTGCGAAATGCCGTGGAATGAATTATCCTGTCCCTGTCACGCGAAAATTCAGAACGTTCGCTGCTGAGCTTTTCCTTAACGAGTCTTCCTTTGGATTTTTCTGGAAAACACGCGTAAGATGCCAGATATGCGTTACTCTGCGGACTGTATGTCAGATCTTTCATTATATACCAAATTTAGCAGCGAATTCTTCCCATTCCCTTTTGCCAAGCCCGGAATTTTCCTGTGTTATTTTCTCACCTTTCAGTGCGCGTTTAACAACTTCAGCTCCGGTTTTTGAAAGATGCGCTGCGCCCATTCTGTATTCATTAAATGCTTCATATGCATTAGGGCACCATTTTTTTACTAGGTCTATCATGGCATCAGCATATGCCCTTATCTCATACTGCGCATGTGGATCAGCACGAAGCATAAGGAAATGCATTAAATTATGAAGATCACATTTCCAGTACCACTGAGTGTAATAATTAAGCGTCAGGTTCATACGTGCAAGCTCACGCGCCAAACCACGGCGGTTTTCATCAAGGACATTACCTGCCTGATCGCAGTTCATCATTTGTTCGTAATCACTATAACATTGCTCTGAATCTTTTTTAAGTAATTCCAGAACTTGTTTCGCTTCAGAGCCTGTAAGTGGCTCACCTTCAGTTCTTCCCTGATGGTTCTTTTTTGATTGTGGGGCAAGATTATCGGCGGTTGGAATATAAAATTCCTTATCCATAATTGAGTATCTTGCAGAATATTCATTCACATTTGCAGTGCGGTGGCGGATCCACTGGCGCGCTATGAATATAGGAAGTTTAATATGGAATTTTATTTCGCACATTTCAAACGGAGTAGTATGCCAGTGACGCATTAGGTAATTAATAAGCCCTTTGTCCTGATTAACCTGTTTTGTACCTGTGCCGTAAGATACGCGTGCTGCCTGAACTATCGCGGCATCATCACCCATATAATCAACCACCCTTATAAAGCCATGGTCAAGCACCGGTATCGGTTCAAACAAAACTTCCTCTAATGCGGGAACAGTCGCTCTTTTTGTTTTAAATGTTAATGATTTTACTTCTGCTAACTCTTTTTTTTGCTCTGCCGTAATTGCCATAAATCTTAAAAAAATTTAAATTTCCAAAGGCAATTTAAACAGAATTTATAGAACTGGAAAGCTAAATTTCTTGGGGATTTGAATTGGTGAAACCCGCATTGAATTCAGCATTTAATTTCTTATCGTAAGGGAAGCCTAAAGTTACTCTGGTGCCAAGCCCCACCTTGCTAGATATCTCAAATGTGCCGCCCATCAGGTTTGTAAGTTTCTTTGCGAATGGAAGGCCAATTCCTGAACCTTCATATTTCCTGTTAAGATTTGTTTCCGCCTGCCCGAATAAAGACATTACCGTTGGCAGGTCTTTTTCTGCGATACCAACGCCGGTATCTTTTATCTCAATATAAAGCCTGCTGTTCTTAAGGTCAGGGAAAACAGCCGCCGTTATATTACCAGCTTCAGGTGTAAATTTTACAGAATTGGAAAGTAAATTTAGAATTACCTGTTTAAGCCTTTTAGGATCAACCCTTAAAATAAAGTGTTCGTCAGCCAAGCTTTGGAGCAGGTCAACTCCCGACTCACTAGCGCGTGGAGCCACAATCGCAAGGCATTGCTTGATAACTTTAACAACATCAGTTTCAGCAATGTTAACCTTAAGTCTTCCAACTTCAGCTTTGGAATAATCAAGGATATCATTTATCAATGAAAGTAAGTGAATGCCTGAAGCATTGATATCATCAGCAAATTTTTTATATTCATTATTGCCGACCGGCCCCAACGTTTCATCTTTAATTAGTCCTGAGAAACCTATTACAGAATTAAGTGGTGTTCTAAGTTCGTGGGTGAAGTTAGCTAAAAACTGCGATTGTTGCACATTCTCTTTTTTCAGCCTTTCTATTTCTGATATTGCACGCTGGTTTTCCTCGTATATCTCTGCGAATTTCTTAGAGCTGTTATTTCCCGTCTTTATTATATATAGCAGGATCAGGGAGTAAGGTATGAAGAACAGGAATATTATTATTGCATAATAAGGCAGCATTGTTTTTGTAATGAATTTCGGGTCATTATAGAAAACAAGATAAACTTCCTTCACAGCTGAATCTTCTACCAAAGAGAATAAATGTATCGTTGTGATTATGATTTTCCTTTCGCCATCAGCCTGCATATAAGCTTCTGTAAAGCTGGATTTACCTTTTTCTTTGGCAGCAGAGATCAGGTTTTTGAGTTTATCATTGGCATTCCGTGCCTTTACTAAGCTGAACAATTTTCCTGTCACTATATCTGAATCTATAACAGCGCCGCCTAGGATATTATCTGATAATTTTTTCTGCATCCTTGTTAAGTTAAGGCATGAGGTCTGGGTCGGGTCTTCACACGGAATTTTGAACAGGTTCTCTTTGTCCTCTAAAGTTAAGGTATTGTAAAATCTTAAGGCTCTTGTTGAGCTAATTTCCCTTGCTTCCGATTCGATCAGGTTTTTTTTGAGCACGTCAACGCAGTAATTGAAAAGCAGACCGAATACTGCTATCAGGATTACAAATGATATTATTAATGAGATTCTCCACGCCATGGATTTAGTCTAGAACAAAAAATACTGTGTTAAAATATATTTTAAAAAGACTATTCTTAATTCTGCCAACGCTTTTTGGAGTGTTGCTAATTAACTTTGTTGTTATACAAGCCGCCCCGGGTGGTCCCGTAGAACAAGCCATCGCCAGAGTGAAGGGGTTTGACCAAGCTTTTAGTGAGAGATTTACCTCTGCAAACAAGGATTTTGCTGCCGCTCCGAACAAATTGTCTTCTTCCGGGAATGCAGGACAATCCAAATATATTGGCGGAAAAGGACTAGATCCTGAAATAGTAAAAAAATTAGAGATACTTTACGGTTTTGATAAGCCGGCACCTGAACGATTCTGGAACATGCTTAAAAAATTCATGGTTTTGGACTTCGACGTCAGCTTTTACCGTGATCAGGATGTTCTGCAATTAATAAAAGAAAAACTCCCTGTTTCCATCTCCCTAGGCCTTTGGACAACTTTGCTTATTTATCTGATCTCCATTCCATTAGGAATCAGGAAAGCTATAAAAGACGGCTCAAAGTTTGATGTTGGATCAAGTTTTATAATAATAATAGGGTACGCCATACCGTCTTTCCTCTTCGCAATATTGCTTATAGTTCTGTTTGCCGGGGGAAGTTATTATTCTATTTTCCCGCTGAAAGGCTTGGTCTCGGATAATTTTGAAGATATGGTCTGGTATATGCAGATAAAAGATTATCTCTGGCATATAACCTTACCGGTAACTGCCATGGTTATCGGTGGCTTTGCCAGCTTGACACTTTTATGCAAAAATTCATTTCTTGAGGAAATATCAAAAAATTATGTGGTAACCGCAAGGGCAAAAGGCTGTACCGAAAAAGTGGTTCTATATAAGCACGTATTCAGGAATGCCATGCTTATAGTTATTGCGGGTTTTCCATCAGCCTTTATAGGCATATTATTTACCGGTTCATTCCTTATAGAAATAATCTTCTCACTTGATGGTTTAGGATTGCTTTCTTTTGAATCAATAATCTCAAGGGATTATCCTGTAATTTTCGGATCATTATTTATATTTACAGTTCTTGGTTTAGTGATGAATCTTATCGGTGATATTATGTATGTGGTTGTTGACCCGAGAATAGATTTTGAAAGAAGATAAGCAAACTATGTTCACAGGAATAATTACAGATATCGGAATCATAAAAAAGATTGAAAAAAAATCCCATGTGCATACTTTTGATATTGAATGCAGTTATAATGCTGATGAAATAACTTTGGGAGCTTCAGTAGCATGTAATGGCGCCTGCCTTACAGTTACAAACAAAATAAAATCAGGTTCTAAATCTCAGCTTTCATTTGATCTGTCGCCTGAAACGCTTGATAAAACTATTTTCAATTCTGCGAAAGAAGGTGATTCCATTAATATGGAGCGATCATTAAAAATGGGCGATGAACTCGGCGGGCACATGGTCTCGGGTCACGTCGATACAATTGCTGAAGTTAAAGATATAATTAAAAATGAAGATAATTGGATAGTGCAATTTAATTTGCAGAATGAGTTTTTAAAATTTGTAAGTGATAAAGGTTCGGTAACTATCAACGGCGTATCTTTGACAGTAAATAAAACTTATAAAGACGGGTTTGAGGTAAATATAATTCCCCACACACTTAAAAACACAAATTTTTATCTGCTTCAAAAGAATAATAAAGTTAATATAGAAATAGATTTGATTTCCCGTTATTTATCCAAACTGATCAACCCAAAATTTTTGCTATAATGTTAAAGCCCCTGCAAATAAATAATATTTTCAAAAGTTTTAAGAGCAATAAAGTTCTGGATAATGTTTCCCTTGAAGTTGAACGGGGCGAGATATTCGGTTTAATAGGCCTGAACGGCGTTGGTAAGACCACAATGATAAAGATCATTTTAGGTTTGCTTTCACCCGATAAAGGTGACGCAAAAATATTCGGGATAAATTCTTCAGACAAAAAAGCAAGGCAGGATCTCTCATTCTTACCTGAGAAATTTTATCCTTCCCAGCAACTAAAGGGCAGGGAATTCCTTGAACTTACTTGCAGCTATTATAAAAGAAAATTTGATAAGGCAGAAGCGGAGAAAATAGCAAAATTACTAAGGCTCGACCCAAAAGTTCTGGAAAATAAAGTTTCCAGCTATTCCAAAGGTATGGGGCAAAAATTAGGATTGCTTTCCTCATTTTTAACAGGCTCTCCTTTCCTTATGCTTGATGAGCCTATGAGCGGCCTTGATCCAAGCTCAAGAATAAGTCTTAAAGAAGCAATGATAGATTTTGTAAGATCTGATAATCAAAGGACCATATTTTTTAGTTCACACATACTTTCAGATATTGATGAAATCTGTGACAGGATAGCTATCCTTCATAATTCCAAAATAATATTCATTGGAAAACCTGATGAGTTCAAAAAATCTGTAGGTATAGAAAATCTGGAAAGGGCTTTCTTAAAAGCCATTGAAGGCTAATTAACCAAGTAAACTCTGGAATATACTTTTCCCATCAGCGCCGCCTGTATAAACATCGCAGTGACGTTCAGGGTGAGGCATCATTCCAAGAACATTCTTCTTCTTGTTAAGAACACCAGCTATATTTTGAATTGAGCCATTAGGGTTAGAGGCATCAGTAGTTTCGCCTCTTACATTGCAATATTTAAAGGCAACTTGGCCATTATCATTTATTGCTTTCAGTACATCATCTGAAACAAAATAATTACCATCGTGGTGGGCGACGGATATTTTAAGAGGCTTTTCAGAGATGCATTTAGCAGTGAATTTGCTTTCGGTATTTTCAGGCTTTAAATAAACATCTTTGCAGACGAATTTAAGCTGCTTGTTCCTCATTAAAGTTCCTGGAACCAGATTTGCTTCTGTTAATATCTGGAAGCCATTACAGATTCCAAGTACATAACCACCATTTTCCGCAAATTTTTTAACTTCTTTCAGTATGTTTGAATGAGCTGCAATAGCGCCACACCTCAAATAATCCCCGTAAGAGAACCCTCCCGGCAGAACTATAAGATCAAGCTTAGGAAGTTCAGATTCTTTATGCCAGAGCATCTCAACCTTAAAATCACTTTTTTTAAGTGCGGTGGCAACATCTCTGTCGCAATTTGAACCCGGAAATACTACAACGCCTGCTTTCATAACTAAAATTCGTATCTGTAATTTTCAATAACGGTATTAGCAAGAAGCTCCTTACACATTTTTTCAACCTCAGCTTTCGCTTTAGTTTCATCAGTTTCAGAAAGCTCAAGCTCGATCAGTTTTCCCTGACGTACTTCTTTAACTGATTTATATCCAAGACCATTAAGGCTTTGTTCTATAGCTTTGCCTTGCGGGTCAAGAACACCATTTTTTAATGTTACGTATATCTTCGCTTTCATTTCTTTTTCTCCTTCTCTTTGCCTTTCGGGGTGGATTTTAAAGAGACAACATTACCTTCGTCATCACCTTCTTTAAGAACGCCAAGCCTTTTAGCAACTTCACGGTATGCTTCTAACACTCCGCCCATATTTTTCCTGAACCTGTCTTTATCAAGAACATTTCCAGTTTCAGTATCCCACAACCTGCATGAATCAGGGCTTATCTCATCAGCTACCAGAAGATACGCGTTACCTTCTTCATCAAAAACGCGGCCATATTCAAGCTTCAGATCAACCAGCTTGATATTAACTGCGTGGAATATACCGCTTAGGAAATCATTAACGCGAAGTGATATACCTTTCATCGCCTCGATTTCTTCAGGTAGTGCCCATCCGAAAACATTTATATGCTCATCAGTGATGAATGGATCACCGAGCTTATCGCTCTTAAGGCACATTTCAATCATAGGGTGGAATAAATTCATCCCCTCTTCAATTGCGAACCTTTTTGAAAGGCTGCCAGCTGTAGTATTGCGAACTATGATCTCTATTGGAACCATTTCACACGCTTTTATCAACTGCTCACGCATATTAACGCGTTTGATGAAATGTGTATGTATGCCGATATCTTCAAGCTTCTGGAACAGATACTCAGATATCCTGTTATTTATTACACCTTTTCCTGATAAAACCTCATGCTTCTCACCGTTAAAAGCCGTGGTATCATCTTTAAAATATTGTATTAAAGTTCCCGGTTCAGTGCCTTCATAAAGTATCTTTGCTTTACCTTCATAAACAAGTTTTTTGCTGATTTTACCTTTGCTCATTGATAAATTCCCTAAATGAATTAAAATTTAAGTAATTTTATATTTGAAATTAAATATTTCGCAATTAATTCTTTGCCCATATTAACCTATAAATGAGGATAGCACGATGTCAGACCTAGATAATAGAGAAAAAGCCTTTGAGAATAAATTTGCCCATGATGAAGAGGGGAAATTCAGGATAGCTTCCAGAAGGAGGAAACTGCTTGGCCTTTGGGCGGCTGAAGAGATGTGCCTGTCTGACGAAGAATCACTTAATTACGCTATGACCATAGTTAAGTTCGGCATTGAAGATAACAGCCACGGCGCTGTGATTACCAAGATACTTGCTGATATAAAACAGAAAGGCAGCAGGCTAACAGAATCTCAGGTGCGTCTTAAGAATGATGAATTTGAAGAGATAGCAAAAAAACAATTACTGACAGATAGGAAATAATAATGAAAAAAATCTTCTTACTATTTCTTTTATTCATAGTTTTTTTATCTGAAAAAGCTTCCGCTTATACATGGCTTGACCTGCCATTTTCTTATAATGGCCAGCAGGTTACAATGAATAACTTTAAGGGAAATGTTGTAATTATAATGTTCTGGGCAACATGGTGCCCATATTGCCAGAAGCAAATGCCGCAGCTTTCACTTTTGAAAAATCATTATTCCAATCAAAAGAATGTTAGTGTCATCGCTTTCTCAACCGATAAGGAGGGTGATAGCGTAGTTAAGGGATATCTTGATTCTAACGGATTTAGTAATCTTGATATTGTAACTGATCCCAGCAAAAATGTTTTCAGAAGTTTGGGTTTGGTAGGTGTGCCAACAATCGTTTTAGTATCAAAAGATGGACAGATAGTTGGAACTTATAATAAAATCAGTGAGATCGACACAAAATTAGTTCAGACTTTAGCAGAATAATGTTATCGTGAATCATGGCTGATAATAAAAAACAGAATTCAGGATTTTCACTGATTGAGCTGACCTTGGTCATAATGATAATCTCATTCCTTATAGGCACCATAGTTTTTTCAACTCAGGCCCGGCTTGATGCATCAAGGATATATACTACAAAATCCAGAATGGAGACCATTATCGGCGCCATAGATAGATATGTAGAAAATTACGGCCATATACCTTGCCCTGCAGCAATAAATATAACTCCAATAAATCCAAATTATGGCTGGGGAAGTGGAACCAATGCCGCCGATGCTAACTGTATTCAAGCTATAACTGTTCACAGAGGGGATCCGGCAAATGGTGATATAGTAATGGGCATGGTGCCTTATAAAACACTGATCCCAAATGTTGACGGCTCAATTGCTGTAGATGGCTGGGGTAACAGGTTCAGTTATTTTGTTACTGAAATATACACCAGAAGGATAAATTATAGAGATCTATCAGATGTAGGTAATAATTACATCATCAAACCTAATGCCGACTCAGCAAATGATTATGTACAGGCCAATGGTGAAGGCGGCGATATTGCTTATATTTTATTGAGCCATGGGCCTAATGGCGCCTATGCTTATAAAGATAAGGATGGAACGCAAGTAATAATAGATAACCCAACTCAAGTAGATCATAATAATTCCGGTGGAGAGGAAAATAGATTTTTAGTACGCATGCCCGATTTAACCAATGACGATATTTTACTTTATAAAAATAAATGGCAATTACCTTCTTACATAAACGAGTAAAGAACCAGGGTTTTTCACTTCTGGAAATGTCAATAGTTATAATAATTATTGGCTTCACAATTGGCATGGGAATAGTTACGTTCAATCAATATTCTAGGTTTTCCAAAGCGGAACTTACCAGAAGTAGAATGGATGTTATTTTAAAAGCTATTGATGATTTTGCCGATAAATATGAGCGTTTGCCCTGCCCGGCAGATGGAGGCCTTAAACTAAACGATGAAAATTTTGGCTTAGGGCTTTTGACAGGTAAGGGATGCGAAAGAGTAAATTATAATTTTGGTGATTCATATGGTGGAATAGTTCCTGTAAACAGTTTAAATATTTACCCAAGTTTTGCTTTAGATGGCTGGGGTAATAGATTTACTTATACTGTAAGTAATAAAGCTATAGAAAGTAATGGAGTTTCTAACCCTGATGCAAATATAGTTCTTACGAATTATGAGGGTGGAGGTATAAATAATGTAATTGTAGTAGTAACAAGTCACGGGGAAAATGGCTTCAATGCCTGGCGCGGCTCAGGCGGAAGCCAGAACCCAGAAAGTAGTAACGATAAAGAAAATGATAATAGAGGAAATAGACATGTAACATCATTACCTATTGGAGAGTTTGATGATATAGTTTATTTTTTAACAAGGCCACAAATCCTTAATAATGATTTTGAATAGAAAAAATAAAATAAGAAATGGTTTCAGATCCGGATTTAGCCTAATAGAGCTGAGTATAGTTATACTTATTTTATCTATAGTTGCATCTGCCGCAATGAATGTGATCGGTAAGAAAACACAGGCAGAAAAATCAACCGCAACATATAAAAAATTAGAAAAAATAGCTAAAGCAATAAAAGTTTATGTTCAGGAAAATGATAGTTTACCATGTCCTATGGGTATTAATCCCACACCCACGTCGGGGGATTTTGGCCTCCAGAGTGCTGATAGTTTAGAAGAACCTTCCAAATGTACAAAATGGGTAATAAAATCTGAAAATAATATGATTGGATTTATTCCTACACTAACTTTAGGTTTACCACCTGAATATATGTATGATGAATGGGGAAGACTTATAACATATGTCATGAGTATGAATTTATTACACCATATGAATAATGATGCAAATATTTCAAATATTGATATTAAAAATATAAACTCTGATGGTGAGGAAACCACGCAAATGTGGCGTTATGCAAAACCTTCGGAAATTAATACTGAAGTTGAAGACTGTATAAATCCCGGCTCTTCCATAACGCCTCTTAGTACTGGTGAGTTAATTCCCGTTTGCGCCGCTTTTGTACTTATAAGCCATGGTGCTAATGGTCATGGCTCATATAATTTTTCAGGAATAGAATTAAATTCACCAATTGCCGGTGACTATGAAGTCCAGAATACTCCTAACTACATAAGTAAAGAGAATACTGAATCTATAAACATATGGAATATGCCGGATAACAATTCAGTTTCCACAGATAATGAATGGGGATCTAGCCAATATTTTGATGATATAATCTATTTCCTTTCAAAGGAATCAATATTGAACACCAATTAATAAAATGAGAATATCAATAGCATCAGACCATGCAGGATTTAAATTAAAAGATTTTTTAAAATCTGAACTTGCGCAAAAATATGATATTATAGATCTTGGTACTAACGACAGTGAATCTGTCGATTATCCGGATTTTGGTAAAAAACTAGCGGAGCATATTGCCAATAAAAAATCTGATTTCGGAATTTTGATTTGTGGTAGTGGGATTGGTATTTCTATTGCCGCTAACAGAAACCCGAAAGTTCGAGCTGCACTTTGCTGGAATAATGAGGTTTCCAAGCTTGCGCGCCAGCATAATGATGCGAACGTGATATGTTTAGGCGCAAGGTTTGTCACTGAGCAGCAGGCACTCGAAATGGTCAACACCTTCCTTTCAACTGCTTTTGAAGGCGGCAGACACACAAAAAGGGTGGAGAAACTCTCTTGTTGAAAAAAGCCCCATTTACTCTATAAAAGCGCGCATAAACTCAAATAATTTACAATTTGTATGCCACAAACAGCAAAAATTAATCAAAAAGACAATAAAATGAACAAATTCTTTACCGCATCTTATGCAGAAACTGATAGCGAACTTAAATCCGCTATTGATGGTGAACTCAAAAGACAGCAAAATCAAATAGAACTTATTGCTTCTGAAAATATCGCATCACGCGCAGTAATGACAGCTCAAGGTTCGGTATTTACCAATAAATACGCCGAAGGTTATCCGGGAAAAAGATATTATGGCGGCTGCGAATATGCCGATAAAGTTGAGCAGCTTGCAATAGACAGAGCTTGCGTTTTATTCAACGCTAAATACGCTAACGTTCAGCCAAATTCAGGTTCTCAGGCAAATCAGGCAGTGTTTACCGCCCTTATAAAGCCGGGTGATACTATTCTCGGCCAGTCACTTGCAGCAGGTGGTCACTTGACTCATGGTGCAGCTCCAAACCAGTCAGGTAAATGGTTCAACTCTATTCAGTATGGCGTTAAAGAAGCTGATGGCCTTATTGATTATGATCAGGTTGAAAAGCTCGCTATTGAGCATAAACCGAAATTGATAATCGCAGGTTTCTCTGCATATCCAAGAGTTGTTGACTGGAAAAGATTCCGTGAAATCGCTGATAAAGTTGGCGCTTATTTCCTCGTTGATATGGCTCACGTTGCAGGCTTAGTTGCAGCCGGTGAATACCCATCACCACTTCCATATGCAGATGTTGTAACATCAACTACCCACAAAACTTTAAGAGGCCCTAGAGGCGGCTTGATCCTTTCTAACTTCCCTGAAAAAGCAGTTGGTAAAACAGCAAAAGGTAATGATATAACTTTAGCCAGCGCAATCAATTCAGCTATCTTCCCTGGTATACAGGGCGGCCCATTAGTTCACGTGATTGCTGCAAAGGCAGTTTGCTTTAAGGAAGATAACACTCCTGAATTCAAGATATATGCAAAACAGGTTATAGATAACGCCCGTATCCTCGCAGCAACTCTTATCAAACGCGGTTTGAATATCGTTTCCGGCGGAACTGACAACCACATTGTTTTATGTGATCTCCGTCCTAAAAATCTTACAGGTAAAGCAGCGGAAGAGTCTTTAGAAAGAGCAGGTTTAACTTGTAACAAGAACGCTATCCCTTTTGACCCACAACCACCCTTCGTTACTTCAGGCGTTCGCTTAGGAACTCCTGCAGGAACTACCCGCGGATTTGGTGCAAAAGAATTCGAAGAGATTGGAAATCTTATCGGTGATGTATTTGATGGTCTTGCTAAAAACCCTGAAAATAACACTGAAACAGAAACAAAAGTTAAAAATAAGGTTGAAGCACTTTGCGCTAAATTCCCTATTTATGACGCTTGTTTCTAGTTAAAAGAGTCCAGTTTACAGAGTTTAGTTTTTCTTCTATCCTCTAAACTCTAAAGACTAAACTCTAACAACTAATAGAATGCGTTGCCCGTTTTGCAGTTTTCACGATACACAGGTGAAAGATTCCCGACCTTCTGAGGATGGCAGCTCTATACGCCGCCGCAGATATTGCCCGAAATGTGATTCGCGTTTTACGACTTTTGAAAGAGTGCAGCTTCGTGAACTTGTTGTTTCCAAAAGAAATGGTGAGAAAAAATTATTTGATAGGGATAAGATCACCCGCTCTATCCAGCTTTCAACGCGAAAGCGCCCGGTAACTGAAGCGCAGATAGAAGCGATAGTTGATAAGATAGTCAGCAAATTCGAAAAATTAGGTGAAAACGAAATAACTTCAAACATCATTGGTGAGGAAGTGATGCGTGAGCTTTCCAAGCTAGATAAAGTTGCCTATATACGTTTTGCATCTGTATATAAAGATTTCAGCAAAGCAGGCGATTTCGAGGATTTCGTCGACAATATCAAAAGTTCTGAAAAGAAATAATACGCTCTAGTAACCTGGTTGCCTAGGCTGTGTTGGCTGCCCATAAACCATATTATTGACCGGCGATATCGCCGGATAAGGATTAGTATTCTGGTAATAAGGATCCTGCTGATAATTTGGCATCTGCATATTATACACCTGGCTTTGCGAAGTAGCATTATAACCTTGTGGCATCATGGTTTGGTCTGGATATTGCGAAGGGTGCTGACTATCTGGTGGCATAACAGGATAGCCCTGTTCAGAGTAGCTTTGATCAGGTAATGGTTGCTGCCCTTTATTAAAGCAGAAAGCGCTTCCAGTACATCTTGGGGCCGACCCAGAAACAGGCATATGGCTGCCCATACCTTCAAATTTATTCCAGACCCAGCTGAAGAAAGAGCATGACGATAAAGTGAAAGAAAGTAAGATTATAGATGTAATTCTCAGCATAAAGCCTATATTTTTCCCCATTCTAACATAAAAACCTGATAATTCACTAGTATAATGAATTATACCAAATACATGAAAATAGCCATAGAACTGGCTAAGAGAGCGGTTGGCACTACATTCCCGAACCCCCCGGTCGGGTGCGTGATTGTTAAAGATAGTAAGATAATAAGCACATCATTTACCCAGCCCCAAGGCAAAACCCACGCAGAAGTATCGGCAATAAATAAGGCTAACCCAGAAGACCTGAAAGATGCCATATTATTTGTTACGATGGAGCCTTGTTCTCATTTCGGTAAAAGCCCGCCTTGCGTTAATTCTATTATCCCAAGCGGCATCAAAAAAGTTGTGATCGCAAATAAAGATGTGAACCCGAAAGTTAATGGCGGCGGTATCAAAGCCCTTCAGGAAGCCGGAATTGAAGTCGTGACTGGAATTTGTGAAAAACAAGCAATGGAAATTAATTACCCTTTCTTCCGCTCCATCACTCAAAAACTGCCTTTCGTAACTTTAAAAATGGGTGCCAGCTTAGATGGAAAGATCGCCCTTTCAAACGGCAAAAGCAAATGGGTCACTTCAGAATATGCTCGCCAATATTCACAAATGTTACGCTATCGTAATGATGCAATAATGGTCGGCGCAAATACTGTGATCAATGACGATCCATCTCTAACTTTAAGGCTGGAAGGCCTCGAAAAATATTCGCCGATAAGGGTTGTAATTGATAAGGATTCCAAAATTCCAAAAATTGCAAAAATTCATCATGATACAGATAAATATAAAACAATAATTTTCACAAAAGAAAATATTGAACTTTCTAAAACGAATTCTAATCATTTAGACCTTAGGAAAGTTCTAGAAAAACTTTCTGATATAGGCATTTGCCGAATATTACTAGAAGGCGGTGCATCGCTGGCAACTTCATTCCTGAAAGAAGATATTATTGATGAAATTCAGATTATTTCAGCGCCAAAAATATTTGGTGACGACGCAGTTTCTATATTCGGTGATTTAAATTTAAACGAAATTGAAAGCAGCAGATTTTACCTAAAAGAAATTAAGAAATTAGGCGAAGATAGTTTGAATATATACAAAAAATCTATTTAGATTTTTTCTTATCTCTATAAACTTTATTCCACTTCCGTTCAGAATAAATATCCCTTGAGGCTTCGATCAGATTATTGATTTTTTCTGGCAGCTCTTTATTTTTTAATGAAACATATCCATAACTTATTTTAGGAAACAAATGTTTAAGAGAAGTCGCCATTAACGTATCTTCTTCGTCAGAAATTATAACATCTGATGAAATGCTTATAACAAGCCCTTGTTCAATATATTTTCTTGTAGTTTCCCAATTAACAAATTTTATCCGGAGTTTTTTATCAATATTATTCTTGGGAAATATATTGTAAAGATCAGGTATTACTCTCAGGTCTTCAGCAGGCAATGTGAGAGGATATCTGCTTATTTCTTCAACCGAAAGATTTTTCCTGCCAGCCAGAGGATGATTTAGCTGCGTTATCAATGAAACTTCATGGAAAAATACCGGTAAATATTCTGAATAATCAGGGAATGGTAAATGTTCCCTTTTTGGAAGTAATGCTAATTCCACTTCTCCAGATTTTAGTTTTTTTAATGCTTCATGATATTCAGCATAATGAATCGTAATATTAATATCTTTATTAGCGTTAAGATATTTTTTCATTATTTTCGGCAGGATAAAATTTAGGCCAGTGCTATTAGTAGCTATATGGAACTCGGTTCTTTTTTCTATTTTTAGCTCTTTTTTAAATTCAAGCTGTAGATTATCAATTCCTTCAATATAGGGTAAAGAAAGTTTCAGTAGCCTTTCTCCGTCAGTTGTTATTTTTATATTCGGGCCATTTCTTTCAAAGAGTTTTATTTTAAAATCTTCTTCAAGAGTTTTTATTTGTATTGATACAGTCGAGTGAGTTAAATTCATACGCTCTGCTGCTTTTGAGATATTCCCAAATTGAGCGGCATAGCAAAACCCCCGCAATTGTTGAAGTCTGTTATTTTTATAATAGAAATTATTTATATCGTTTTTCATTACTATTCAATTCTTCAACAATAAACTTTAATACTATTAACTATAACAATAACAGATTTTTGTCTATATTTTCTGGAAATCAAAAAATGAAACTTATGAAAACAAAAAATAATGGCGATCCGGTAATTATTGTTAACCAGAAAGGTGGAAATTTAAATCAAACTCTTAATGATACTCAAGCTCTTATTCCACCCAGTACCAAATTTAATTTGGAAAATACTAATGCAGTACTGGTTCTAAAAAATACAGTTGATCAGATTAGCTTAATTAATTCCATTGGCGATCTTTCAGTAGGAAGCCGTGATGATTTTGTAGAGATAAATAATTCTATTGCTTTGGTAGATTTATCAAGTGGTAAAGGTTATATGGAAAAAGTGGATGAAGATTTTATAACAATCAAGAATTCTTCTTTTGTAGTTATTGGATCTTTTGAAAGAGATTATGATAAATTACAATTTTATCCTGATAATAATGTAATCAGGGGATTTTGTGATGATAAAAATACTTATATTTATACTGCCAATTCTGAAGGAAAAATTGTTTCAGGAGTAATCTTACAAGGTCATAATGACATTAATAAAATTGATGACTTAAAGATTTTTGATAAGGAAACCCCTACAGGAGTATCTTTAAATAGAGATAAAGCTCAACAAAAGGCTGTAGCAGATGCTCTTTGGGGAATGGTTAAAGCAAAAGACTTAGGGTTAGCTAAACAAGGTATTACTATTGCCGGTAATGGAAACATAAATAATATTCCTATTCAAAATAATGAGCAAAGAGGAAGACAATAATTAAAAATACTTATCCGCCCTTATCTCTTTAGGAAGGAGTATATAATATTTTCCTTGTTGTTTCATGCCGCTTGAGACTGTTTCAGCAAAAGTTCCGGCGCCAAAGAATATATCTGCGCGAACTGCTCCTTTAATAGCGGCCCCGGTATCTTGCGCATTGGCGAGGAAAGTTAAATTTCTTGGCAGGCCTTCATAAGCAACCTTAGGATATACGGTTTCCACCCAGAGTGGAGTGCCAAGAGGTATATACTCCCTGTCAACTGCAACTGAACCCATCGGCGTCAGATATACGCCCTGTGAACCCCTGGGGCTGTTATCCCGTGGTTCAAAGAATATATAGCGCTGGTTCTTGGTAAGTTCCCTACGGGCGAATTCACCATTGCGGTCTATCCAGTCCATCATTTTAGTGGCGCTTAACTGATCGCGCGGCATTTTACCATTTGCGATCACGTCAGCTGCAAAAGACTTGTATTGATAATTATTAGTTCCCGCAAAGCCAATATGCAGGAATTTTCCATCAGGAAGTGCTACCCTGCCGGTTCCTTGAATATGCAGGAAATATAACCTTCCTAAACTTTCAGTATAAGCGATCTCAAGATTTTTGCCTTTGAGTGCGCCTTGAAGGTCTATCTGCGCGCGTGTGAGATTTAACAAAGAGCTGTCTCTTGGAATTCCATAAATAGGATATTTACAGGTTGGTGTTGGCTTTAAACAACCTTTAACTTCTATCTCGTAATATCCCGTAAATGTTCCCTGATAACCGTTTTCACCCTCAACCAGATAAGGATTGAAATATTTTTCAAAGAATGCCTGCGGGTTTGTTTTGTAGTTTCTGCCTGTTTTGCATTTATTCAGCCAGACTTCCTTATTTTCCCGGAACAGTGTATTACCCGGCCATCTGGCTTGGTCAATGGCGTTACAGGTTTCCATAAAACCTTTATAACCTAAAACCACATTGCCATATTTCCAGCCGTAAAAACTTTTATAGCTGGTCTGGCGAACTTCCTGTTTCTTGTGGATAACCCCTACTTCACATGCAAAAAGCACAAAGCAGAACAGCAGGGCAAAAAATACTGATATTGTTTTCATCTAAAAAGGCAGAGTAATAAATTGCCTAAGATATTGCGGTGATCTTCCAGTTAGGGTCAGTTGACCTGATATTTCTTTCGAACTCCCAGCTATCCTCTACCGCTTCGATCTTAGTAGGATTACCCGAGATTAACTTTCCTTCCCTGTCTTTAACAAGGCTAATCTGCTCAGAGACAAAATTAAGCCTCAATTTAACAATATTTTCTGATAATTCTGCCGCACTAATTGTTTTTGCATCAATTGAAACTATCGATCTTTCTTCAAATTTATTCTGCGCAATATTCTCATCAACTATTTTTGAGATAGTTTTATAAACATCATCACTCAATAAAAGCTTAAGTGTTTCTTTATTGTTTTTGCTGAACGCCTTCATAACCATATCAAAAGCACCTTTGGCACCTATCACAAAGTTATTTACATTAAAGCTGGCATCTTTCTCTTTGATAATTTCAATAGTTTTCTTGATCTCGTCACTTCCAAAATCAACTTCGTCTATCTCTTCAATTACAGGCAATGGAGCGACCAAAAGTTTAGGTACTGCAACCGGCTGTTTTGCCCTTTGTGCTGTAGCTATCCTTTCTTCAAAAGCGGCTTTTGCCTGATCATGCTTTTTGACGATCTCATTTACCTTCTCATCGCTATCCTTGCGCCCTAGAACGCTGATAAGCTTAAGAACTAAAAAAGCGGCGACTACCGCGAAAAATATTATGTCTGTATATCCGGCGCCCATGATGCTATAAATATTGCGTTTCCTGTAGCTCTAATATAGTAATTATAAGCGAAAATCCAATAAACTGTTAGAAATAATTTTCAGATGGCATCATTTAAGGAAAAAATACCCAATTGTCTCACATTTAGCAGAATCGCCATTATACCATTTCTGGTAATCGCTTATTTTACGGAAGAAGGTTTAAAAACAGTAACTTCGACGCTTTTTATTATAGCATGCATAAGTGATTACCTTGATGGATACCTCTCCCGCAGGTGGAATGTCCAGACCAAATTCGGCGAACTGATGGATCCCATCGCCGATAAGCTTGTAGTTATAACTGCCCTCGCGCTCCTTCTTGATAAAGATATGGGGCATATACTTATAATCCCTATAATTGGCATTATGTGCCGTGAGATATTCATTTCCGGCTTGAGGGAATTTCTCGCCAAGGCTTCTGTTGATATGCCGGTGACCAAACTTGCAAAATGGAAAACTGCTACACAAATGATTGCCATAATCATACTTCTTGCCGCTGGTGATACGGAAGAGTTCTTATTCATCTTTATTCTAGGCGCCGCGGCTCTTTGGGCTGCTATGGTATTAACGGCCTACACGGGTTGGCTATATTTCAAATCAGCTAAAGACAAGGGACTAATTTAAGAAATGGCTTTATCTGAGATAAATAAAAAGCGCTTAGCGAATTTTAAAAAGAATAAACGCGGATACTATTCCCTGATACTTTTCGTATTTCTTTTATTTCTCACATTCTTTGCTGAATTTATTGCAAACGACAAACCTATTCTTCTCAAATATAAGGGCGAGTTTTATTTCCCTGTGCTGGTGGATTATCCTGAAACCATATTTGGCGGAATATTTGAAACCGAAGCTGATTACAAAGACGAATACACGTCGGAAGAAATTGAGAATAACGGTTTTACGATATGGCCTCCGATAAGGTTTTCCTATGATACAATAAACTATTCCCGTGAAGATACTCACCCCGCACCGCCTAATAAAGATAACTGGCTTGGCACAGATGACCGCGGCCGTGATATTCTTGCGATGACCATTTATGGCTTCAGGATATCAGTAGTGTTCGGGCTTATCCTAACAGTTTTCAGTTCTATCATCGGCATATTCCTTGGCGCTCTTCAGGGTTATATCGCTGGCTGGTTCGACTTATTGATGGAAAGATTCCGCGAACTCTGGGATAGTATCCCGAATCTTTTCGTTCTGATAATCATCGCCAGCATGTTCGAGCTTAATTTCCTTCTACTAATATTTATCATCTTACTTTTCAAATGGACGGACATGGTTGGTGCAGTTCGCGCAGAAGTTCTAAAGGTCAGGAATTATGAATATGTAACTGCCGCAAGGGCGCTTGGTGTAACCACTCCAAGATTAATATTCACTCATATCCTGCCAAACTCCCTTGTAACAACAGTTACAAAAATGCCTTTTGTTGTCAGCGGCGCAATAACAACTCTTACATCACTTGATTTCTTAGGATTCGGACTGCCAGCCCAATACCCATCCCTTGGTGAGATATTATCCCAGGCAAAACAAAATCTTCAGGCTCCATGGCTTGGTATAACTGGTTTTGTGATAGTATCTTTAATGCTGTCACTGCTGGTATTTACAGGTGAGGCTGCCCGTGACGCTCTCGCACCAAATAAAGTTTTTAGAAAATAATATCCGATTCATATGAAGAAATTACCCAAAAAATTTGATGATAAATCAACCGAAAAGAAATGGCAGGAAATCTGGCTAAGTAACGGAGTTTATAACTGGGATTCCAACTCCAAAAAAGAATCATATGTAATTGATACGCCGCCACCAACAATTTCCGGCTCCCTCCATATGGGCCATATTTTCAGCTATACGCAAACGGATTTTATCGCGCGTTACAAACGCATGCGCGGCCTTAATGTTTTCTACCCGATGGGTTTTGATGATAACGGTTTACCTACCGAGCGTTTAGTTGAAAAGGAAAAGAAAACCAAAGCACACCTCCATTCCCGCGAAGATTTCATAAAGATGTGCAATGAAACAGTAGAGAAATACCGCGTGGAATTCCGTGATCTTTTCAGGTCGATTGCACTCAGCGTAGACTGGAATCAGGAATATCATACTATCTCTGACGAAGTCCGCAAAATTTCACAGATGTCATTCCTTGACCTCTATAACAAGAAACAGGCATATCGCACACTCGAACCTATGTTCTGGGACCCCGCTGACCAGACCGCTATCGCGCAGGCTGAAATTGAAGAAAAGGAACTGGACAGTTTTGAGAATTATATTTTCTTTGGATTAATTACCGAAGAACAAGAAAAGCAGCATCAGCAAGGCAAAAAAATAAACTGGGATGATATTGAGAAGGTTGAAATAATGACAACCCGCCCTGAATTACTCCCTGCCTGTGTCGCACTTATGGTTCATCCTGATGACGTAGAAAAATACAAAGGCAAAAAAGCCGTTACTCCTTTATTCCAAGCCATAGTTCCAATTGTTGCCGATGAAGCAGTACAGAAAGATAAAGGAACCGGCGTTGTAATGTGCTGTACTTTTGGTGATGAGCAAGACGTTAGATGGTGGAAGCAGCATAAACTCGGTTTGAAAATTGTTTTAAATAAATTCGGAAAATTAGATTTCAGTCAGATAGAAAAAACTGATGCACATGAATTTTATACAGCAATTGACGGCAAAAAAGCCGATCATCAAGAAGCAAATCTTTCCGCAAAGAAAACGATAACGAAATTATTAGAGGAAAATAATCTCACAGCAAAAGAGAAAAAACCTATCAAACATATGGTTAAATGCGCTGAACGTTCGGGCGCTGCAATTGAGATAATCCCGACTGACCAGTGGTTCATAAGGGTTCTGGAACATAAGGAAGCTTTAAAAAAGAAAGCCAATGAATGTAACTGGAAACCGGAATTCATGGTGAAAAGAATTGAGCAGTGGATAGACTCCCTTTCATGGGATTGGTGCATTTCCCGCCAGCGTTATTTCGGCGTTCCATTTCCTATATGGTATTCAAAAAGGGCAGGTGAGGAAGGTAAAATTTTACTTCCAAAAATTAGTCAATTACCTGTAAATCCTATAACAGATCTACCGGAAGGTTATTCTAAAGATGAAGTTACTCCTGATCTTGACGTAATGGATACCTGGGCAACATCATCAATAAGCCCGCAGATTTCCAGCAAAGCTATCACAAAAGAATATGCGATTGACTATGACCGTCACCAAAAATTATTTCCTGCTGATCTCCGCCCTCAGGCGCACGAGATAATCAGGACATGGGCGTTTTATACTATCGTGAAAGCACATCTTCACGAGAATACTATCCCGTGGAAAAACCTGATGATATCCGGCTGGTGCTTGGCAGAAGATAAAACCAAGATGAGTAAATCAAAAGGTAATGTAGTAACTCCACTTGCTATCATTGAGGAAAACTCTGCCGATGTAGTTCGTTACTGGGCCTCAACTTCCCGCCTTGGTGCAGATACCGCGTTCTCACGCGATGTTCTGAAAGTGGGTAAAAAACTTGTGAATAAATTATGGAACGCAACCAAGTTTGCATCAATTCACTTTAACTTAATTAAAGAAAAACCAACTACCGCAAAAGAATATATCGAAAAAGGTTTGATAACCGAACCTGTAGACAAATGGATTATCTCAAGCCTCACGCGTACAATTGCAAAAGCAACTGAGGAGCTTGATGTTTACGAATATTCCCTCGCTCGCTTGGCTACAGAAGAATTCTTCTGGAAAGATTTCTGCGATAATTATTTAGAGATTGCAAAAGCCCGTACTTATAATGATGAACCGCAAAACCAGCAATCCCGCTTAAGCGCCATCTATACAATTTACTTCTGTTTAAATGCAATTCTAAAATTATTTGCACCATTCACTCCGCATATTACTGAAGAATTATACTCTCATATTTTTGATGAGAATAATTCAATTCACTCTCAAGGAAATTGGCCTGATGGCAGTGATTTCAAAATAGACGAGGAATCTGAAAAAGTCGGTAAATATGCCGTTGAAATCCTTGAGCAGATCAGGAAGATCAAAGCCGAAGCCAATGTTTCAATCAAAAAACCAACTATCACAACAATCAGTGCCAACGCTGAGATAATTTCAAAACTGAAACAGGTTGAGAAAGATCTGGCAAATGTAACAAGCTCTACTGAAATTATTTATAATAATTCCGGCAGTGAAATTGCTGTTTCATTGAAGTTCATTGAAGAAGCCATTGCGGTTTAAACCAAACCTAAACCTTTAATGATCAGGCAGGCGATCATAAAACCCTGCAATACATACACCATTACAAATTTTGATTTGAATGATTGATCGGATGTTTTATGCCGGTATATCTTGCCAGCAAAAAACCCGGCAGGTGTTCCGCCAAGCAAGCAAAATATTATCAAAGTTCTTTCAGTTATTCTCCATGTACCGTCTATTGCAGATTTCTTGTCTAACCTGAAAAGTGTAAATGTAATTATATTTATTAAGATAAAATATATTACGATCTCACTTACTGAAAAGATCATAAATTAATATCTATGATTTTGCTTTTTGAGGTAAGTCCTGAAACTATCCTGACATCACTTTTTGCAACGTCAAAATATCCGGCCAGTAGCTCTATCACAGCTTTATTGGCCTTATTATTCTCAGGAACTGAAGTTATAAAGACCCGAAAAAATTCGTTACCTTTTTCATCAGGCATTATATCAGGAACAACTTTGTTTTTTGATGATTTAGGTGTTACTTTTATGGATATTCTTTTCATGTATCCTATATAACCTAATCTCCCATTCCAACCAGTCTTCTTTTTTCCTCTTCTGAAATAAAACTGCTTTCATTTACCCGTTTCCACAGGCTTTCCCTGCGCGGCAGAAGCGCCGGAATATTCTCTATATCAAGCTCAAGGTCATCATTATTGAACATTGGCGTCAGCCAGTGGTTAAGAGCGGAAATATATTCTTCTGCAAGCGGAAGTATTGTTTGTTCCCAGAGTTCAAGTCTTGCCTCAATCAAATTACTGTAAGTGTTATCACCTGGAATTCCGAGTAGTTGCGGTGGCACACCAAATGCCAGCGCAATTTCACGGGCAGAATTATGTTTTGATGAGATAAAATCCATATCACGTGGCGACAGGCTCATCTCTTTCCAGTCTAAGCCACCTTCCAGCAGCATAGGTTTCCCAGCATTATTATGTCCGCTGAATTCCTCCTCCATCTGCCTTTTTATTCTTGTGTATTGCTCATCTGTAAGGCTACCCATCCCGCCTTCATTCTGCGGTTTTATTACGAGCGCGCCGCTTGGCTTCGCACCATTCTGAAGTAAACTTTGGTTCCACTGGGCCGCCTGATTATGCTGGTCAATTGAATATGCCGCAGGCTCTATAGGGCTGAGTCCAAAATGATCATCAAGCGGGTGGAAGTTCTTAAGATGCAGAACATCAGATTGCCCAGTCAGTTTATCAACTGAATAACGTATTTCCTTATCAGTTCCTTTATAAATATATGAGGTCACAAAACCTGATCTGTCAGTTGTAATGCTTATTCTATCAGGACGTAGAGTATAAAGTTCAAGCGGTATCCCGGCAGAATTCTTAACCGCTAATATATAGGAATTGCCGCTTATAAGGCGGTGTGAGAAAAGTGCTTCCCTGAATAGATTCCCATTAGTTGCGGGGTTAGGGAATCTGATAATATTAAGCAGCGGATGGTTTTTTATCTCGAATTTCTTTTCGGAATTATTCTCAAATAATTTTATTTTTATCGATGAAATATTTTTTGCTATCATTGAAGCGCAGCGATTCGCAATGACATTCCTGATATAACCTTCGTCAGCGAATTTTCCGTAATTACGGCTCATCCACACAGGTTTTGCCGAGTCATAGAAATATGTCTTATACTGATCAGAACTTAAACTTTTTTTCTCTATTTTTTTAGGAGAAAATTTTTTGAATATAGAAAAGATAGATCGTTTAGATTTTTTCATATTAGCCCTGTTAGTTGAATCACCTACTAACCAAGATATTTATGAAAAATAACGCCCGGAAGGGATTATGAGGTAGAAAATCAAATCTGTAATGACGTGATAAAAAATTGCTATTGTTTTCAGATGGTTAAATAATACCCTAATTAACGTTTTATTAACAATTTAGTGCTATTATAGCTTTGTAATCTAATAGAGGAAATATGATATTTTTAGCTCAAACAGGAATTCAGCAACAGCAGCAACATTCTGGTAAACCGAAAGTAACGGTTTTATTTGATGAAAATGATAGAAATCAGGAAGGAAAAGATTTTACCGGTTTTACTATTACAAATGAGAACGGTATTTCATTATCTTATAATAAAACAAATAATGGAAAATATTTAGATTCTAAAAATAAGCTTCATACTAAAGAAGATACAATACGTGAGTTAAATAAATTTTTAGAACAAACTAATGTAGTTGTTACATGTAAAAATGAAAAAGAATCGGAAGGAAAAATTTTAGCTCCAAAAAACTATAGGAAATTTATTCAGAATATATCACAAAATAATAATTTTGATCCGGATATGCCTTGGCAAAATAACAGCACAGATATTGAATTAAATCAGGAAGCTAGAACATTAGCATTAAAGATATTAAATCCTGATATGGAAAAGAATCTACCATTAAAAACAGATTCTCCTGAAAAAAGTAGGCTTATATAATTAGTTTTTTAATCTCTACAATAGCTTTCTCGTAATTATTGCTATCAGGAGCGCCGCCTTGGGCAAAATCCGGGCGCCCGCCACCGCCTTTGCCGCCCATTATCTCAACGGATTTCTTAACTATATCAACGGCAGATATTTTATTTGTAAGGTCATTGGTAACACCCGCCAGAACTGAAACCTTGCCTTTATTCTCCGCAACCAAAAATACTACACATGAAGTGTGTTTGGTTTTTATTTCGTCAACAATACCGCGCAGGTCTTTCGCATCAACGCCATCAAGTTTTTTAGCAAGGAACTTCGTTCCATTTATTACTTCCACTTCTTCATTATTATTACTAGAGCCTGAATTTCCGCCAAGAGCAGCTTTCTTCTTAAGTTCAGAAACCTGCTTTTCCAGCTCTTTTCTCTCAAGAAGAAGCTTTTCCAATTTCTCAACAACATCATTTTCTGAAGATTTGGTTATCTCCATTATATTGTTTAATTTATCTTCCTTGCTGAAAACAAATTCCAATGCTTTCTGGTCGGTTACAGCTTCTATCCTTCTGACACCTGATGCAACGCCGGACTCCTTAGTGATACGGAAGGTTCCGATATCTCCGGTGCGTTCAACATGTATTCCGCCGCAAAGCTCTACTGAGTAACTATCACCCATAGAAAGTACGCGAACCTCATCAGAATATTTCTCGCCGAATAATGCCATAGCTCCTGATTCTAAGGCCTGGTCAATATTCATGATCTTGGTATTCACCAAAGTATTTTGAGAAATTATTTTGTTAACTTCAAATTCTATCTTTCTGATCTCTTCATCAGTAACAGCTTTAGGGTTTGAAAAATCAAAACGTAGATAATCTTCCTCAACCAGTGAGCCTTTTTGTGTTACATGGTCGCCAAGGTTTTTCCTCAACACCGCATGAAGTATATGGGTAGCAGAATGGTTCTTGCGTACCCTTGCCCTGCGATTCTCATTAACTTCAAGTTTGGCAATGTCATGCATTTTGATTTCACCGGAAATCATTTTTCCGAAATGTACAAATAATGAACCGCTGAATTTTTTAGTATCATGAACTTCAAAAACACCTTTATCGTTTTTGATGAAACCCCTATCGCCAGCCTGACCACCAGATTCCGCATAGAAAGGTGTCTGGTTGGTGATTATCGCGCCTTCACCTTCTGATAATTTATTCTGTTTTGCACCACTCGCAATAATGGCAATTACATCACCTGATGAGTTTGTATTAGTATATCCTAAGAATTCTGTTTCCTCCAGTTCCTTTGCAAGTTCTAGCCATAATGTTTCAGTCGCAGCTTCACCACTTCCTGTCCAATTAGCCCGGGCTTTTTCTTTCTGTTTTCCTAATGCTGCGTTAAAACCAGCTTCATCAACTTTTATCCCTCTTTCTTTGAGGATATCCTGCGTAAGATCTATTGGAAACCCATAAGTATCATAAAGTTTGAAAGCAATTTCGCCTGAAAGGGTTTTATTCTTTAAATGCTTCGATTCATTTTCAAGGACCTTTAAACCATTGCCCAAAGTTTCCCTGAATCTTTCTTCCTCATTTTCAATCGTTTGTATAATTAAGGCTCTTGCGCGTTCAAGCTCAGGATACGCTTCGCTCATTTCAGCAAGTAATGCTGGAACTAAACGGTGCATCATAATTTTATTAGGGCTTAAGCGATGGCAGTGCCTCATGGCGCGTCGCATTATACGGCGGAGAACATATCCTCGACCTTCATTTGAAGGCAGTACTCCATCGGCGATCAGGAAGCATGTGGAACGTAAATGGTCAGAGATTATCCTGTGGGAATTATCAAATTCAGGCTTATTCTGCCCTGAAATATTTTTACTTGCTTCAATTAATCTTACAAAAATATCCGTTTGATAATTGTCGTGAACACCTTGCAGAACCGTAGTCAATCTCTCCAAGCCCATACCAGTATCAATACATGGTTTTGGGAGGTTTGTACGCTCACCGTTCTCTAACTTCTCGTATTGCATAAATACAAGGTTCCATATCTCAACGAACCTGTCACCATCCTGTTCAGGTGAACCTGGCGGGCCGCCTGCAACTTGTGGGCCGTGATCAAAGAATATCTCACTGCACGGCCCGCACGGACCGGTATCAGCCATTGCCCAGAAATTATCATCAGAAGCTATGCGTATTATTTTTTCATCAGGTAAGTTAGCGATTTTCTTCCAAAGATTAAAAGCCTCATCATCCGTATGATAAACAGTTACACATAATTTATCTTTAGGAAGTGCCAATGTTTTTGTCAGGAATTCCCATGCATAAGAGATCGCATCTTCTTTAAAATAATCTCCAAAACTAAAATTACCTAGCATTTCAAAAAATGTATGGTGACGCGTAGTATAACCTACATTCTCAAGGTCATTATGTTTTCCACCGGCACGAACACATTTTTGTGATGTTGCAACTCTATGTGTAACTTTGCCTTGCTTATCTTTAATTTCCTCACGCCCGGCAAATACATTCTTAAACTGCACCATACCTGCATTAGTGAACATCAAAGTCGGGTCACTATGCGGGATAAGCGGCGATGAAGGCGCAATAAAATGCCCCTTGGATTTGAAAAAATCCAGAAATGCAGTGCGGATTGATGAAAGTGTTTTTGGCGGCATTATTGCTTGCTAACATTCAGTTTGTAAGATGTTTTATACACAAAAAGAAATAGTTGGCAAATAATCAAACTAAGCTGCATCCTCTTCCGAATTTGCTATGGTAGTGGTAAGTGAAGCAGCTTGCGCCCTTATCTTCTCTTCAATTTCCTTAGCTATTTTCGGATTATCTTTGAGATATTGCTTAGCATTTTCCTTACCTTGGCCTATCCTTGTGCCATTATAAGCAAACCATGAACCAGCTTTTTCAATGATATTGGCATTTGCGCCCATATCAATTATCTCACCGATACGGGAAATACCTTCGCCGTAGATTATTTCAAAATCAGCCTGTTTGAAAGGAGGGGAAACTTTGTTCTTAACAACCTTTGCTCTTGTCAAGTTCCCGATATTTACGTCTTTATCTTTGATAGCACCAGTCCTACGTATATCCAAACGCACAGAAGCATAGAATTTAAGGGCATTACCACCTGTGGTAGTTTCAGGGTTACCAAACATAACGCCAATTTTCTGACGGATTTGGTTAATGAAAATAACCGTACAGTTTGTTTTTGATATTGAGCCTGTAAGTTTACGAAGCGCTTGACTCATTAGCCTTGCTTGAGCACCCATTTGTGCATCACCCATTTCACCTTCGATCTCAGCTTTTGGTACAAGTGCCGCAACGGAATCGATTACTACAACATCAACTGCACCTGAGCGAACTAAAGTATCTACTATCTCTAATGCTTGTTCACCAGTATCCGGTTGGGAAATAATAAGATCATCAATTTTAATACCAAGTTTTTCTGCATAAACAGGATCAAGTGCATGCTCAGCATCTATAAATGCACAAGCTCCGCCTTTTTTCTGCGCTTCTGCAATAATGTGAAGTGTAAGCGTAGTTTTACCAGAACTTTCCGGGCCAAATATCTCGATTACCCTACCACGCGGTATTCCGCCAATTCCTAAAGCCATATCTAAACCAAGAGAACCTGTTGAAATAGCTTCAACACTTACATGTTCCTTGTCACCAAGCTTCATTATCGAGCCTTTGCCATATGCTTTTTCGATCTGGCTAAGTGCTGTTTCTAATGCTTTCTTTTTATCCATAAAACCTACATCATTAATTTTTTTGAAAACTAGAACATAATCTAGAACATAATATAGAGCATAATTTCACCTCTTACAATAAAGATTTTAATCAAAATCTTATTCAGCTCCCTTCCGCACTCTATTTTTCATCCATAACCTTAAGAATGTAAGGTGAAGCATTGTCTTACTTTAGATTTAATCATTAATAAATTATCTTATGCAAAATTATAATTATTCCCTTGAGATAAAATCTCTTAATAAAAAGGGTTTTTTCTCAGGTTACGCCAGCGTATTCGGCGTTATAGATAATCACGATGATATAATTCTGGAAGGTGCTTTTTCAGATCTGACCAAAAATGCCGGGGAAATAAAATTACTCTGGCAACACCGCGCAGATGAACCGATCGGGATTTTTACTCACATAGAAGAAGATGACAACGGACTGTACGTTGAAGGCCAGCTTCTACTTGAGATCGAACGCGCTCGCGAAGCTTACGCACTCCTCAAAAGCGGTGCGCTGAAAGGCTTAAGCATTGGTTTCAGGGTCACTGATTTTGAAATTGATGATGAAACCGAAGTTCGCGTAATCAAAAAAGCAGAATTATTCGAAATAAGTCTGGTCACTTTCCCGGCCAATGATTCCGCAAAGATCCTCAGTGTAAAATCAGATGAGCCTGAAGCAGAGCTTCTCTCCTTACTGGACAAGACAATTAACATTTTAAAATAAGGAAAATTATGAGTATTTCTACAATAACAAGAAAAGTTGATGAACTCGGCTCCGCATGGGATGATTTCAAAAAACTTAATGAAAGGAGGCTGCAGGAGATAGAGAAAAAAGGCTCTGCGGATTCTTTAACAACAAATCATATTAACAAATTAAATAATGTAATAGACGAATTCAAGAACCGTCTTGACGGTGTTGAGACAGTTCTGAACCGCCCCTCACTTGGTGGTGAATATAAAAGCGATGTTTCATCAAATATTGCAGGCGAACATAAAGCAGCTTTCATCAATTACGTTCGTAAAGGCGTTGAAGGTGATCTTTCTTTCCTCGAGAAGAAAGCCCTTTCAGTTGGCACTGATGCAGACGGCGGATATCTGGTTACACCGCAAATGAGCGCGCAGCTTGCACGCATCATCTATGAAAGCTCACCAATGAGGCAGGTTGCAAATGTTACGCAACTTTCATCTGACGTTTTCGAAATAATAGAAGATAGCGACGAAGCTGGAGCAGACTGGGCATCTTCAGAATCCGCTGCCGTTTCTGATTCCGATACACCGCAGATCGGCAAGCTTTCTATCACTGCATATGAGCTTGTGGCACAGCCTAAGGCAACGCAAAAATTAATTGATGATTCGTCAATTGATATTGAAAGCTGGCTTACTGAAAAACTGGTGGAAGTTTTCTCACGCAAAGAAAACACTGCCTTTGTTTCAGGTAATGGTTCGGGCAAACCAAAAGGTATACTTGCCTATACCGCAGGAACCGGTGCCGGGCAGATTGAACAGATCAGCTCACTTTCAGCAGGCGCGGTAACTTCCGATTCACTCATCAAACTCTATTATGCTTTAAAAGATGAATATGCAAATAACGCCTTCATGATGAACAGAGCAACAGTTCAGGCAGTTCGTTTACTGAAAGAAGCAACTACGAATCAATATCTCTGGCAGCCCGGCCTAACAGCAGGAACGCCTGATACATTACTCGGCGTTCCAGTGGTTAAGGCTTCCGATATGCCGGTTCCCGCAACCAACTCACTTTCAGTTGCCGTTGCAGATTTTAAACGTGCATATCAGATCGTTGATAGGACAGGTATCCGCATCCTCCGCGATCCATACACTGAAAAACCATTCGTGAAATTCTACACGACTAAACGTGTAGGTGGTGGTGTGGTTAATTTTGAAGCGATCAAATTATTAAAACTGGCAGCTAGTTAGTTTTTTACTTCATGTGCCATGCTTATTCATGGTGTGGCACATGAATTTTCACCCTTCCGCACATATTTTTTCGCACATAATCTTAAAAATAGAAGGATTTTAAACATACAAATAAAGGAGCATCATGTTCGGAATTTTTAAAAGCAGGAAACCGGAATTGATAAAATTAACTGAACCGGAAATTGAACCGGTAACAGCAGATGAAGTAAAGGAATTCTTACGCATCAGCGGCGATGCAGAAAATAGTACTATTGAGGATCTTATAAAATCAGCTCGTATCGAAGCTGAAAAATATATGAAGGCTTCTCTCATCACACAGAAATGGCGCCTTGCATATTGCAGTTCAACTGAAATGGAAGTTGATTTGCCGATGGGTCCGGTAAGTTCTATCGACTCGGTAAAATTGATAGATAAAAATGGTGATGAAACAGCATTTTCTGCTTCGAATTATTATCTTTCTCCGGCAAAATATTTCCTCTTTTTTGATGTTCTTCCTTCTGCAAAGTTTATCTACATAGATTACTTTGCCGGATATGGTGAGGAAGCAGATAATGTTCCACAGATCATCAAAACGGCGCTTTTTACCAGATAGCCTATCGTTTTGAGAATAGGGGCAAGGCCGATATAAATCCGGCATCAAAGGAAGTTTATAATCTCTATCGCAGAATAATTTTATAGGAGATTCCCAATGACAGATTTTCACGAAGCAAGGTTCCCCGCAGATATTTCTTTTAAAGCGCAAGGTGGTCAGGAATTCTCAACTTCCGTTAATTTAATGACGAGCGGCCACGAGAAGCGGAATATAAATAATTCAATCCCTCGCGCGAAATATGAGATCGATTTCAAAAATATTTCTACCGCTCAGGCAGAAAAGATCCGCGATTTCTTTATCGCACGCCGGGGTATGGCCTATGGCTTCCGCTTCAAAGACTGGGCAGATTTTCAGGCGAAAGGCCAAATACTCGGAACAGGCAATAATTTAAAAACACAATTCCAGCTTATTAAAAAATACGGAGATGAGATTTATGAGATTGAGAGAAAAATTACGAAACCGGTGCCGCAGAGCATATAGGTCTATCTTGATAATATTAAGCAGGCTTCGGGATTTTCCCTCGGGAATAATAATGGAGTTATTACTTTTTCAAGTCCTCCTGCAAATTCTGTGGTGGTAAAAGCAGATTTCGAATTCGATGTTCCGGCGCGTTTCAACTCAGATATCCTTTCATACTCAACAGAAAATTTCTCCAAAGCTTCAATGTCAAAAATTGAATTGATAGAGGTAAAAATATGAAAAACATTTCCGAAAATTTAAAAGGGCATCTTGCAAAAGAAGTAACAACCTTAGCAAAATTCATTCTTATTACCTGTAAGGATGGATCAGTGATCGCCTTAACCAGTTTCGATAAGGAATTCCAATATGACGGCAATATTTATAAACCTTATCTGTCATCTGATATCTTTGCTGATTATTCAGGGTTTTCAGTTAATAAAAAAGAAAGTATCTTAAGTGTTATTGAAGATGATATCATCTCAAAAACTGAAGTTGAATCAAGTAAATTAGATTCTGCCGATATAGAAATATTTTTACTGAATTATGAATCTCCTGAAGATGGGAAATTAATTCTCAAAAAAGGTTTTATTTCAAAAATAAGATATGATGACGATAAATTATTTATTGAGATATCAGGATATTCTTCATTACTTAAAAACAGAATATCACAGAATTTCTCACCTAATTGCAGAGCAAAATTTGGCGATAGCAAATGCGGAATAAATATTGCTGACCATACATTCTCAGGAGCAGTTACATTCACAATAAATAAAATGGAATTCATTGATACCGCGCGAACTGAAGAGAAAAATTATTTCTCAAAAGGGGTGATTACATTCTTAAGCGGCGCGAACTCTGGTTCTATAAGAGAGATCGCAAATTTCACAGAAGGCAAATTCAAACTTCTTACTTCTCTTATAAAAGATATTGAAACAGGTGATGAATATCAGGTCTCTGTAGGCTGCGATAAAAATTCACAAACCTGTATCTCCAAATTCGACAACATAATTAATTTTCGTGGGGAACCTCATATCCCGGGAACAGACAGGATATTAAAAGTATAGATATGGATTTACAAAATAAAATAATCTCAGAAGCTGAAAAACTGATCGGAGTTCCCTTTGTCCATCAAGGCAGGAATATTGCTATAGGTGTTGATTGCATAGGGTTTGTACTAACTGTCCTGAAAAATTGCGAAGTTGACCTCACGCAAAATGATGAAGCAGGATATTCCCGTATCCCCTCAACATTTTTACTGCAGGAAAAAATGGAAGCTTCGCTTCTTTCAATTGAAAAAAATAAGATGCAAGAAGGTGATATATTTCTGATGAAGTTCGGAAAATTCCCTCAGCATACTGGCTTCATCACGAAATATAATAATGAAAACCTAGCACTCATTCACTGTTACAGCCAGATTGGCAAAGCGGTGAAACATCGCCTTAATGATGTGTGGAGATCAAAGATAGTAAAAATTTATAGAATCAAAAACTAAATTAATGAAGTTATGACAACAACAGTATTAACAAGTGCATCAAATAGTTTTGTAGAATCATTTGGTCTTTCGCAGATCCCGGTATTCGGTAATATTGTTGAGGGTCAGGTTAAAGAAGGGCTTAATGCCGGAGCCACAAGGCTCGGCAATTCAATTGATTCAAACCTTTTCGGTGAGAATGAAAAGAATATAATCCGAGGAAAAAAACTAACTGATTTCTCAATACAGAAATCTTCTTATGGTGACGCGATCCCTATAATTTACGGCAAAACAAGGATAGCCGGTAATATCGTCTGGTCAACCAATGTCAGGATCGTCGAAGAAAGAGCACCTGTCAATCAGGGCGGTAAAGGCAGCAGCGCGAAAGTAGAAAGGAAAACCGAAACTAATTTCCGTTATTTCGTAAATATCGCCATTGCATTATGCGAAGGTGAAATTGACTATGTCGACCGTGTCTGGGCAGATTCAAATCTGATCAATCCCAATGATTACTGCGCTTCTTACAGTATCTATAAAGGGGATGAAACCCAACTTCCAGACCCTGTAATAGAATCTTATGAAGGTGAAAATAAAACCCCTGCATATCGTGGCCTTGCCTATATAGTTTTTGAAGATTTTGAACTAACTGAATTTAGGGGCAGAATACCGAATTTCACTTTTGAGATAATCCGCAATTTAAAAATATCAGGAGATGAAAACAATCTAGAAAATAATGTTACCGCAGTGAATATTATACCGGGAAGCGGCGAATTTGTTTATGATACTTTAACCCATAGTAAAAAAGATGGGGTGGAAATTTTAGGTATCTGGCACCAGACCGGTGAAGAAAAATTTATCAATCAGAATAATGCCAGCGGTAAAGCAGATGCATTAGTTGCCTTGGATAATTTACAAAATAATTTCCCAAATATTGAATATGTAAGTCTGGTTTGCTGCTGGTTTGGCAATTCACTTGATGCAAATGTTTGCACTGTTGCGCCACGCGTAGAATATAAAACCCAGACGAAAACTTTTCCCACTGAATGGCATGTTGCTGGATATAACCGCGACACTGCAGCGCTGGTAACTTACGCAGATGAACGCCCTATTTATGGCGGCACACCAAGTGATGAAAGTATTTTAAGATTTATAGAAGAAGCAACAAACAGAGGACTAAAAGTAAAATTCTATCCGATGATTTTTATGGATATTATAGATAAGCCATGGCGCGGATATATAACCTGCGATTCATCTGAAGTTCATATTTTTTCACTAAAACCAACGGGTATAATAATTTTATTCTTCATTATGCTGATCTGGTAAAAGATAAGGTAGATGCATTTATCATCGGCTCAGAAATGAAAGGCCTGACACAAATTCAGGATGCTGATGATAGTTTCTCGGCAGTGGACGAACTGATAGCCCTTGTAGAGGAAGTTAAAACAATAATGGGGTCTGAAACCAAAATAGGTTACGCAGCGGATTGGAGTGAATACCATTCCACAAATGGCTGGTATAATATGGATCCTCTATGGGCATCAGACAATATAGATTTCATCGGTATCGATGCATATTTCCCACTCACTGACAGGGAGCAGAATGGAATATACGATAAGCAAGAAATTATAGACGGCTGGGAAAATGGTGAAGGTTATGACTGGTATTACACTGATGAAGAACGCACTGTAAAAGCAGATTTAACACCTCAAGATGCTTGGAAAAATATTGAATATTGGTGGAATAATACTCATACAAATCCTGATTCAGAACAAACAGAGTTTGTACCACAAAGTAAAAAAATATGGTTCACTGAGTTTGGTTTTCCTTCAGTTGATGGCTGCGCCAATCAGCCAAATGTTTTTTATAATCCTGATTCAGTTGATGGCAACCTGCCATATTTATCCAAAGGATATATTGATTTTCTGGCGCAAAGAACGGCGCTTCAGGGAACCTTGGCAAAATGGCAGAATTCTGAAATGGTGGAGCAGAAATTTATTTGGGCTTATGATGCGAGGTCCTATCCATTTTACCCTGATATGAAAAATGTCTGGGGTGATGGAAATTTATGGAGCCGCGGCCATTGGATAAATGGAAAATTAGGGGTAGCTGAACTTAAGAATATAATTTCTGACCTCTGCAAAAAAGCCGGTATTGAAACTCCAGAAATAAATAATGTTAATAAACTTGTCAGCGGATATAATCTCTCGGGTGCTATCACAGCTTTAGAAGCCCTGCGAACATTACAATCAGGTTACTTTTTTGATTTTGTTGAAAGTGATAAAGTGAAATTCTTCCCAAGGCAGAGTGAAAACACTGAAGAAATAAATATAGATTTTAGCAGATTAATTTTCGAAAAGAATAATGAGACCATGCTGTTTGAAAATGCATCTAGCCTGAATATTACTTCAAACCTCAGCCTTAATTATATATCGGAAAATAATAATTACCTTGTCGGAAATTTTGACATCTCGCGCGAAGATAAAAATAATTCATCCGGTATTGAGATTAATCTGCCATTATTATTGAACAGATCATATGCTGAAAAAATAGCACAAACTTTACTTCTTGAAGAGGAAGCAATAACTCAGAAGATAGAATTCTCACTGCCATCTGAATATTTATATATTGAAGCAGGCGATATAGTGAACATCATTAAAAATGATGAGACCTATAAGCTGAAAATAATTTCCTCACTCACGCAGCAAGGCAAGATAAAAATATCTGCAATAAGATTTGAAAATGATTTTTATTCTTCCGCCAATGAGGAACTTACGACTGATTATAACAGTGAAAATCTGGAACCTATCTCCGATACTTATTTTGAGATAATTGATACACATCATTTGCCAAATGAAACTTCAATAGATAAAGCATATCTGCATCTGGCTGTCTGCGGTACTTCTTCTAACTGGAATGGTTGCGCAATATATGTAAGCAATATTTCCGCAACAGAAGGTTTTCAGAAAATAACTGATATTGTTTCCCCTGCAACAATGGGAGTTATTGAAACTGAACTGTTACAATTCAGCTCCCCTGTTATTGATAAAATTAATCAGCTGAATATAAATTTGATCGGTGGAACTTTAGAATCACTAACAGAAGATAATCTACAATCATTTGGAAATTTAGCTTTGATAGGAAATGAAAATTTTCAGTTTAAAAATATCAACCAGACAGAATTAAATAAATATACGCTTAGCCACTTATATCGCGGCCGTCAGGGTACAGAAAATTACGCAGGTGAAACTCATCCTGCAGGCAGCAGGTTCATCCTGCTTGATGAGAATGTTTTAAAGATAGAGATGCCTGTTTCACAGATCGGCCAAACTATCTGGATAAAAGCTGTAACCTTTGGTAAAAGTGCAGATGATGTTACCGCAAAAGAAATTAACTTTTCTGGAAATTCATTAAAGCCATATTCACCTGTCCATATTTCTGCCGAAAGGGAAATGGATGATGACATCAATATACAATGGCTGAGAAGATCACGCGGTAATATCTCTTTTTCTTCAAGTGTAGAGATCCCTGTTTTTGAAACTAAGGAAGAATATGAAATAGACATTTTCGATGCTTCTACTTTAAAAAGGACTGAGAAAATAACCTCTCCAAGTTTTAATTATACTGAAGGTATGCAGAGTTCTGACTTTGGTTCTCTAGCAACTAACTTTACCGCCAGAATATACCAGATGTCTGATAAAGTCGGGCGGGGGGAGGTGGCAATTACAGAGGTTTTATTATGATAACCTTTTGAAACATATAAATAATTGTGAATTTGCAGGGTATTTGGTTGACTACAGTGATAGTTTTGTATAGAAAGCCCCTTCAAAACTAATAAAACTCAAGGTTATGAAAGTTGTAAGCTCACTCAAATCTGCTAAAGCAAGAGATAAGAACTGCAGAGTAGTTCGTAGAAAAGGCAGGATTTATGTTATCAATAAGAAAAACCCTAAAATGAAAGCTCGCCAAGGTTAATCCGGGCCGTAATTTTATTTCTTAAAGATTTTATAAAGGGAGCTTTTTAGCTCCTTTTTTATTTCCGTTCTCAGTCCGGTTTTATATTCTTGGTTCTATATTTAATATCTCTTTATAATTTTCACCAAGCTTATCTTGAGCTTTTTCTATTATTTTAGCAGCAAGTTTTTTTGGAAGGCTGGATATATCAGGCATTTCGCATTGCAATATTTCATCAAGAATTATTTTACCTTTTTCATCAGATATTTCTGCGCTCATTTCAAAACCTTTATCTTTCTCATAACAATAAACGCCAACTGAAGTATGGCAATTTCCGCCGATCATATATAAAAAATCCCTTTCAGATAAACTTACTTCCTCTGTTTCCACGTGGTTTATTTTTCTTAATAACCTGTAAGTTTCATGATCATCTTTCCTGCACTCAACACCTATAGTTCCTTGGCACGCCGCGGGAACCATTTTGCTCTCGGATATTTTTAGGATGTATAAATCTTTCGTCAGGTTTTTATCACTACGTTCAAGTGCCGCCTCTGCCATTACTATTCCGTCATATAGAATGGGTGGGTGATCATCCCAAATAAATTCATGGCGAAGTTTTGCAATTCTCGTCTGGATGCTTCCACGCAGATTCCTTACCTTCACTTTATTATTCAGTTTAAGCAAAGCTGCTTTGCGGCGGAGAGAAACTGTACCAACTATAAAACCCTGCGGTAATGATTCTATATTCTGTATAAAATTCCGGCTGATAAAAACATCGCTGGCTGACCTTCTTTTAAGGAACGCCCCAAAAGTAAGGGTTTCTTCTCTGACATTACCTGCAACATCTTTCATGGAATGCACAGCAATATCAATTTCCTTTTCTTTCAATGCCTGCTGTAATTCACTGGTAAAAGCGCTTTTACCACCTTCAAATAATTCACGCAAAGGCTTGTGATGAACCTGATCACCTTTAGTATTTATGGAAACTATCTCATATACAAAATCAGGGATCGACTTTTTTATCTCCGCAATAACTTCTTCAGTCTGCGCGAGTGCAAGTTTACTTTTCCTTGTGCCGATTTTGTATTTTCTGATAGTCATGATATTTTCAATAAACTATGAACTATCAACCATCAACCTAAATAGGCATCCTTAGAATATCCTGCAATGCGCTGACAAGTTTATCACGAATGGAAACTAAGGTCTTGAGGCTTACTTCCGCATTGGCAACTGCTATTGCAAGGTCTTCAAGGCTGATATCACCTTTTACTGAGCCAGCTGTTGAGGTTTCCGCAATATCTAACTTATCTTTAGTATCACTAAGTGCTTTTTCCACCAGAGAGGTAAAATCGCTGGAAGGTGCCTGTGATACGCCAAAACCTTTCCCGTCAAGAGAGGAAGTTTTATTATAGGCAGAAACTGCATCTAACATATTTAAACTGGTCATAACTTTTCTTTTTGTCATTTATCTCATTAAATCTAGTGATCTTTCCATCATCTGTTTAGTTACTTCAATTGCTGTAACATTAGCTTCGTAACTTCTTTGCGCTTCACGAATATCAATGTTTTCAAGGTTCCTGTCAACATTTGGGAAGCGAACATACCCATCTGCGTTAGCCGCAGGGTGATCAGGGCGGTAAATAAGTTTGAACTCACTATCATCTCGGGCAATCTTTTTTACTTTTACTACATTTGCGCCGGTCTCATCATCTTTGACATTCTCAAAATATACGGTCTTCCTTCTATAAGGCTCCTCAGTTTCAGTAAGACCTGTTGTATCAGAGTTGGCGATATTCTCAGTGATGACACGTATCCTTTCAGACTGCGCTTTCATTGCAGAGGCCGAACTTGTCAGGGCTTTTTTAAGACCGCCCGCCGCCTCTGAAACCGAAGGCACGCAAATTATAAATAAAAATATGTAAACAAGTTCTTTCATTATCTCGCTCCGCTTCCTTCTATTGCAACCCTTACAAGGGAAAGCATCTTTTTATAAGTTGCGTTAGCCTCTGAATAAGATGTGCTGTTCTGCATCATTTCCAACGCTTCCATATCAAGTTGAACTTTATCTTCGGAAGTTATGACCTTTCTGCCATTTATCGAATCATCATCAACCGCGCCAATATGCTTCGAATTTGTCTGCGCCGGAGTAAGTGCTGAAAGCTTTTCATTAAAAATATTAGCAAAATCAGGCTTCTCAATATCTTTCCTCTTATATCCCGGCGTATCCACATTAGCGAAATTCTCAGCGATAACCTGCTGCCTGTCGGCATTATATTTCATCTTCTCTTCAAGAAGCGCAAAGGATGTAATTTTACTTAAGTCCATAAAATGACTTGGGATTATATCTTAAGGCCAGGTTGTTAAGCCTGGCCTTAATCAGGCTATTACGCCCTTACCTTAGCTGGATTATTCTCTATCATTGGCCTGCTATCAATCAAAACCTATTTGTGATAGGGCTTATTCTCTAAAATAGTCCAGCTACGGTACATTTGTTCAACAAGCAATAACCGAGCCAAATTATGCGGATATGTCATTTTTCCTAGCGAAAGTGTTGCATTGGCCTTAAGGATGTCATTTTTATCAAAGCCCTCTGCGGGTCCCAAAACAAATGCTATCCTGCTGCCATGATTTGCTGAAAGCCCTTGCATATATTTTGTGAATGCTTCACTGGTATATTCTTTACCATTCTCAGTCAGTGCAATAGTGAAATATTTGCCTTTAACTTCCTCAATTATGGCGTTCTGGTATTTCTTCCCCTGATAATTCTCAAACTCGAATTTCCATGGACAGCGTTTCAGGTAAACTTCTATCAGTTCATTTACCACTTCTTTTTTATCTAACGAATGATAATAGATTTTAACTTTCACAGCTTCGCTGGTTTAATTTTATTGAATGCTATAAACACTATAAATGCACAAACAGGTTTTACCAGAAATATACAAATGAGAATATTTTTAAAAAAATTCATCCAGACCGAATCAGCAGGTGGAATTGTAATGATAGTATTTGCAGCAATAGCAATGTTGCTCGCAAATTCTCCTCTATCTGATTTTTATAAAGCTGCAATTTCTTATCATATCTCATTCAGCCAGTTTGAATTTTCGCTACAGGATTTTGTAAAAGATATCCTCATGGTGATCTTCTTTTTTGTGGTTGGTATGGAGCTAAAAAAAGAAATGGTAGATGGTCATTTATCAAAAAAAGGCCAGAAGATATTACCGCTTATTGCTGCTTTTGGTGGAATAATAACGCCTGCAATTATATTTCTTATTATAAACCACGTATCTCCTGAAAATAGCCGTGGCTGGGCCATTCCAACTGCAACAGATATAGCGTTTGCATTATGTGTGTTAACTATAGTTGGCAAATCAGTTCCGCAGTCAGCAAAAATATTTCTGCTTGCGATAGCGATCTATGATGATATCGCCGCTATAATAATCATCGCATTTTTTTACAGTAGCGGTGTGCAGCCACTGCCATTTTTTATTGCAGGTTTAACTGTCGGGGTTTTATATTTCCTCCATAAGAAAAAAATTTTTAACGCAGGTCATATTTTACTCGCCATAATATTATGGGGAAGTTTTCATTATTCCGGAATACATACAACTGTCGCTGGAGTGATATTAGGTTTTTTCGTACCCTCAGGTAAAACCCTTGATTCACTAATAAAAAAATTCCATCCCTATGTCGCTTTTTTTATATTGCCACTTTTTGCATTGGTAAGCGCCGGGGTAAGTTTCGGTGGTTTAACAATGGATGAAATGTTCAGCCCTTTAACTATTGGAATTACACTTGGTTTATTTTTCGGAAAGCAAATCGGAATATTACTATTTACGTTAGCAGCGGTAAAACTGAAAATAGCTCCAAAACCAGCTAGCACCAGCTGGTTAGATATTTATGGTGTTGCGGTAATAGCAGGCGTTGGTTTCACTATGAGTTTATTTATAGGCATGCTTGCGTTTACAAGCTCAACCTTGCAGGAAGAAGTAAAAATTGGCGTTATCGCCGGTTCAGTTCTTTCCGGTCTCTGGGGAGCAGTAATTTTAAAATTAGCAGTAAGAGCTAAAACCCTTAACGCTTAAAATACTCTTTATACCATTTCACGAATTTCCCGAGCCCTTCTTCAATCGAAGTTTTCGGTTTGAATCCGAATTCTTTTTCAGCAAGCGAGATATCCGCATAGGTTTGGTAAACATCACCTTTTTGCATCGGCAGATATTCAATAACTGCTTTTTTGCCTAAGGCATTTTCGAGAACTTCTACAAAATATTTAAGCTCCACCGGCTTGTTATTTCCAAGATTGAACACTTCATGTTTAGATTTTTTTGTTCTGTGAGTAACAGAAATTATCCCGGAAATAATATCATCAACATAAGTAAAATCCCGGCGGAGGTTACCGTCATTGAATAATTTTATCGGCTTACCCGAAAGTATATTATCGCTGAAGCTGAAATAAGCCATGTCAGGGCGTCCATATTCTCCGTAAACAGTAAAGAAGCGCAAGCCTGTAGAATTCAGATTATGGGTTGCCGCGAAACTTTCTGCAATTAACTCACATGATTTTTTAGTTGCCGCGTAAAGTGAAACTGGTTTATCAACTCTGTCCTGCTCACTGAATGGTGTTTTTTCCTGATGCCCGTAAACTGAACTTGATGAAGCATAAACTATCTGAGGTATGTTTTTCAGATTCCTGAATGCAGCATCAAAAATTACCACCTGCCCAAGCATATTGCTGTTAGCATAAGCGATTGGGTTTTCTAAGCTATACCTCACACCTGCTTGCGCTGCTAAGTGAATAAGGTAATTTGCATCAGAATGTTTTTTAAATATATCATCTATAGCTTTGGAATCAGAAATATCGGCTTTGTAGAAAGTAAAATTTTTATTTTCGAGAATTTTAAGTCTGTCTTCTTTTAATTTTACTGAATAATAATCATTAAGATTATCAATACCAACTACCTCATTACCCTCAGATAGAAGTTTTTTCGCAAGGTGAAAACCTATGAATCCCGCCGCGCCTGTGATGATATATTTCATTATAGTTGGAAGTTTAAAGTTGGAAGTTGGAAGAAAATTCTTCAAACTTCAATCTTCAAACTATTAACTAGCTCTCATACTCAGGTGCAGGGTCAGTGAATTCGGTGGTGTTCTTATTGAAGTGAAGTGTTACGTTACCGATGGGGCCGTTACGGTTCTTGGCGATTATTATCTCTGATACGTTATCGATCTTCTCCATCTTCTCACGCCATGCGGTAAAATCTCCGCTGCTTTCTTCAGAAGGTTTTTTACGTTCCTCATAATAGGCTTCACGGTAAATGAACATCACAACGTCAGCATCCTGCTCTATTGAGCCTGATTCCCTTAAGTCAGCAAGCTGTGGTTTTTTATCAGGGCGGTCTTCCACTTTTCTTGAAAGTTGAGAGAGTGCCATAACAGGAATATTAAGCTCTTTCGCAATCGTTTTAAGTCCCATTGATATCTCCGATATCTCTTGTACCCTGCTTGCCTCTGACTTTTTACTTACGCCGTAAATAAGCTGTAAATAATCGACGATCAGGAACTGCATATTATGCTTGCGCTTTAATCTTCTTGCTCTTGTTCTTATCGCGGAAATGGTTAGGGCAGGCGTATCATCAAGGAACAGCGGCAATTGCTGGAGTTCCACAGAGGCATCAACCAGTTTTGCCAGCTCATCATTAGGACCATGTTTGTTAAGCCTTCCAAGCCTGATATTTGCAGCGTTTATACCCGTTTTCATGGAAATAAGACGCGTCGATAATTGCTCAGATGACATCTCTAAGGAAATAACCGCAACTGAACCCATTACCGGAGCTTCTTTATCCTTCGGGTCATTCTTATATTTCTCAAGATCCTCATCATATTTATTCTTCACATGCTTAACCGCGTTCATGGCAAAATTAAGAGCGAGTGCAGTTTTACCCATGGAAGGACGGGCAGCAAGAATTATAAGATCGGAATTACTGAATCCCCCAATGAGGTTATTGAGGAATTTGAATCCCGTAGTAACGCCATTAAAATTATCCTGATGATGTGAAGCAAGGTCTGCCATTTTCACAACATTCACAAGTGCATGTTTAGCGTGTATAAAACCTTTCTCACTGAATCCTGTGGAAGCAAGATTAAATAATTTACTTTCAGGTTGTTCTATCTGCGCAGTTGCAGTTTCTGTGCCGGAAGTATTATATGATTGCTCCAGCATTTCATTGGCAACATCAATCAGCTGGCGGCTGATATAAAGATTGTAGATCAGCGTCGCAAATTCCCGGATGCTTATAATGGTCATACCTTTAGAGCTAAGCTGGAGAAGGTAATTCTGTCCGCCAAGGATTTCCATTGCCTCATTATTCTGGAACTGGTTCTTGAGAGTTATTGCATTCGCGATTATACCTTTGTCGTAAAAAGTATTTATCGACTGGTATATTTTCTGGTGAAGCGGCTCATAGAAATGCTCCGGCATTAAAAAATCCCCAACCCTGTTAAGATATTCATTATTATTGAGGAGAGCGCCAAGCAAAGACTGCTCCGCATCAAAATTGTGAGGGAGTTCCTTTACCTGCTCGTTTGCAGTTTCCGCTTTGTTTTCTACTGCGGCTAATTTTTTTTTAGTTTCCATGTGAAAAGAATTTGAATATAGATATTAACAATTCATGAGGATTTTTACCATAGATATTTATCCAATAAAAAACCCCACCAGATCATAATAATTGGGTGGGGTTTAAATTTGTATAAAAGACAAAGAACTTAAGCAGCTTCTGCTTCTTCTTTTCTTTGTTTTTGTTGAGGAGACTCAGCTTCAGCAGCGCCAAGTTTGATCTTTCCTGCAGTGAATTTATTTTTTTGCTCTTCAGCTTCGCTTTCGCTTCTTGCTACGTTCACAAAGATCTGAGTGTTAACACCTTCACCAAGATCAACATACACCTGATATAAACCAACGAATTTGATCGCAGTAGAGATAACTATAGTTTTTCTGTCAACTTGCGCGCCCGTAACTTTATTGATCTCAGTAGCAATATCAGCAGAGCTTACTGCGCCATATAAACGGCCATCATCACCTGCTTGCTTAACGATAGAAGCGATCTGGTTCCTGATTTTCTCAACAACTTTATTTGCTTCATCTTCTCTCTTTTTAGAAAGGGCTATAAGTTCAGCTTTCTTAGATTCGAATTGAACCTTATTTTCTTTTGTAGCTATGGAAGCTTTCCTGTTAGGAACAAGGAAATTTCTCGCATAACCTGATTTAACTTCAACAACTTCGCCTACTTCACCGAGGTTTTTGAGTTTTTCTAATAAAATTACTTTCATTGTACTTACTATTATTATTAATTGCTTACATAAGGGAGAAGAGCAAGTGTACGCGCTCTTTTAATAGCATTTGCAAGGGCCCTTTGTTTTTTAGAACTTACAGAAGATATCCTTCTAGGAAGGATCTTGCCTCTTTCAGAAACGAATTTTGTGAGCAGAGCTATGTTTTTGTAATCAACGATAGGGCTGTTCTCGCCAGAAAGTGGACAAGCTCTAGATCTTTTCGAGAAAACCTGTGGTAACATCGCAGGGTTGATCATAAAGTTCGGGTTATTCGCCGCATCTTTATTTCTACCGTTTCTATTATTTTTTCTAGGAGGAGGTGCCATAATTATTACCGGTGTTGTTATTTGTTAAGATTAATCTTCGCTGTCAAGGTGAGCGGCATCTTTAGATATCCTCTCAACATTTATAGTAAGATCCCTTATAACTTCTTCGCTGATACCAATTTTCCTGCGGAGTTCAGTAACTGTTGCAGGTTTAGCATCAATACCAAGGTGTACATAGTGACCTTTTTTGCTTTTTTTGATCTTGTAAGCCAGATCTCTCAGGCCCCAGAATTCTTTTTTAACGATCTTGCCGCCGTCAGAAGATATGATTTCTTCAAAAGCTGCCATGGTTTTCTCAACGTCTGCCTGAGCTAGGTCAGGGCGTAAGATCAATGTTGTTTCGTATAGTGCCATATGGTAAAAATGTTATCTTTTATCTATTAATTTGAGGCGCGCATAATAAAGGTGAATTCCTTGATTGCAACCAAAATTTTTGACAATATATTATCATCCCCATAGATATAGGGGCTTTTATACCTATATCCAGCTTAGAACCTAGTAAATTCGCAAGGTTTGACAGGTGGGCCTAATATGTTGCAAACTATAATTATTATAGTAGTAACAGGCCAGTTATACAAAAATTTGTATTTTTCCTTATATTAGAGAGCTATGTTAGATATATTAAAAAAGAAGGTCGGCGAAAAGCGAATGAGCGAAGAGAGACTCACCCACGAAGACGTGCAAATGCTAACCCAAAGTAAGGATGTTGAGGCCAAAGTTAAGGTTATTGACAAAATATCTGGTCAATATGCCACAAGAAGTTTTGGTTCTAAGGAGAAAGGATTAGCTGAAGAGATATTCCGCCTCCTTCTTAAATATTCTGAAATCGGGGTAAGGAAATCCTTGTCAGAAAATCTGATGAACTCAGATGCGGTTCCAAGGGATATCCTGCTTTCCCTTGCCAAGGATATAGATGATGTATCCCGCCCTATACTTGAATTCTCAGAACTGCTGACTGATGATGACCTCGTAGACATAATCAAGAATTCCAAAAGCGAAGCCCCTCAGATAGCCATTGCCCACAGGGAAGGCCTATCCCAGAAGGTCGCAGGCGCTCTGGTTGAGACCAACAAACCTGTTGTTGTTGAAAACCTCCTTGATAATGCTTCTGCCCAGATAAGTGAAGGCGACTACAATAAGATAGTTGATAACCACGCCAGCAAGGAAGAAATAATTGAATCGATGATAACCAGGGGTTCCATCCCGCCTGATATCGTGGTCAACATCACTAAAAAAGTTTCGCAGGCTATCCGTGGCAAGCTCGAGAAAAAATATAGCTGTAACTTTGACAAGATAAATTCACTCTTCAAGGAATCAGGCGAGATAGCTGCCTTCCGCTTCGGTAACATGAAAATATTCGGAGATGACCTTCTTGAGTTGATCAACATGCTGGAATCCAATAACCAACTGGAGCAAGCACTTGACCCGCTTCATGGTAAACTTACTTTTGTATTAAATGATTTTGAACCGATCGGCCAGTTCGTGCCCGTTTCAGCCATTGCCCTTGGTAATAAGACCATGTTCGAGATATGCATGTCTCGTATCACTGGTGTAAAATTCTCAAACATCCGCAAGCTCGTTATTGATCTGGATCACGGCCTCAAAGCCCTCTACGACCGCGCCGGTCTGCCGGAAGCTTTATTTGACGCAGTGCGCTTTTCAATATGGGTAATAAACCAAATGGATACCGAAGCAGAGAAATTCGGCACCCCGCGCTCCCATCAAGACCTTCACGAATATATCAAAAAGATAATCACATTATCACAAGGCAAGAAGATCAAGAATCTCTCCAGCTTCATCTCAATCGTCAAGAAGCACGTCGATAGGGCGCAAGGCGAGTGGTAACAAAGCTACGTTCTTTGCTTATTTAAACAAAGCTCTTCCGAGCCGCTTTGCACTTTCAGATAAGAGGTGGGATAAAGTGGTTACAGGAATTTCTGGGGGGTTACTAGAGATTTGCCGTAATTCTTCAAATAACTCCTCATGCATCTGTGGATAATTTTGTTGAGGTTCTTGCTTTTTACTTGAGCAAGGTGAAAGGCAGGTAGTAGCAGCAAGAGTTATAAGTATAATTGGATACCTATTTTTTCTTACAAATCCTGAAAGATTTTCCAGGTATTTAAGATCATCAAGTGGTGAAGTTGCCATATCAAATTTTGTTGTCTATTTAATGTATATGGTTTAAATAAAGCCAGAAATCTCACAAATTTACAATAAATTAAATGTCTAAACATTATCCCGAAACAACATCATCCCCGAATTTTCCTGAAATAGAGAAAAAGATCCAGAAATTCTGGCTGGAGAATAATATTTTCCAGAAATCCGTTGAGAATCTTCCGGACAAAAAAAATAACGGGAAAGAATTTTCCTTCTTTGATGGCCCGCCATTTGCCAATGGCCTGCCGCACTACGGGCATTTGCTCACATCATGTGTGAAAGACCTTTATGCGCGGTATCATACTATGACAGGCGAACATACCGAACGCGTTTTCGGTTGGGATTGCCATGGTTTACCAGCAGAGATGGAAGCTGAAAAGGAGCTCGGCATACAAGGCCAGATCGCCATTCAGGAATATGGTATAGAGAAATTCAATAATACCTGCCGCACATCAGTGATGAAATATACGAGCGAGTGGAAGGAATATGTTAACCGCGTTGGCCGCTGGGTAGATTTCGATAACGGTTATAAGACGATGGATAAGAATTACATCGAATCCGTCATCTGGGCCTTCTCCGAATTATATAAAAAGGGATTGGTGTATGAAGGCCATAAAGTTATGCCATATTCATGGGCCGCTGAAACCCCACTCTCGAATTTTGAAACGCGTTTAGATAACGCTTACCGTGAGAAAATAAGCAAAGCGATAACAGTTGCGTTTGAGCTGGAAGAGGAATCAATAGTTGGGCTAGATATCTCAGTTAATAAAGTATTCGTTCTCGCATGGACGACAACTCCGTGGACACTTCCTTCAAACTTAGCTTTAGCAGTTGGTAAAGATGTTAAATATAAAGCCATAAGAAAAGGCGATAATGTTTACATATTAAGCGGCAATGCAGTTGCCAAATATTTTGATGAAGCTGATATAGAAGTTCTCTCCACTATGGGCGCTGAAAAATTGGTAGGCTTAAAATACAAACCACTCCTCCCATATTTCGCAGGTGAGAAATATACAAAACAGAGAGGTGCAAAAGCATTTACTATACTAGAAGGTGATTTTGTTTCTGACGCTGATGGTACAGGTATAGTACATCTAGCCCCGGGTTTCGGTGAAGACGATCAGCGCGTTTGTCAGGAGAATGGAATATGCTTACCTGATAGCGGCGGCATAATATGTCCGGTTGATGAAGCTGGAAAATTCACAGCAGATATTTTTGATATCCCTGAGCTCAAACTTTACCATTTAAATGTGATCGCTGAAACTAATAAGTCAGAGGACGAACCTTATAAGGAAGACCAGTTAAAAAAATATGGGTTAGCAAATCTCCGCATCGTGAAATACCTGAAGAATAGTAATCAGGTGATCAAGGAAGAAGACTACAAACATAATTATCCGCATTGCTGGAGAACGGATACTCCGCTTATCTATCGCGCCATACCAAGCTGGTATGTGAAAGTTACCGCGTTCAAAGACAGGATGGTAGAACTCAACCAGAAAATAAACTGGATACCTGACCACATCCGAGACGGCCAGTTCGGCAAATGGCTGGAGAACGCCCATGACTGGGCAATATCCCGCAACCGATTTTGGGGCGCGCCAATTCCTATCTGGCGCAGTAATGATCCGCAAAGCAAGAAACTTTATGTTTTCGGTTCAATAAAAGAAATAGAAGAATTCTTCGGTACAAAAGTAAATGATCTTCATCGCCCTTACATAGATGAACTCACAAAACCTGATCCGGAGAATCCAAAATTTACGATAAAGAGAGTTCCTGAAGTTCTGGATTGCTGGTTTGAATCTGGCAGCATGCCTTTCGCGCAATTCCACTATCCGTTCGAGAATCAGGATAAATTCAAATCACGCTTCCCCGCCGATTTCATCGTAGAATATTCCGCGCAGACCCGCGGCTGGTTCTATACATTGATGGTTCTTTCAACTGCGCTTTTTGATGAGATACCATTCAAGAATTGCATCTGCCACGGCGTGATACTTGGCGAGCCAATGAAAAATCCTAATACCGGCGCAATGGAAAAACAAAAACTTTCCAAACGCCTTAAAAATTATCCTGACCCTGTAGAAGTATTCAATACGCTTGGCGCAGACGCAATGCGCTGGATGATGATATCGTCTCCAGTGATGAATGGTGGAGAACTTACAATATCCAAATCAGGTGATGATATAAAAGAGATCGTTCGTTTAGTATTAAAACCAATCTGGAACGCTTACCACTTCTTTTGCCTCTATGCCAACAGCGATGGCATCAAAGCAGAAATAAATTTCTCTTCCGAGAATTTATTAGACAAATATATTCTCGCGAAACTCAAAAATGCTGTTGAGCAAATTAAATCTTCACTTGATTCTTATAATACCCAAACCGCATGTAAAGCAGTCGAAGACTTCTTCGAAGTTTTAAATAACTGGTACATCAGAAGAAGCCGCGAAAGATTCTGGGAATCAAATGAAAGCAAAGAAAAGATATCAGCCTATAGTACCCTATATACTTGTTTGGTAACTTTATGTCAGGCGGCGTCTCCATTAATGCCATTTACTTCCGAAGAAATATTCAAAGGTTTGACTGGAAAAGAGTCTGTGCATCTGGAAAAATTCCCTGATGTTTCAAAAGTGAAAGATGAAAGCGAATTAATATCTTCAATGGATTTCATCCGAGATGTTTGTAATACAGCTCTTAGCATTAGGAATAAGGAAAATATAAGAGTCAGACAGCCTCTAGGACATCTAACAATTGTCAGTAAAATAATACCAAAAGAACTTGAAGTAAATGCTTTAGCTGCTGCAATAATTGCGGATGAGATAAACGTTAAAGGCTTTTCATTAGATTACGATATTAATAAATATGCGGAACATAAACTAAAAATAAATTTTCCTGTTCTTGGAAAAAGATTACCTGATAAAGTGAAACAGATAATCCCTGCATCAAAAGCAAACCAATGGGAAAAACTTCCTGATGGCAGGGTTAAAATTGCTGACGAGATATTAGAGAAAGAAGAATGTGAATTATTACTAGAACCAAAAGATAAAAAAGGTGCCAGCGCACTTTCAACTAACGATGCGCTAGTGATTCTTGATCTCAATTTAACCCCTGAACTTATCGAAGAAGGCATAGCGCGTGATGTTGTTCGTCTTATACAGCAGGCCCGTAAGGAAGCAGACCTTAATATAAGTGACAGGATTAATTTATCTCTCAAACTTCCTGAAAATTATAAGCAGGCCGTTGCCGCAAATAATAATTATATCTGTGAACAGACGCTCGCAAACTCTCTTGATATGGAAGGTAACAAACTTGCAAAATTCTCGCAGAGTTATGAGATAGAAAAAGACACGATCGAAATTTCACTTGCTGTTGTTGGCTAAGAATCTTAGATTGTTTTCATAAACCAAACTATTCCAGCCGTGACCAATTTTGACATTATCGTTTCCGTCATTGTATTAATTTTCATCACTTACGGCCTTATAAAAGGCGGGATAGGAACTGTCCTTTCAATGTTTAAATGGTACGGCGCATTTATAGTTTCAATGCTGCTTTACCCGATCGCAAAAGATGCAGTTAGTGAGATTGTCCAGCCATCAGTTGCGGTGAATGCAATTTCAGTTATCGGTATATATGTTGTTTCCCTCATTGTTCTGTCAATTATTTGCAAATTAATTTCGGCAGCTTTCACGGCGATAGTTGGTAACCTGGTTGATAGGGCGCTTGGTGTAATACTTGGTCTTGTTATGGGTGTGCTGATTGTTTCCGGTGTCCATTTTGGTATTAACTCCGCGTTTGATGGTGAAGATCCTGACTGGCTCAAAGCGGGACAAACTTATGAAATTACCAAATCCGGATCTGATCTTATGAAAGATGTTCTTGATGATGACGCGCTGAAGATTGCGCAGGATCTTGGCGTAAAACTTGGTTCCAAAGCATCAGAAAATCAGGCAGCTATCGCATCTCCTCTTAATGACGCAGCTCAGGGAACGGTAAGTAATCTGCCGGAAAATTTTAAAATAACTCCTGAACAAATAAAAGCTTTCGCGCAGAAATTAAAAGCAGAAGGCTTCAGTGAACAGCAGGTAATTGACATGATAAAACAGGGAAAAGGAATTACTGATTCGACCGTTCAGGACACAATAAATAATTCTGATCAGCAATAATTTACCTAAAAGTTTTGATAAATCGGAACAAAAACTTTTCCGGCCAAAAAACTTTCTGACCAAGAAGTTTATTTTTCATTCTAAAATAAATATTTTTCTTCTACCTTCTGTAACGCGCAGAAAATATATTGTTTCAAGAGGTTTAAAAAACAGAAAAATATTTTAAATTCGAACAACAAAATATCTTCTGTGTTTAAAAACACACAAATCGTGAATAAAGATAAATTCTGCATTGGAAATTGCATATTCACACTTCCTATAAACAAAAACTTTTGTTATATTTAAATTCAGGAACGGCACGAAAGTATTTATGCCAAGTACGCCGAAAAATTATTTTCGGGAACAGATGTTAAAATCTGTTTTTAAAAACAAATGGAGGAAACTATGGCTGCAAAAGCAAAGAAAAAACCAGCTGCTAAAAAAGCACCTGCTAAGAAACCAGCTGCTAAAAAAACTGCTGCTAAAAGAAAATAGTTAAGAGCTCTACTGGTTCTTAAACATATACAGGCCCGAGGATATTTCCCGGGCCTTTTTTTATGCTTTATTTTGTGTAGATAATTTTTATTTCCTATATTTTCTCTAAGAAAACAAAATCAACGAAGTTGTGAAGATATTATTTGTAGGAAATTTCGGATATAAGAAAAATTATCACCAGTTTTATAATTGTGATTATAAATTCTATTTCGGCCTCATCAGAAATAACCATTCCGTATACCAATTTTCAAATCGTGATCTTGCAAGGCAGGAAGGTTTTTTTAAATCGCGTTTTGGTTCCGAGAATTCAGTAAATAAAAAACTTATTAAAACTGTTCGGGAATTAAAACCTGAAATTATTTTTCTTTCTCATTGTGACATGATAAGAAATGAGACGCTACAGATCATCAGGGAAGAAAATAAAAATATAAAGATCGCAGAAATAAATGTCGACGCGTTATGGGTTGAGCATATAAAAAAATATCTGCTCGAACGTGCCGCGGTTTTAGATGCATTATTTCTTACAACTTCCGGCGACCAGCTAAATGATTTTAAAAAAGTAAATCCTGAATTAAAAGTTTCCTACATTCCAAATCCGGTTGATAGCTCAATAGATACTGGTAAAGGCTTTGAAAAAACCGATCATGAATATGATATATTTTTTGGTGGTCGCGGTGATTACCGGACACCAACCCTGCATTACGTGAAAACAAATCTTCCCGAAGTGAAATTCAATGTTCTTGGTTTATGGGGAAAGGATATTACTTACGGCCAGAAATATTTAGACGAAATGCGTAAGTGCCATACTGGTTTAAATCTTCCGCAATTTGTGGAAGATATTTATCAGCCGCCACTTTATTCCTCTGACAGGATCGCGCAGATATTTGGTAATGGCCTGCTTACTATCATCCACGAAAAAACTCAGCTGCAAACCATGTTTGAGCCAGATGTTGAAGCGGTGTATTATAGTGAATGGGAAGACCTTGCAGAAAAGATACAGAAGTTTACAATAGATAAAGGGAAGAGAAATCTGATCGCAGAAAAAGGTTGGAATAAATACCATATGTTGTATAACTCAAAAAATATTACACAAGATATGGTTGATTTAGTAAATAGTAATTAGAGTTTAGTAGTTAGTTTTCTGACCACTAAATTCTAACCACTAAACTCTAGGATTTTATGTCACTCTTAAAAGCAGAACCAATATTCAAACCATTCAACTATCCTTGGGCATATGAAGCATGGTTGACGCAGCAGCGTATCCACTGGCTCCCTGAAGAAGTGCCAATGGGCGATGACGTAAAAGACTGGAAAAATAATCTTACTCCGCAAGAAAAACAACTTCTTACGCAGATATTCCGTTTCTTCACGCAAGCAGATATCGAAGTGAATAACTGTTACATGAGGCACTATTCCCGCGTATTTCAGCCAACTGAAATTCAGATGATGCTCGCAGCATTTTCTAATATGGAAACTATTCATATTGATGCTTATTCTCACTTGATCGATACCGTGGGGATGCCTGAAACTATGTATTCTGAGTTCCTGAAATATAAGGAAATGAAAGATAAATATGATTACATGCAGCAGTTCAATGTTGATTCAAACATTAATATAGCAACTACTCTTGCAGCGTTCGGTGCCTTCACAGAAGGCCTGCAATTATTCGGTTCATTCGCGATACTCATGAACTTCCCTCGCTTCGGTAAAATGAAAGGAATGGGGCAGATTGTTACATGGTCTGTTCGTGATGAATCACTTCACACTAATTCCATCATCAGGTTATTCCATACTTTCGTAAAAGAAAATCCGGAGATCGACCGCGAAGAACTCAACAAAAGATTATATAAGATCTGCGACACGATAATTACCCATGAAGACGCGTTTGTTGATCTGGCATTTAATATCGAAGGCTCGATCCAAGGCTTAACATCTAAAGATGTAAAAAATTACCTCCGCTATATCGCAGATAGAAGGTTAATGCAGCTTGAACTTCAACCTATGTATGGCACCAGCAGAAATCCGCTTCCATGGATGGATGAGATCCTTAACGGTGTAGAACACGCAAACTTCTTCGAGAACCGCGTAACAGAATATACCAAGGCTGCAACTCAGGGAACTTGGGAAGATGCTTTCGAGGCTTTTTAATTAACAAAGAATTATATGGCTCGCGGTTTTTTCTCCTCAATTGCTTGAAGCTACATTTATAATATTCTTTATTCGGGTTGCTGGAGAAAAAGCATATTCGGGATCTATCTTTCGTAAGTTTGGTTGTTGTTTAAGGATTTCATTATAATAAATATTTATATTCTCAAAATCAGGCTTACTATCTGAAAATAAATATTGATTTAGTTTTTCTGGTATAGGTAAATGAGCTTTGATTAAAGTTTCTGGGTTATCAATTATTTCTACTGCAAGTGCATCAGTTCTGAGTTCCATTTTTCCACATATTTGTGGTAAACGCTTTTTTTCAAAAATGTGAGAAGCAGCAGTCAAGATAGTAGATGCAGCAAATACTATGCACATAGGAACATTATCAAATCCTGAAGCCGTTGCAGCAATTCCAGATAAAAAACTTGAAAAGCCTGTAGCTATACTAGCTTTGTGTAAAAACCTATTTACATTATGTATAATGTTTTCATATGTGAAGGCATTTGTATATGGTTTGCTGTTAAGTTCATGAACATACTCGTGTACAAGTCTAAATAGAAACTTTTCGTCATTTGCTTCTTTAAAATTAATTGATAGGGAAATTTTCCCACCATGTGACTCGCCTCCATGTTTATAATCTTCCAAAAGGATTTCCCTCTTATCAATTCTGGGAAGTCCATTTTTATCTAAATACTTTGTAACCAACTGATAGGCTTGGTAATGAATTCTTCCTAACCTGTCCAAGTCAATTCCAGTTGGGTCAAAATTATCAGAAATGTTAATATTGTTATTCATAGCTAACATATTAACACAAAAGCATTAAAACTTCGTTAACTGAGTAACTCATTGAAATATAATAAATTTGACCAACCCCTTTAAAGAGAGTATAATAGGGCTATAGGTCAAATTATGTCACTAAACGTAAATCAGATAGGTACATTATTCGGTACCAATGCCGCCAACAGCAAAGTTGGCGTATATGATCTGCTTACTGGAACTCAGGATATAACCAACTCCTTGTTTAATGCTTCCAGTCTTTCAACTTCAAGCCTTATATCAACACAAACTGATACGCTGGCCGGTTTAGAAAAATTCGTAAAAGATAATGTTACGGGAAAAGATGCCGATAAATTATTTGCAAGTATTGCCAGCCTTCGTCAGCTATTTTCCAATAATGATAGCGACTCTAGCGCTGATCCTGCCTTGAGCCTTCTTGCAGGCACGGGGTTTTCAAAACAGTCAGGTTCACTGATCGATCTGTTCATCTAATCCTTTTCAATTGAAAATTTTATAATTTAGCTGTAAAAGCGCGCTGAAAAATATATTAGCGCACCTATATAGTAACAATGTTAGTTAATTTACTTAAATCAAAGATCCACCGTGCAACCGTAACAGATTGCAACCTCCATTATGAAGGCTCCGTCGGTATTGACCAGAACCTCCTTGATGAGGTTGGCATAACTCACTGGGAACAGGTTGATATTTACAACATCACTAATGGTGAGCGCCTTACTACTTACGCGATACCTGAAGAACGCGGAAGCGGAATAATCTCGATCCGTGGTTCTGCCGCGCATAAAGCAAGTGCGGGTGATCTGGTAATTATCTGTGCCTATTGCTCTATTGATAGTTTGCAAGTATCAAAGCATAAACCAAGTGTTGTTCTGGTAGATGAGAATAACAAAGTTAAAAGAAAAAGTTAAAACAACGAAGTTTTCAGTAAGCTGTGGCGCAATTAATATTTGAAATACTTTCTGAAGAGATACCTGCCAGAATGCAGCTGAATGCGGCTGAACAACTTAAAAATTCTTTTGAAGGAAAGTTAAAATCCCTCAATTTGTTCTATCAGCACTGCAAATGTTTTGTAACTCCTAGAAGGCTTATTTTATTTGCTGAAGGTCTGTCACTCACCCAGGAGGATTCTGTTACCGAAAGAAAAGGTCCGCGCACTGATGCAGATGCTAACGCGCTTGATGGGTTCCTTCGTTCTACCGGTCTTCGTAAAGACCAATTAACAGTAAAAAACACCCCAAAGGGGGATTTTTACTTTGCGATAGTTCGCACTAAAGGTAAGCCAACGAAGGAAATATTAAAGGAACTTCTTGAAGATATTCTAAATAACTTTTCCTGGCCTAAATCCATGCGTTGGGGTGAGTATAGAATTCGCTGGGTACGCCCGGTAAGAAATATTGCATGTATATTTGGCGGTGAGATATTGCCAATAGAATTCGGGCATATTGTGGCAAATGATATAAGCTTTGGCCACAGATTTTTAGCTCCCGATAGTTTCAGGATACAGAATTTTGATCAGTTTATTTCCGATCTCGAAAAAAGATATGTCATTGCAGATAATGAAAAGAGAAAAAAATTCATTTTTGAAAATGTTACCAAGATAGCAAATGATAATAACCTGAGTTTGATAGATGACGAAAACTTAGTGAATGAAGTAACAGGCCTAGTTGAATATCCTGTTATCCTGCTTGGAACTATTGAGAATAAATTCATGAGCCTTCCGAAGGAAGTTCTTGTCAGCACCATACGCACTAACCAGAAATATTTTAACCTTGTTGACAGGGAAGGGAACCTTTCTCCATATTTTATCCTGGTCTCAAATAATAAGACTAAAGATGGCGGGATAAAGATCGTTGAAGGTAACCAGAAGGTCGTCCGCGCAAGACTTTCAGATGCTGAATTCTTCTTCCGCACCGATAAGGAGAAGGGTCTCCGCAATTTCATACCAAAATTATCCGGCATAGTTTTTCACAATAAAGTTGGAACGATAGGTGACAAAGTTGAGCGCATTTCAAAACTTTCTTATGAGATAGCTAAAGAGTTAGCGCCTGAACATAAAGATATAATTTCCCATGCCGCCAAACTCGCAAAAGCTGATCTGGCCACTGACATGGTGGGCGAATTCCCTGAACTTCAGGGTTTAATGGGTTATTATTACGCCCTTGCTAGTGGCGAAGCTAAAGAGGTTGCCGAGGCAATTCGTGACCATTATAAGCCGCAAGGCCCTAATGATAACGTACCAAAAAATTCAACTTCAGTTATAGTTGCGCTTGCCGATAAAATTGATTCTCTTGTCGCGCTTTATGCAGGCGGGGAAAGGGCGACCGGCTCTAAAGACCCGTTCGCATTACGCCGCTTGGCGCTAGGTATTATTAGGATAATTCTGGAAAACAAAATATCGTTCGAGCTATTATCTTACATAAAAAAAGCAGTGAAACTGCTGCCATCGACTACCCTGAGGGAAATTGATAAAGATGCTTTATCAGAAGAAATATCCTTCTTTTTCGCAGACAGGCTGAAATTCCAGTTTAAGAATGATAATTTCAGACAGGATATAATCAACGCAATTCTGGAATATGTAGGTGAACTGAATATTTATGAGCTCCGTCAGAAGATAATTATTTTCTCTCAGTTCGCGAGCACTAAAGATGGTATGGAATCTATCGATGCTTACAAAAGGGCAAAGAATATCCTCTCAATTGAAGAAAATAAAGACAAGCAGAAATACCCTGCAAAACCTTCAAAATCAGGGCTTATTGAAGGCTCAGAAAAATTCTTGTTTGAGATGCTTGAAAAATCATATGATGAAATAGCTGATTTCGAAAAATCAGGCAAATTTGCTGATTCTCTCAAAACACTAACTGAACTTGCGGGCTACATAAATAACTTCTTCGATAACACTATGATAAATGCTCCTGACAAAAAACTCCGTGAGAACCGCCTTCGTCTTTCATCCCTTATAGTTGCCATATTTGAAAGTGTCTGCGCTTTTGATAAGATCTAGTTATCATAAACCTCTTTTCTATGGGCGATTCTTACAACTAAAACAGTAATTTTTTCATCCTGTATTTGGCACACTGCCCGATAATCACCAATTCTATATCTCCACAATCCTTTTAAATTTCCTACAAGTGGCTTGCCAAAATTTTTAGGATTATCAGATTTTTCTATAGATTCTTTTAAATAGGAAATTATCTGTGACTGAGCTTGTTTATTCAGTTTTCTAAGCTCTTTTCTTGCACTCTCTTTCCATTCAATGCGCCAGGTCAAGTTCAGCCTCTATTTCTTTCATTGACCAGATTTTTTCACTTTTATTTTCAATTCTTTTTTCTGTAATATAAATATCTTCCATGTCCTCAAGCATTTCTAGCACCGCTTTTTTTATATAATAGGTTTTAGTACGGCCCGTTATATCGGCGAGTTCACTTAATCTATTCTCAATATCATCGCCTAATTTTACTGATAAAGTCATAATACGTATATTATTTATAATACTAATAATACCATATATTACACTATTTCACAAGGCCAACTTTCTTATTGAAATATTGGCAGAAATCCAATAAAAGGGCGGCAAATTCCAACATAAAGGATTATCCACCATGACTAAATGGGTATATACGTTCGGTAACGGTAATGCTGAGGGCGAAGGTTCAATGAAAAACCTGCTCGGCGGTAAAGGTGCAAACCTTGCTGAAATGTGCAGGGTTGGCCTGCCTGTTCCTCCCGGTTTCACTATCACAAGTGAAGTATGTACGGAATTTTATAAAAATGACCGCAAATACCCTGACGCCCTTGAAAAGCAGGTTGTTGAAGGTATAGCTGCAATTGAAAAAACTATCGGTAAGAAATTTGGTGATAAAACCAATCCGCTTCTTGTTTCTGTCCGTTCAGGCGCCCGCGCTTCAATGCCGGGGATGATGGATACGATATTAAACCTTGGTCTTAATGATGAAACCGTTGAAGGTTTAGCGATCAAAAGTGGCAACCCTCGTTTCGCATATGATTCATACCGCCGCTTCATCCAGATGTATTCTGATGTCGTCCTTGAAGTTGAAAGGCACTTATTTGAAGATATTCTTGATCTTAAAAAACAGGATAAAGGCATATTCCTTGATACTGAACTTAACGCTGATGATCTGAAAGACCTCGTTCTGAGATTTAAAAAGAAGGTTCAGGAAGAAACAGGAAAACCATTCCCGCAGGATGTTAAAGAACAGTTATGGGGCGCAGTTGGCGCAGTATTCTCAAGCTGGATGAACCACCGCGCGATAACTTACCGCAGAATGTATGACATCCCAGAAAGCTGGGGAACTGCAGTTAACGTGCAATCCATGGTGTTCGGTAATACTGGTGAGAACAGCGCGACAGGCGTTGCATTCACTCGTAACCCGTCAACGGGCGAAAAAGCATTTTACGGTGAATATTTAATTAACGCCCAAGGTGAAGATGTTGTTGCAGGTATCCGTACTCCCCAGCAGATCACTATCGCCGGTAAAAATTCCCAGAAAAGCAAACTCCCTGCGATGGAAGAATCCCTTCCTGAAGTTTACGCGCAGCTTGTTGACATATACAAAAAACTTGAGAAACATTACCGCGACATGCAGGATATCGAATTTACCGTTGAAGACGGAAAACTCTGGATGCTTCAGACGCGTAATGGCAAACGTACATCAAAAGCCTCTATCAAAATTGCAGTTGATATGGTTGCTGAAGGTTTGATCTCTAAAGATGAAGCTATCCTCCGCGTATCCCCTGATGAACTTGATAAATTACTTCACCCGACGCTTGATCCTAAAGCGAAAAAAGATGTTATCGCAAAAGGTCTTCCTGCTTCCCCGGGAGCGGCATGCGGTAAAGTTGTGTTCAACGCTAATGATGCTGAAGAACATGCTAAAAAAGAAGAAGCGGTAATTTTAGTTCGCGCTGAAACCAGCCCTGAAGATATCCACGGAATGAATGCTGCCAGAGGCATATTAACTTCACGCGGCGGTATGACATCCCACGCGGCAGTTGTTGCCCGCGGTATGGGCAGGCCATGCGTTACTGGAGCAGGTCAGGTAACTATTGATTACAAGGCAAAAAAATTCACTGTCGGTAATAAAACCATCAATGAAGGTGATATAATCACGATCGATGGCAGCACAGGCGAAGTTATTTTAGGCAGGGTGCCAACGATTGATCCTGAATTGTCAGCAGAGTTCGAAACCATGATGAAATGGGCTGATGAGACCAGAACCCTCAAAGTACGCACAAATGCTGAAACTCCACAAGATTGTCTAACAGCCCGTAAATTCGGCGCAGAAGGCATTGGCCTTTGCAGAACAGAGCATATGTTCTTTGATGCTGACCGTATCATCGCTATTCGCGAAATGATCGTTGCTAATGACGAAAATGAAAGAAGGAAAGCCATTACTAAACTTCTCCCATACCAGCGTAAAGATTTTGAAGATATATTTGAAATCATGGAAGGTCTGCCAGTAACGATCCGCTTGCTAGATCCACCTCTTCATGAATTCCTTCCACATACTGATTCTGAATTCGCCGAAGTTTCAAAAGCTTCAGGAATTGCAGTTGAGAAAATCAAAACGCGCGCAAAAGAACTTCATGAATCTAACCCGATGTTAGGCCACCGTGGTTGCAGGCTTGGTATAACTTACCCTGAGCTTTACGAGATGCAGGCCCGCGCTATTTTCGAAGCAGCAATTGAAACTGCTAAAAAAGGTAAAAAAGTATTACCTGAAATAATGATACCGCTTGTTCTAAACGCAAGGGAATTAGAGATACTGAAAAACCTGATCGATGAAGTTGCGCAGAAAGTTTTCGCTGAGAAAAAATCTAAGATCGAATACCTCGTTGGCACTATGATAGAGCTTCCTAGAGCCGCTTTAGTTGCTGATAAGATCGCAGAACATGCAGAATTCTTCAGCTTCGGAACAAATGATTTAACTCAAACAACTCTCGGAATTTCCCGTGATGATTCCGGTTCATTCATCCCGCAATATGTTGAAAGGGGATTATTCGAGAAAGACCCCTTCGCGGTTTTAGATGTAGAAGGCGTTGGCCAGTTAATTGAGCTTGCAGTTGAAAGGGGCAGGAAAACGCGCAAGGATATCAAGCTTGGTATCTGCGGTGAACATGGCGGCAACCCGCCATCTATTGAGTTCTGTCATAACGTTGGACTCAATTATGTTTCATGCTCACCATTCCGCGTTCCTATAGCGCGCCTGGCAGCAGCGCAAGCAACCATCAAAGCCAAGCAGCACCTTAAAAAAGCAGCTTAGAGTTAATAATTTATTAACTCTTTTATGTTATTATATTAAATTTAATAATATAAATTATGTACAAATGGAAAAACCAAAAATCTCAAAAGAGATCATAATTGGTAGAAATGATGAAAATATAATTTCAGTAGATGATAATAATCATTTTCTCCTATGCGGGCCAATAGGAACTAATAAGACAGAAAGTTTTGCTATAACTAATCTATTGAATTGGAACCATTCCGCAGTTGTACAGGATCCAACTGGAGAAATTTTTAAAGCAACAAGCGGTTATAGGGAGTCAATTGGTCAAAAAGTTTATATTTGGAATCCTTTAGCTTCAGATCTTAGAGGGTATTGTTATAATCCTTTAGATTGGATAAATAGAGATTTTAGTGAAATAGTAGATGATATGACAGAGATTTCTCATTGGTTTTTTCCAAAAAATGAATCCTGCGATATTGAAGCAAAAAATTTACTTACAGGATTATTAATTTGCTTAGTTTCTCTAATTGAAAGACCTTGTACATTTTCCGAAATATATACTATAATTAGCTCAAGCGATGTTCCATATGATTTAGCGGTTATATTAGATAGGCATAATAACATAATACATCCTATAGCTTACAAAGAAATAGCAAATTTTCTTCAAAAATCTAATGAAGAAAAATCAAAAATTATAGCTACAATAAATAATGTAATTCACAAATTTTCTAATCCTAAGCTTAAAACCTTCACCTATCATAGTGATTTTGATTTATCTAAGCTTTCCAAAGAAAAAATAACTATCTATATAACTCTTAATTCTACTGATATAGAAAAAGTTAATCCCCTTATAGCTATCTTTTATAAACAGCTAATCAAAAAAAAGATAAATAGTAATGGTAATATTCCCATATTACTTATGATTAATAATTTTAATACTTTAGGTTATGCTGCTGAAGTTCTTTCAGATTTGCCACTTCTTTATAACAATAATATAAAATTATGTTCTGTTTTTGATGATTTTAGTCAAGTTGAAAATTGTTTAAAAAATTTCTCTTACAGTTTTTTCGCGAACTCAGGAAATAAAATAGCATACTTAATTAATGATAAAAAAACTTTAGAAGCTTTCTTTTTATTAGAAAAAATGAGAGATAAATATTTATCTAAACTTTTGTCAAATAACTTACTTTTCTTTAAAGAGGGACAAAAACCTAAATTTCTTAAAAAAATAAATCCTAAAGAAATGTTTAAAGACAGATTAAAAGGAGAAAGTTGGTTACCAGTACAAGAAATTTCAAAAAAAGAAATGAAAATGCCAAAGGAAAATAATGATAAAAATAAACGCAATAATATATCTTATCTTTCTTTAGTGCATGATAGTACTGCAAATAAAAGGAATATTGTTAATGATAACAATGAAGATAAAGATTAATGTTAATCCGCCCTTATAAACCTTCCGATTCCGAATCTGTCTGGAATATATTTCATGCTGTAGTTCAGGGTGGTGATACTTATACTTTTCTTCCCAATACCTCAAAAGAAGAAGCGATAGATTATTTCACCGGTAAACACACAAAATGCTTCGTAGCTGAAATTGATGGCAAAGTTGCAGGAATGTACGCCCTCCGCAAAAACCGGAAAGGTTTGGGCGATCACATAGGAAACGCAAGCTACATGGTATCACTTGATTTTCACGGGAAAGGTATTGGTAAAGCGCTAGGCATGCATTCGATAGAGCAGGCGAAGAAAGAATGCTATATCGCCATGCAATTCAACTTTGTTGTTTCAACAAATACTCCTGCGGTAAATTTATGGAAGTCTCTAGGTTTTGAAATAATAGGCACTATTCCCAATGGTTTCCGTCATTCAAAACTTGGATTGGTGGATGCTTTTATTATGTACAGAAAATTATAATAACAAATAATCCAATATTCTGTAATTCTAACTATATCTCCTAACCGTCTTTAGAACTTCTTCACGCATTTCAGGGTTGTGGAGGGCAAGAGCAACGTTTGCCTCTATGAATCCACGGCGGGAGCCGCAATCAAAACGCTCACCTTCAACTAAAATACCGTGTGAAGAAACACCGTTCTGCGCCATAGCATCAAGAGCGGCGGTAAATTGTATCTCGCCATTTTTATCTTCTTTTACTTTTTCTAGATAGCTGAAAATTTCAGGTTCAACTATATATCTGCCAACTACCGCAAAATTAGAAGGAGCGTCTTTAGGGTTTGGTTTTTCAACCATTGATTTGATCTTTATAGCTTTGTCTTTTGCAAGCTCAGCAGGATTTATTATTCCGTAAGAACTGGTTTTTTCATTTTCAATTTCACGAACAGCAATAACATTACCTTTTTTCTTTTCCCAAATTTCAGCCATTTGAGCCAGAACAGGTTTTTCAGGAGAATAGAATAATTCATCAGCAAGTAAAACTGCGAAAGGCTCATTCACAAAATTGCGAGCGCACATAATAGCGTGTCCTAAACCAAGAGGTTGCTGCTGGCGGATGAAAGCTATGGAGCCTGCTGGTGGTAACCAGTCTTTTGTGAGAGAGAGAACCTCGCTTTTCTGTTTTTCTTCCAGAACTTTCTGAAGTTCAAATACATGATCAAAATGGTTTGAAATCACATTTTTGTTCCTGCCAGTTATGAAAATGAATTTCTCTATTCCTGCGGCTTGCGCTTCTTCAAATGCATATTGGATGAGAGGCTTATCTACAATAGGGAGCATCTCTTTTGGAAGAGCTTTTGTTGCAGGTAAGAATCTGGTTCCAAGCCCACCGACAGGAAATATTGCTGTTTTAATTTTTGTCATTTCGTTTAAGTTAATTATTCAGGCAAAATAAGAGTAATGCAAACTAAAGTAAATAAATTAACATTAACGAATTTCCGTAATCATAAGAATTTCTCTTTTGATCCGGAATCACGTATAATAGCAATATATGGCCAGAATGGTGTGGGTAAAACCAATATCTTAGAAGCGATATCATTGCTGTCACCAGGAAGAGGGCTTAGAAGTGCAAAGCTTTCTGAAATAAAAAATATAACGGATAATGAACCTTGGGTCGTTTTTGCAGAGATAGAAGGTACTGATGGTGAAACGAAGATCGGAACTTCACTTGATTATACGCAGACAGGTAAGGAAAAAAGACGCGTTAAGATCAATGGGGAGGATGTCAGGGGAACTTTCGCCCTTGCGGAATATTTCAGTTATATTGCGCTAACGCCTTCTCAGGATAAGATATTTAACGAGGGAACGACCATACGAAGGGATTATCTGGATAGATTATGCGAGAATTTCTTTCCTGATTACAGCGATATGATAGCAGTTTATAACCTTGCAAAAGCAGAGCGCAGAAAACTTCTTGTTGATAGGTATAATGATAATCTATGGATAGAAACACTCGAATCAAGAATTGCTGAAAAAGGAGTTGCGATCGCATATCAGCGGCTTGAGCTATGTGAGCTTTTAAATTCCTTCATGAATGAAGCTGAGAAAGCAGAATTCCCCAAGGCAAATATTGATGCAATAGGTGAGATAGAAAATTTTATTAAAACAGGAGCGAAGGCTCTTGAAACGGAAAATCATTTTAAAGATAAATTATATGACAGCCGCAGGTATGATGCGGATACCAAGAGAACGAGTTTTGGCATTCATAAATCTGATTTTAGGGTTATCCATTCACTCAAAAATATGCCGGCGGAATTATGTTCGCAGGGTGAACAAAAGGCTCTACTGCTCAGTTTAACAATAGTTTCCGTGATAGCGAAGAAAGCGCGTACTGGCTTTTATCCGGTTTTGCTGCTTGATGAAGTGGCCTCTCACCTTGATGAAGGTAAGAGAAACAAGCTCTTTAAATTCATCAATAATACTCCTTGCCAGACATGGTTAACAAGTACTGAAAAAGAGCATTTTATCGGGCTTGAAGAGGCTGAATTTTTTAAAATTTAAGAAAAAACTCTAAGTATTTTTATTAATATACTTTTTATATTCCCTAATAAAAATAAAACTCATTCCTAAATATATTAGCATATATACCCAAAGCTGAACCAAGTTTAAAATTTTATTAAACTGTAAATTATCCAGTGTATTTATTGTAGGATCTTTCGGATAATAAATAACTTTAACTTTATTATTATTTTTAAATCTAGATGAGTTATCTTGAAAAAACTGTGCAAGGCCTTCAAATTTAAATTGACCCACATATTCAATGTTTTCAACTTTGAAAGTGTACTCAGATAGGGTTTCTGCTCCTTTAACTGATTTTGCTATTATAGTTCCATTGGCAATTTTTCCTTTAGTGTGAGCAATATAATAATCATATGTTTCATTTAACGTTCCCATTCCTATCAGGAGGACAATAAAACAATATGGAACAAAAATTACTATTGGCAATTTTTCCTTTGAAAGGTTTATCATTTTAGAATAGCTTTAATTAAATTAAAGGATTTTTATACTGGCTTCTTATACCTGTTTTACAGCAAAAAAACAGCAAAATCACTATTAAGAAACCCACTAATAAACTAGACATAAAGTTATTTCCCATTATAGTCATTTTAGATTTACAGAACCTTGAGAATTTAGGTATAAAATGACCAATAAACCAGCAAAAAAAATGGCAGAAGAAAATATTGAAAACCCAGTTGAACACGAAGAAGTTTCAACAGAGAATTTTGCAGAAAATAATTATGATTCAACATCAATAAAAGTTCTTAAAGGGCTTGATGCAGTTCGTAAGCGCCCGGGAATGTATATTGGTGACACTGATGATGGTTCTGGCCTGCACCACATGGTGTACGAGGTTCTTGATAACGCGATAGATGAATCACTCGCTGGTCACTGTGACGCGGTAAATGTATTCATAAATGAAGATGGAAGCTGTACCGTTAACGATAACGGCCGTGGTATCCCAGTTGATATACATAAAGAAGAAGGTGTTTCTGCTGCTGAAGTTATCATGACGCAGTTACACGCAGGCGGTAAATTTGATCAGAACTCATATAAAGTTTCAGGCGGTTTGCACGGCGTTGGTGTATCAGTTGTAAATGCGCTTTCCTCATGGTTAAAACTGAAAATCTGGCGTGATGGTAAAGAGCATTTTATTGAATTCGCGCATGGTAATGCGGTTTCTCCGTTAATAGTTGTTGGTGATTCAAACGGTAAGAAAGGAACTGAAGTTACATTCCTTCCTTCTACTGAAACATTCACGCAAACTGATTTTGATTACGATACTTTAATTCACAGGATTCGCGAGCTGGCGTTCCTGAATTCAGGTGTTCGCATCATACTTACAGATAAAAGGATATCTGCCCTTGATGAGGAAGGAAACCCGAAATCAACAGAGCTTTTCTATGAAGGTGGAATAAAATCATTCGTTGAATATCTTGACCGCTCTAAAAAAGCCATCCATGAAGCTATTATAATCCGCGGTGAAAAAGACGGCATGGGCGTTGAAGTTGCGCTTGAATGGAATGATTCTTACCATGAAAATCTACTCTGTTTTACCAACAATATACGCCAGAGGGATGGTGGTACGCATTTGATCGGTTTCCGCTCTGCGCTTACACGTCAGGTGAATAATTATGCTGAAAGCTTTGGCCTTACTAAAAAAGCAAAAGTTGCACTCACTGGTGATGACGTTCGTGAAGGTTTAACATGTATCGTATCTGTTAAAGTTCCTGACCCAAAATTCTCTAGCCAAACTAAAGATAAACTTGTTTCATCAGAGGTGCGCGCAGTTGTTGAATCAGTTGTGAATGAAAAGCTTGGTGAATGGTTTGAAGAACATCCGACGGAAACTAAGGCTATTATCGGCAAATCAATTGAGGCAGCTTTCGCAAGGGAAGCAGCCCGTAAAGCACGTGAACTTACACGTAGAAAAAGCGCACTTGATATATCTAACCTGCCAGGCAAATTAGCTGACTGTCAGGAAAAAGATCCTGCTCTTTCTGAACTATTCATAGTCGAGGGAGATTCCGCGGGCGGTTCTGCAAAGCAAGGCAGAACAAGAACAACGCAAGCAGTTCTTCCACTTAAAGGTAAGATATTAAATGTTGAGCGTGCAAGGTTTGACAGGATGCTTTCCTCTCAGGAGGTTGGAACATTGATAACAGCTCTTGGAGCGGGTATCGGTGAGGAATTCAACCTTGAAAAATTACGCTATCACAAAATCATAATAATGACCGATGCTGACGTGGACGGCTCACATATCAGAACATTATTGCTTACATTTTTCTACCGCCAGATGCCAAGCATAATTGAAAAGGGGCATTTATATATAGCCCAGCCGCCACTTTATAAGATCAAAAAAGGCCAGAGCGAAGTTTACCTTAAAAATGATGAGGCGATGGATGAGTATGTTCTCTCCAACGTTTCTGAAATCGCAGTGCTTGAAACTTCAAATGGTGAACGCGTTACCGGAAGTGACCTTCTTGCTCTTCTCCGTAAAATAGCGGAATTCAATAAACAGGTTTCTTCACTTAAAAGATTTGCCGATGAATCAGTTATTGAGGCAGCGGCGCTCGGCGTTGCGATTGATGAACCAGATGGTCAGAAAGCCGGTGAAAAAGTATTAAAATTCCTTAATCGTAATCTTAGCGATTCCTATAAATGGAGCTTTGAGGGTGAGGAGGAAGGCAATCTGGCATTCTACAGAATGCGTAAGGGTGTTAAAGAAAAACTCTCTTTTACACGTAAAATAGCTGGAACTTCAGAGGCGAAAAAACTTATCTCTATCGGCGCAGAAATTGCTCCATTCTTCATTAATGCGACCACGCTTAAATTCAAAGATGAAGTTGCGGAAGTTAACTCACCTGTTTCACTGTTTGAAAAAGCCGCAGAATTTGGCAAGAAAGGCTGCACTATCAGTAGGTTCAAAGGTCTTGGAGAGATGAATGCAGATCAACTATGGCAGACAACTCTTGACCCGCAATCACGTACATTATTGCAAGTTAAGGTGGATGACGCAGAAGCTGCGAATGAAACTTTCTCTACATTAATGGGTGATGTGGTTGAACCACGCAGGGATTTCATCCAGAAGAACGCTCTTAATGTAGTGAATCTGGATTTCTAGCACTTCGTGTTTTATTTTTCTGGTATTTATCTACCTTTTGCCTGGGATTTTTGACTAGGGTTTTCTAAATCTTTAGGGGGAACTAAATTTTCCCTGTTAGGTTCGCAAGAGCATACTTTTGATAATATCCCTAATATTTCTGAATTGCCATATATGCTTAAATATTCTTGAAGAACTTTTTCATTCCCATGAAAAGCTTGAGGAAATTTATGATTTTCAGGATCATCTTTTTTAATTCCAGATACAAAAACAGCTCCTGCTAAATGATTATCAATTGATAATCCTCCTAAATTATCAAATCCTGCCATTATTGTTTTTTTACTAAATTTATTTAAAAAGGCTCCTGCAATATTTGAGTCTTTTTTATCAATCCAGACAATAGCAGGCCCGGCAAACTCATTATATACTCTATCTGCAAAATCTTTTGCGCCCTCATTTGGTTCTTTGCTATATTCATATGGATTATAGTCTAGGCTTAAGGCAGATTTGATAAGTTCCTGTTTTATTCTCCATACTTCATCAGATTCATTATTTCTCTGAACTATAAGAAGGTTTTTTGCACTGCCTTTTTGGCTTCCTGATAAATTAGGAGTATCAAAATGCTCCTCATACCGCATTCTCAACTGATCAACAGTATTTCTCCATGCTTTTGCATGATTCACCCAATCGCTTTTATCATAAGCTTCAACCAAAGGCCTAAGGGCAAAATTCAAATTACTACCCAGATTTTTCAAATCTTCTTTTGGAAGTATACTATCTAAGATTTCATTGGTCATAATTATTACTTTTTAAATTTTAATAACAGATCCGTTTTTCCCTACTTTCCCTAAAGGGGATATTGATGGGTTAAAGAATGATACTTCTATTGGCTGCTTAAGGATAGATGAAAGATTAGGTATTATTATATCCGGTTTCTCAAGCCCTTTTGGTGTTGTGCCAACACTCCCGCCTGAATGAACCACAGGTGAAGCAGCAATTATTCCTGCATCAGGATCTACTATTTTCTTTCTTGCTATTTCATTGCAGGTACAAACATCGTTATCTAGAATATTGTGTATTTCTCTATATGGACTGGTTTCTTTAGAGGCGTCTACTAAATTTATAATATTTTGTAATGCTTGCTCTGGAGTTTCAGCAGAATTATAATAAGAATCAATTTCCCTTCCTCTTCTGTTTGTAGCATTCATTATATTTGTATTAAAAGAAAGACTTTGCGTACCTTCATCTAATCCTATTTGGACTTTTGTTGCGCCAAATGATTTTAAACTTTCTTCTGAAAATAAATTTTTGTTATCTTGATAGTCATCTTTACTTATATATATGATGCTTGGCCCAGATCCTATTACTGATTTTGATCTTTGCAGTTGTTTTAATATATCGTAATTTTCTCTTTTTGATTCCGCATCATTTATCTCAATTTCTGCTGGCATATATTGTCCGCTTACAGAAACAGATAAAGCCTTCATTTTTATATTCCAAAGTTCATCACTTTCATTATCTCTAATTACAAGCAGAACTGCACCCGTTTCACCTAAGCCCTTATCTCCGTATTTTTTCTCTGTTTCATCAACAAAAGTTTTCCATGCATAAGCATATCTCATCCAATCAGGATCGGTAGGATCCTTAGCAAATATTTTATAATCCTTTATTATTTGGGAAAACCTTTCTTTAGAATTTTCAGTGCTCATAAATCAATTGATCCTATTAAGTTGATTCATTATCATACACTGTATGTATTAAGAAATGATTAATTACCATTCGTTATTTACTTAAATTTTAACCACCATAAGTTGATAAATCATAATAAATTTCACACTATTTGGTTTTGATAATAATTATCAACTAAACTTATTATAACCTACTGTTCTATCTAAATAATGATTTTAGTTGCAGTATAGTTTCTTTTGGTTAGAAAATGAAGTTTCAAAGCTATATATGATATAGAATGCCTAAATTATCCGTAAACGGTAAAGAGATTGAGATCCAAGCAGGTATGACGGTTCTACAGGCTTGCGAGCTGGCAGGTGAAGAAATTCCACGTTTTTGTTACCATGAGAGATTAAAAATTGCCGGTAATTGCCGCATGTGCCTTGTTGAAGTTCAGCCGGGGCCGCCAAAACCTGCTGCTTCCTGCGCGATGCCGGTTGGTGAGGGCATGAAGGTTTTTACCAATACACCAATGGTAAAAAAAGCACGTGAAGGCGTGATGGAATTTTTACTCGCGAACCATCCTTTGGATTGCCCGATATGTGATCAGGCCGGTGAATGTGACCTGCAAGACCAATCCATGAGATACGGCAGAAGCAGAAGTCGTTATGATGAAGATAAGCGTGCAGTTCAGGATAAATATATGGGGCCGATAGTTAAAACCCAGATGACGCGCTGCATACATTGCACACGCTGCATACGCTTTATGACAGATGTTGCGGGCGTGCCTGAACTCGGCGCAGTTTCCCGCGGTGAGCATATGGAAGTCACTACTTATATTGAAAAAGGTTTAAGTTCCGAACTTTCAGGAAATATTATTGATCTATGCCCGGTTGGTGCTCTTACATCCAAACCTTATCAATATCGTGCCCGCCCCTGGGAAATCAAAAAAACAGAAACGATAGATGCGCTTGATGCGATTGGAAGCAATATCCGCGTTGATTCACGAGGCAATGAAGTTTTACGTATCCTGCCGCGCCTGAATGAACAGGTTAATGAAGAGTGGATAAATGATAAATCCCGCCATGCATTTGAAGGTTTAAAAAACCAGAGGTTAGACAGGCCTTATTTAAGGAAACTTGGCAAGCTTCAACCAACTACGTGGAATGAGGCTTATGAAGCCATTTCTACTGCACTTAAAAATACGGTGCCGGAAAAAATCGGTGCTATTGCAGGTGATATGGTTGATGCGGAATCAATGTTCGCGCTGAAAAACATGCTGGATCAGCTAAATGTAAAAAATTACGACTGCAGGCAAGATGGTACACTTTATAATACACAAATTCGCGCTTCTTATCTGTTCAATACGGGAATTGAAAATGTTGAAAATGCAGATTTAGTATTGCTTATCGGCGCAAACCCGCGTTATGAAGCATCACTGATAAACACAAGAATAAGAAAAATACTTAATTATAAAAGGATTTCGGTAGCGCTTATCGGAAGTGAAGTTGATCTTACCTATGATTACGAATTCTTAGGAAGTGATACGAAAATCCTTGAAGATATATTATCTGGTGAAAATGAATTTTCAGAAAAATTATCCAAAGCTAAAAATCCGCTGATAATCATCGGGAACTCTCTGTTTAGAAGAAGTGACGCTGAAGCTATTCTTTCAACCTCACTCAAGATCGCAGAAAAATATAATGCCGTCAGGGAAGACTGGAACGGGCTTTCCATCTTACAACGTGCAGCCAGCAGAGTGGCAGGGCTTGATATGGGCTTTGTACCAAAGCAGGGTGGTAAGGATACTTACACTATACTTCACGGAGCAAGGAATGGTGAAATAGAGGTTCTGATACTTCACGGGGCTGACGAAATTGACATCAAGGGTTTAGAAAAACCTTTTGTAATATATATAGGCCATCATGGCGATGCAGGCGCGCATGTTGCGGATGTTATAATACCTTCTGCCGCTTATACTGAAAAGAACGCAACTTATGTGAACCTTGAAGGCAGAATGCAAAGGGCGAGGCTTGCAGTATTCCCCCCAGGTGAAGCAAAGCAGGATTTCATCATATTTTCTGACATTTCTAAATTACTAGGGCTTAACAGTTTTGAAACAGTTGAGGATATAAGAAAAGAACTTGCAAAAGTATCGCCGACTTTCTGGAGCGCGAATGTCGATAATGTTGTAAAGGCCGTGTGGCCTGCTTCATCAGCTTTACCTGAAGGTAAATTCAGCAGATCACCTATTGAATGTGATAATTTCAATTTCTATTTTACTGACCCTATTTCCAGAGTTTCAAAAACTATGATCGCTTGCAATCAGGAATTTGGTGAGGAAAAGGGATTTACCAAACAGAAGAAAGTTAATATTGCGTAACTAAGGTATGGATTTTAACGAAATAAAAGAATGCGTAATTAACCTTCCGGTATGTTTACCGCCGGCTTGGATATTAGTGCGTGTTGTTGCGATCGTATTGCCATTATTGATATGCGTTGCTTATCTTACTTATGCTGAAAGAAAAGTTATTGCCTCAATGCAAATGCGTAAAGGGCCAAACGTTGTGGGACCTTTCGGACTGCTACAACCTCTTATGGACGGCGTAAAATTACTTTTCAAGGAAACTATTCTACCGGTAAAGGCCAATAAGATACTCTTCCTGATGGCGCCAATGCTTACATTTATTTTAGCAATGGTAGGCTGGGCGGTAATACCTCTAAATTACGGCTGGGAACTAGCTGATATAAACGTTGGTATACTTTATCTTTTCGCCATTTCATCACTAGGTGTTTACGGTATAATAATTGCAGGCTGGGCTTCAAACTCGCAATATTCATTCCTTGGCGCGATACGTTCTTCTGCGCAGATGATATCTTATGAAGTTTCACTTGGGCTTATAGTTATTTCGATACTTTTATTTTCAGGCTCTATGAATTTGACGGATATAGTTTTATCTTATGCGGATAGGACCTGGTATGAGCAATTAATGTTATTACCGATGCTTGTGATGTTCTTTATTTCTTCACTTGCAGAAACAAACCGTCACCCGTTTGATCTTCCGGAAGCAGAAGCTGAGCTTGTTGCAGGCTTTAACGTGGAATATTCCGCAATGGCATTTGCGTTATTCTTCCTCGGTGAATATGCGAACATGATATTAATGTGTGGCATGACGACCATTTTATTCCTTGGTGGATGGCTTCCACCTTTTGAATGGGAATATTTTAATATCGTTCCCGGCGCAGTATGGTTCGTATTAAAAGTGTTATTCCTGTTATTTTGCTTTATATGGGTGCGTGCTGCGCTGCCTAGATACAGATATGACCAGTTAATGAGACTTGGCTGGAAAATATTCCTTCCTACATCGCTTTTGTGGGTAGTTTTAGTTTCAGCCTATATAGTTTATTTTAGATAGTATGTTTAAGTCTTTGAACAAATTTATACTTGCGGAAATTGCCTTCGGTATGTGGAAAACACTTACCTATATGTTCAAGCCGTCAGTAACGATAAATTACCCTTACGAGAAAGGGCCTATCTCTACGCGCTTCCGCGGTGAACATGCACTGCGCAGATATCCTAACGGTGAAGAAAGATGCATCGCCTGCAAATTATGTGAGGCAGTTTGCCCGGCTCAGGCAATCACTATCGAAGCTGAAGCGAGGGATGATGGTTCCCGCAGAACTACACGTTATGATATAGATATGACAAAATGTATCTATTGTGGCCTATGTGAAGAAGCCTGCCCTGTGGATGCCATAGTTGAAGGCCCGAACTTTGAGTTTGTCACTGAGCGCCATGAGGAACTTTTATACAATAAAGATAAGCTTCTTTCTAACGGTGACAGGTGGGAATATGCTCTTGCTAAAAGGTTAGAGGCTGAAGCAGATTACAGGTAATAATAATTATTCAAATACGATGCAGTTTGTAGATATACTTTTTTATTTCTTTTCTTCCATGACGGTTATAGCCGCGCTTGCTGTTATCGCTTCAAGGAACCCTGTTTATTCAGTCTTGTGGCTAATATTCTGTTTCTTTAACTGCGCTGCTTTATTTGTACTTTTAGGCGCTGAACTGGTTGCTATGCTGTTGGTGATAGTTTATGTAGGCGCTGTTGCGGTATTATTCCTGTTCGTGGTAATGATGCTCAATATAAAAACCGCAACGCTTAAAAAAGGTTTCCAGAGTTATTTGCCTATTGGGTTACTTCTTGCAGCTATATTAATGGCTGAGATGGGAACAGTTATTTATGCTTCAGTAAATAAAGCTGAAAAGGAAGAGATATCGCAGGAAAAAATCAAAGATGAAGAAGACCAGACCGCAACTATCAAAGTAGAAACGGTTGAGAAGAAAAGAAAACATAAGAAAAAACATTTATCAGTAGAAGATAAGTTATTGCATGAAGAGGCTGAGAAATCCCTTGAAAATAGTATACTCAATGCTGAAGTATCTTACGCCCTGAAAGAAAAGGAAAAAACTCGCGAGGAAACAGAAGCTGAAAGGATACCTAATACTGATACTAATGCGAACCAGATAGGTGAGATATTATATACCGATTACGTTTTAATGTTCCAGACTTCCGGCCTGATACTCCTTGTTGCGATGATAGGCGCGATAGTTCTGACGCTCAGGCACAGAGATGGTGTTAAAAGGCAGAATATAAAAAGCCAGACAAGCAGAAATAGAAAAAATTCACTTCAAATCGTTAAAGTTGAAACAGGTAAAGGTATATGAATACATTTACAAATATAGGGCTGCTTCATTACAGCATTTTATCATCGGTGATATTCACTATAGGTGTGTGCGGTATATTCTTGGCGAGAAAAAACATCATCAACATCATGATGGCAATAGAGCTGATGCTTCTTGCAGTGAATATAAATTTCGTTGCTTTTTCAAGCTTCCTTGATGATTTGCACGGGCAGATATTTACATTTTTCATTCTTACGGTTGCAGCAGCTGAGGCGGCGATAGGCCTTGCGATAATAGTTATATATTACCGTAACAGAGGCTCAATTGAAGTTGAAGATATAAATAGTTTGAAAGGATGATCGAAACATTAATTAAATTAATAGTATTCCTACCGCTTTTTGCCGCTGTTGTGGTCGGGCTTAATACAGCTAAACTACATGCTGGTATTGCGCAGGCAATCACAACTATTTGTGTTGTAGCCGCTGCAGCGTTTTCATGGATTGTGTTCCTTGATATTACCCACGGCAATAGTTATGAGCCGGTATTAATGCGCTGGGTTGAGTCAGGTGATTTTTCAGTAATGTGGCAGATCAAGGTTGATATGCTAACTGCAATAATGCTGACTTTGGTAACCACTGTTTCATGCCTCGTACATATATATTCAGTTGGTTATATGTCGCACGATGAACACCCGCAAAGGTTCTTCTCTTACCTTTCCCTGTTCACATTCTTCATGTTGATGCTTGTTACTTCAAGCAATCTATTACAGCTTTTCCTTGGCTGGGAAGGTGTCGGATTATGTTCTTACCTGCTTATCGGGTTCTGGTATAAAAAACCTTCCGCTAACGCAGCGGCAATAAAAGCATTTTTAGTTAACAGGGTGGGTGATTTCGGACTGGCACTTGGGCTTTTCGCTATATTCTTCATTTTCAAGACAATAACTTTCTCAGAAATATTTTCCCAGATCGCTGAAAAAAGGTCTGAGATAATACATATTGCCGGAATGACCTTCAGGGCAGTTGATGTGATATGCATACTGCTTTTTATCGGGTGCATGGGTAAGTCAGCACAGCTTGGATTGCACACTTGGTTACCTGACGCGATGGAAGGCCCAACCCCGGTATCTGCCCTTATACATGCCGCAACGATGGTAACAGCGGGAATATTCCTGGTCGCAAGAATGTCCCCACTTTTTGAGCAGTCCCAGATCGCGCTTCATATGGTAACAGTAGTTGGCGCCAGCACGGCTTTATTTGCTGCAACTATTGCTCTCACACAAAATGACATAAAAAAGATAATCGCATATTCAACCTGTTCGCAGCTTGGATATATGTTCTTCGCATGCGGTGTTTCAGCTTATGGAGCAGGGATATTCCATTTATATACTCACGGCTTCTTTAAGGCGTTACTGTTCTTATCAGCGGGCAGTGTTATCCACGCGATGAGTGATGAACAGGATATACGCAAAATGGGTGGCATCTGGAAAAAGATCCCGCTTACATATCTGATGATGCTTATCGGAACACTCGCAATTACGGGCTTCCCATTACTTTCAGGTTATTATTCAAAAGATATGGTTCTTGAAACTGCATTTGCTTCGGGTTCGTCAGGTAATGAATATGGCGCATTTGCCTTCTGGATGGGGATTACCACTGCGGCACTAACGGCGTTCTATTCATGGCGTTTGATATTTATGGTGTTCCATGGCAAATGCCGAGCGAGCCAGAACACTATCGACCATATACATGAGTCACCTAAAAAAATGACAATACCGCTGATAATACTAGCTATAGGCGCAATATTCATCGGGGGAATTTTTGCAAATCATTTTGGTATCGTTAAAGGCGAAATAAAATTCTGGAATGAATCTATCGCCCTTGGCAAAATATCTGCGGAGACTACTATCTATGAAGCTGCTCACCATGTACCTAAATGGGTGAAGCAGGCTCCATTAATTGTGGGTGCTTCAGGGTTTGTTCTGGCGTTCATCTGCTATATATTATTTACAGGTTTGCCTTCCGGGTTTGCGAGTTTCTTCAGGCCGCTTTACCTGTTGTTCTATAATAAATGGTATGTTGATGAGCTATATGATTGCATATTCGTTCGCCCTGCCAAGAAAATTGCAAAATTCTTGTGGAAATTCTTTGATACCAAAATAATAGACGGGCTTGGGCCTAATGGCTTTGCTTATATTTCTTCAAGATTCGGCGCTGGCTTCAGGGTTGTGCAAAGCGGATATATCTATCATTATTCATTCGTGATGCTGATAGGCGTAATATTGATCCTTGGATATTTTATACTAATATAATTTAAGAATGCATATACCTATACTTACAACATTAACTTTTCTGCCGCTTGTAGGAGCGCTGCTTCTTGCGCTATTGATAAAGGATGAAAAGATATCAAGGATATTTGCGCTGTGGATAAGTTTGATAACTTTCGCGCTTTCGCTTTTCATGCTATTCAAATTTGATGTATCGGCTGAAGGTTTTCAGATGACTGAAAAATTTGAATGGGTAGATAATTCCGGGATATATTATTTCCTCGGTGTTGATGGCATATCACTTTATTTAATTCTGCTGACAACTTTCCTGATACCGGTTTGCATAATCTCCTGCTGGAAATCAATTACCACTAGGGTTAAGGAATATATGATACTTTTCCTTATCCTTGAAACTCTTGTGATAGGGGTATTCCTCTCGCTTGATATGATGCTTTTCTATTTCTTCTTTGAGGCATCACTTATCCCGATGTATCTGATAATCGGTATATGGGGCGGTGAGAACAGGATATATGCCTCATATAAATTCTTCCTATATACTTTACTCGGATCGCTTTTCCTGCTTCTCGCAATAATCTATTTGTATCTACAGGCTGATACGACTGATATCACTGAACTATATAATTTTATCCCTGACCTTGTTGATGGCAGAACGCAGAAAATATTATGGTTTGCCTTCTTTGCATCCTTTGCAGTGAAAGTTCCAATGTGGCCGTTCCATACATGGTTACCTGATGCTCACGTGCAGGCGCCAACAGCGGGCTCTGTTATACTTGCAGGGGTCCTGTTAAAACTTGGTGCTTATGGTTTTATCAGGTTTTCACTGCCTATATTACCTGAAGCAAGTTATGATCTAAGATGGTTCATCTACGCGCTTTCTGCAATTGCAGTTGTTTATACTTCATTGGTAGCCATTGCGCAGGAAGATATGAAAAAGATGATAGCATATTCTTCCATCGCGCATATGGGTTATGTAACTGCGGGAATATTCTCGTTCAACCAGCAGGGTATTGAAGGTTCGCTGTACCAGATGTTAAGTCATGGTATAGTTTCAGCGGCGCTCTTCCTTTGTGTTGGCGTTCTTTATGACAGGATGCACACGAAAAGAATCGATAAATTCGGTGGCGTGGTAAGCATGATGCCAAGGTTCGCATTAGTATTCATGATATTCACCATGGCTTCGGTTGGCCTGCCAGGAACCAGCGGTTTTGTGGGTGAATTCCTTGTATTACTCGGTGTATTCAAAGATAACATGATCGTATCTGCTTTCATAGCTACAGGCGTTGTACTTGGTGCCGCCTATATGTTATTACTCTACAGGAAAATAGTTTACGGTGAGATCACAAATCCTGAAGTGAGGATGCTTACTGACATCAATAAATATGAAAAAACTGTTCTTTATTCTATCGCGATACTCGCAATTGCTTACGGAATCATGCCTTGGCTGATAACTGATTATTCAGGCCCTGCTATCAAACAATTATTACTATCAATTAATCAATATTATGGAATTTGATATCCTTTCAAATATTTTGCCGGAGATATTCCTCAGTATAACTGCAATGGTATTATTGCTGGTTGGCGCTTTCTCGCAAACTGAAAAAACTACAAAGGTAATACTCACTCTAACTGGAATTGCATTTCTGGTTGCGATATACCTACTTGTTTATGTATCGGATAACGCGCTGCAATCCAGAACGCTTCTATTTAATGAAGCATATATATATGACGATTTCTCTAATGCTTTAAAAATGCTGATGAGCGCACTTGCGGTGGGTGTGGTGATAATATCCGCGAATGATAAAAACTATGCTGGCGGAAATAAAAAGTGTTTTGAATTCCCTATCCTTTTGCTGCTTGGTGTAACCGGAGCCTTCCTTTTAGTGTCAGCATCTGATCTGCTTCTGATGTATCTCGGCCTGGAATTGCTGAGCCTTTCTTCATACGTAATGGTTGCCATAAACAGGGATAGTGAAAAATCAACTGAGGCAGCAGTAAAATATTTTGTACTTGGCGCGCTTGCATCATGCCTGATATTGTTCGGTGCTTCACTTATCTATGGTTTTATAGGCTCAACTAACCTTACAGATATCAGTATTGAATTCCTTTTTGCCGACAGCATGAAAGAGCTGACCCCTGCTGTAACTATAGGTGTAGTACTTACTATTATCGGGTTCTTCTTCAAAATATCAGCGGCACCGATGCATATGTGGGCGCCGGATGTTTATGAGGGCGCGACAAAATCTGTGCTGTCATTCATTTCAACTATTCCTAAAATAGCTGCGATCGGGTTCATTATCAGATTAACAGCTATTTTCTCAAATGAGATATATGGCTCTTTCGGTATGATATTTGCAATCGTTGCAGGCCTATCAATGTTAGTCGGTGCTTTTGCGGCTCTTAAGCAGGATAATATAAAAAGGCTACTTGCATATAGCTCGATCGCAAATATCGGTTTTGTGATGATAGCGATATCCATTGGCGGGCAGGAAGCATATGAATCTGCAATATTATATATAAGTATTTATGCTGTCTCAGTAATAGGGCTTATCGCGCTCATCACTTCGGTTCTTAAAAATGATGAGGATTTTTCTGACATACCTTCACTTGCAGGGCTATCAAAAACAGCTCCCCTACATGCATTATCATTTGCGATACTGTTGTTCTCAGTTGCAGGCATACCGCCGCTTGCAGGTTTCTGGGCGAAATTCTACGTATTCGTTCATGCGATAGATAAAGGGTTTTATACACTCGCTGTTACAGGTATAATTTCAAGTGTTGTTGCGTGCTTCTATTATCTCAGAATAATTAAGGTCATGTATTTTGATAGCAGCTCATCTGATGACCTAACTGTAAATAAAAGTTTTGCGTTGAGTGCTTTGATTGCTGTTATAATCGTACTTAATTTTGCGGTTTCATTTTATATCGCAGATATTCAGGAATTCATAGAAGATTTTTTCTACTCACTTTATTAGGCTAGAATCCATTGGATTTCACAACTTCAAAATTTCAGGAATTTGCCATAAGGAATTTTGAAATCCTTGACAGCAGCAATGATGAAGCAAAACGGCTTATAATCTCAAAAACAATTAATCTTGATAATCTTGTAATAACTACAAAGCAGCAAACTAAAGGCAAAGGCAGGCAAGGCAGGGAATGGATATCGGAAGAAGGGAATTTGTTCTCCAGTTTTATCTTTGATATCTCGAAAGAAAATCACCCGGAATTCTATTCATATTTCTGCGCTTTGGCTATTTGTAAAATCTTGAAAACATCAGGTTTAAGTCCCCAGATAAAATGGCCTAATGATGTTCTGGTAGAAAATGCAAAGATAGCCGGGATACTTTTAGAGAAGCATAATAATTTTTTAATCTGCGGTATTGGTATTAATATAGATTCAAGCCCAGACCATTTAATTGAAAGGAAAACTACCAGTTTTAAAAATTTAAAAATAGATTTTCAAATTGAAGAGGCACTAAGAATGCTCACGGCAAATCTTTCTAAAATAATTAAAGAATATAAAAAATCAGGTTTAGCTAATATAATAAATGATATTAAAACTCTGCTTGTTACCGGAAATGCTGAGATTCTATTAGGCGATATAAAAACTAAAGGTGAGATAATAGGAATTAATGAGAATGGAGAAATGCTATTTAAAACTGGAAATGAAATCAAAAAAATATCAAGCGGGGAAATATTCTTTATATGAAAATATTACTTACAAGACCTTATGAGAATTCTGTTTCCCTAAAACACAAAATAGAAAGTTCATCCAAGCATGAATGTGTGATCTCACCGCTTTTAGAAATTGAAATCTATGACAGGAAAATAAATATCCCTGCTAATTCCAACATTCTTATTACCTCTGCAAACGGCATTAAAGCACTTGCAAAAAATACGAATGAAAAAGATTATAATATAATCACTGTTGGGAAAACTTCAGCTAAGGAGGCAGAAAAACTTGGATTCAAAAAAATACTTTCAGCAACTCATGATAAATCAAAAGAAAGCGGTGAGACTGCCCTATTCAATTTCATAAAAGAAAATTTCCCTGCAAAAGAGAATTTTTATCATATCTCTGCTGAGATAACTAAAGGCAGGTTGGGGCTATTAATGGAAAGGGAGGGATATAATTATATCCGTGAGATTTTATACAAAGCGCATAGGCTAGAGCTTACCGATGAAGCAGTAAAATTATTCCGTAACGAGATAAATGTGATTTTCTTTTCAGAGCGTACTGCCAGGATATTCCTCGAACAGATAAATGTATTAAATCTACCATATGGATTTTCCCGAATTAACGCTGTATGCTTAAGCGGAAAGATCGCAGGAGTTCTGGAAGGGTTTGATTTTAACAAGGTCATTTTTCCGAAATATCCAAATAGCGATAGCTTACTTAAATTAATTGAAAGTCTATGAATGAGATTCCCATGAATGAAATTCAAACACCAAATTGCAAAAGATATAAATGTTATCTTTCTGTAGCGTATAAAGCTTTTGTGGCTGCTTCACTTTTGCTTATAATTTATTATGTCCATAGCAATAAGTATTCTGTTACCAGAAAGATATTGGTTGAAGAGCTTGATTCTGCGCAGAACAATATAATCTCATCTCTACCGGAAAAAACCTCATCAGGTGAGAAGACCGTAGAAGAGGTATTGCAGCAGAATCAGGAAATGATCGCCCATAATAATTCTCAGCTTGCCGAAAATGTTATACGTAACCTGAAAAGCATTCAGAAAAAGCTTAATGAAAAGAATGATAGATTAAACTCCTTAAGGGTAAAAGCATTTAACTATCGCAAAGAAATAGTTGCGCAGCTTTCGGCTGAGCTTGGTAAAAAGAATATTTTATCCGAAAGTGATGAAGTACAGGAAGAAACGCTTAAAGAAAAAAGTAGAAAAGTACTTTCCAGATTTGTACAGGTGAGGAAAACTGAAGATGTGAGATCTGATCCTAAATATATCCTTAAGAGAAAATTCCTTGATCTATCCTTATTATTCGTAAAACGCGATTATAATTCTATCTCTGCTTTATATGAGCAAGCGGGAAATATACTTAATAATAAAACTTATACTGAATTTGCTGGCGAGATAAAAAATTTCGAGAAGGATTTTGTTTCCGTTACCCCAAATTCGGAAATAGAAAAATTAATTAAAAAAATTGAAAGTAAGATTGCTAATTAAATTTTTAGGATTATCTGTTTTAACCTAACCAAAACCAAAAGGGATCTATGAAAAAACTTTTAACATTACTTGCGATATTGATATTACCTGCTGTTTCTATGGCAGAAGGCGCTTACAAAGAGATCACTGCTAAAGAATTACAAAAAATGCAGGCTGAAAATCCTAAACTTTTAGTGATTGATGCAAGAAGCAATGAGTATCTTGGTGACGGCACTATAATCAAAGGCGCAGTTGTTAAACCAACTTCTGAGATCACTAAAGAATATCTTACTTCAGTTGCTAAGGAAAATGATCCTATAGTATTTTATTGCACAAATACTGATTGCCCGGCTAGCAAACAAGCGGCTCATAAAGCAGCCGAGCTTGGCTTTAAGAACCTCTACAAATTCCCTGGTGGAATTGATGAGTGGAAAGAAAACAAACTTCCTACTGATAAAGTAGAAGTTAAGGCTGAAACTAAAACTGAAACGAAGTAATTTAGTTTATATTATATTACAAAGGCCGCCTTAGAGCGGCCTTTTTTATGCCTTGAAGAAAACGCTGTTTTCCCTTATAAACCAAGCACACAAACATTTCAGACCGTGAAAGACATTATAATTGCAGTTCCAAAGGGAAGGATACTTGAAGAGTTAGACCCTATCTTCAAAAAATCAGGTATAACACCTGAGAAGGAATTTTATTCAGAAAATTCCCGTAAATTAGTATTTGAAAGCTCAGAAAAAAATATCAAATTCATAAAAGTGCGCAGTTTTGATGTTGCAACTTTTGTCTCTTTCGGCGCAGCGCATATCGGTATTTGCGGTAGTGATGTTCTCTTGGAATTCGATTACGATAATATCTATACGCTCTCAGACCTTGAAATAGGAAAATGTAGGCTTTCCATTGCCGCACCTAAAAAACTCGCTCAGGATAAAAATTTCTGGAACCAGAGCCATATCCGTATTGCCACAAAATATGTGAATTTCACTAAAAAATATTTTGAGAGCAAAGGCATTCAGGCAGAATGTATTAAGCTTAACGGCTCAATTGAGCTGGCTCCAATGCTCGGTCTGTGTAATAGGATAGTTGATCTGGTAAGTACCGGCAAAACGCTTAAGGCTAATGATATGGCGGAAGGTGAAAAACTTGCTGATGTGTCTTCCAAGCTGATCGCTAACCGCCAAGCTTATACTACACGTAAAAAAGAGCTTTCAGCGATAATAAAAAAATTTGAAAATGCTTAAGAAGATCAAATATAAAATAGATGCTGATATCAAACAACTTGAAGATCTGTTTTCGGTAGACCCTTCTTCTGATAAGAAAATAGCTTCTACTGTTTCAGATATTATTGCTGATGTAATAAACCGCAAAAATTCTGCGGTCTTTGAATATACCAAGAAATTCGATAATTTTGATATTAATGAATCGAATATCAGGGTTACGGAAGATGAGATAAATGAAGCTCTCAAAAAAGCTGATAAGGAATTTCTTAAAACTATGGAATTCTCTTACAAAAGGATAAGGGATTATCATGAACGCCAGAAACCTTCTGATGAGAAATTCAAAGACGAATCAGGTAACCAGCTAGGCTGGAAGTGGAACGCGGTTGATTCTGTGGGACTTTATGTTCCGGGCGGTAAAGCTTTCTACCCATCTTCAGTTTTGATGAACGCTGTTCCGGCGCTTGTTGCAGGCGTTAAAAGAATAGTGATGGTGACACCAACGCAGGAAGGTGTTCTGAATCCTATACTTCTGCAGGCAGCAAAAATATGCGGCATAAGTGAGATATATAAGATCGGCGGCGCCCAGGCGGTTGCAGCACTTGCATATGGAACTGAATCCATAAAACGTGTCGTGAAAATAGTTGGCCCGGGTAATTCCTATGTGGCAGAAGCTAAAAGACAAGTATTTGGTAAAGTGGGGATAGATTCCGTTGCAGGCCCTTCCGAGATATTAGTTATTGCTGATGAGTCGGCTCATCCTAAACATGTTGCGGCTGACCTGCTTTCACAGGCAGAACATGATGAATCAGCAAGATCAATACTTATCACTGACTCTGAGGAGCTGGCTGATAAAGTGAATAAGGAACTGGAAGTTATGGTAGAGCGAATATCCAAAACTGATATCGCTTCACAGAGTATAAAAAATAACGGCACGATAATCATCGTTGAAAATTTGGATAAGGAAGGCGTTGAGATTGCAAACATGATAGCAGCGGAACATCTTGAAATAATAACTGCCGACCCAGAAAAATTCTCACGCAAGATACATAATGCCGGAGCAATATTCCTAGGTGCTTACACTCCTGAAGCAATTGGTGATTATGTAGCAGGCCCAAGCCACGTTCTACCAACCTCAGCAACTGCAAAATTTTCCTCCGGCCTTGGCGTGCTTGATTTCATGAAGCGTACCTCAATGATAAAATGTACTAAAGAATCTTTTGAGGAACTTGCACCACACGCAATGTTATTTGCTAAGAAGGAAAACCTTGATGCACATGGATTATCAGTGAAGGTGAGGCTTTAATTATTTCTAGATTTTATAATAAGTAACGTAGTTAACCTGTAAAGCACCACAGCATTTAAAACATGCCAGAATAAATGTGTGCCAATCCCATTGGTTATTTCACAGGCGTTCAAGTCAATAGTCCTGAATGTTAATGAGAATGTCCAGAGGATCGACGTGATAAGAAGGTGTTTATAATTCTCTTTTTTCTTTATCACCATCAACCCTATCATAACTAGCATCATCAGGTAGGTGGGAATATACATAATAGTTCCGTTTAACATCTGCGTGTCAAGTTTCGCACCTGCCAGATAACCCACTACAAAAAACCCAGCCAGCACTATAAGCGCCTGCCATATCTTAAAATCCAGAACCCTTACAAAAAACGAGACAAGATAAAAATGAATAAAAATGGTTATAGGTATAACATCCAGTAACTCATTCCTATTACTTGGGGAGTAATGATATATTGAACTTCCAACACCAATTGCAGCAAGCGTTATTCCAAGAAAAATAATATCGAAATATTTTGCTTTAAATAAATTACGTTTAAAGATTTCTTTAAATACAAAAATAGCAGCAACTAAAAATGCAATATTAGAAAGTGTATTTAAGAATTCAGAAAACCCGAAAAGATCATTTCCTGCAATGCGCTCGCAGTAATAATCAATATACAGACCCTGTTCTTTAGCAGTCTGTATTTTTTCAGTGATTGAATTCATTCCGCCCTGTAATTTGGTGCTTCCTTGGTTATCATGACATCATGCGCGTGGCTTTCTTTAAGTCCCGCATTAGTGATACGAACAAAATTACATTTGCTCTGCATTTCTTTGATGTTACCATTGCCGGTATATCCCATAGCAGAACGTAAACCACCAACTAACTGATGGATTACCGCTGTTACATCACCTTTATAAGGAACTCTTCCTTCAACACCTTCGGGTACTAGTTTAAGCTGGTCTTTGATATCCTGCTGGAAGTATCTATCAGCCGAACCTTGCGCCATTGCACCGATAGAACCCATACCGCGATATGTCTTATATGAACGGCCCTGAAATAATATAATTTCTCCCGGGCTTTCAGTTGTTCCCGCGAATAATGAACCTATCATTACTGTATCTGCCCCTGCCGCAATTGCTTTTGCGAGATCACCTGAGAATTTAATTCCTCCATCTGCAATAACGCGTATTTTAGATTTTCTTGCAACGTCCACCGCTTCCATAATTGCTGTAAGCTGCGCAACTCCAACACCTGCAACTATTCTTGTGGTGCATATAGAACCCGGTCCCACACCAACTTTAACTGCGTCCGCTCCTGCATCAGCAAGTGCTTTTGCAGCTTCACCGGTTGCTATATTTCCGCCGATAACATCAAGTTTAGGGAAAAGTTTTTTGATCTTTTCCACAGTGTTCAAAACATTCCTTGAATGGCCGTGTGCAGTATCAACTATTACTGCATCAACTTCCGCTTCGTGCAAAGCCTTTGCACGCTTTATACCATCATCACCAGCGCCAACTGCTGCAATAACTCTTAAGCGTCCAAGCTTATCTTTCGTAGCGTTCGGAAATTTCTGTGATTTCTCAATATCTTTAACAGTAATTAAACCAACGCATTTATAATTTTTATCAACAACTATTAATTTCTCTATTCTGAATTTATGTAGCAGTTTTTTTGCCTCATCAATATCAGTACCATCTTTAACAGTGATAAGGTTTTTCGCCGTCATCAAGTCTTTAACTTTCTGCTTTTTATCAGTTGCAAAACGTACATCCCTATTGGTAATTATCCCAACAAGTTTACCGCTATCAGTAGTAACTGGAATTCCTGAAATATTACTACTTTCCATCACAAAAAGAACATCAGAAAGTGTTGATTCAGGTGATATGGTTATCGGGTTTACTACCATTCCCGACTCAAATTTTTTGATCTTGCGAACTTCATTAGCCTGTTCTTCAGGCGTCATATTCTTGTGCAAACAACCTATCGCCCCGCTCTGTGCCATCGCAATGGCAAGTTTTGCTTCGGTAACAGTATCCATGGCTGCGGAAATAAGCGGAACGCCGAGCTTAATGTTATTCGTTATATAAGTGGAGGTATCAACCTGGGCTGGGTGCACATCACTCAGTGCGGGACGAAGGAGTACATCGTCAAAAGTAACAGATTCTTGGAATTTATTTGCAATCATTTTATTTATAGACTTAGATTGCAGGCGCTTATAACACTAAGGAACAGAAAGAGGAAGCAAAATGAGCAAATTCACTAAAAAATACCGTGTTTACTATGAAGATACTGATGCCGGAGGGGTAGTTTACTATGCCAACTTTCTTAAATTTGCCGAGCGTGCCCGTACTGATTTCCTGCGTGAGAGCGGTTATGACCATAGAAGACTGATGGAAGAGAAGAATGTATTCTTCGTAGTCAAGAAAGCAGAGGTTGATTATCAGAACCCTGGCCGTCTGGATGATGAGATACTGGTTGAAACGATTATAACTAAAATAGGGGCCTCATCAGTAGAAATGACACAAAACTGCTTTAACCATCATGGCGACAAGCTCGCAGATGTGAAAATACTTATAGTTTGCGTAACTAATGAAGGTTCAAGGATAAAATCTATTAGGATACCAGCCGAGGTTTTAGAATTTTTCAGTAAATATCTTGTTTCATAACATGTATATTATTTGTCTTTTTAAGGTGCGTCTACTATAGGTAGAGAAAATTAAAATTATTTATGGTTTCAAGAGTATCAACATTTTCTTTTAACGGTATTGAAACCGTAGATGTTGACGTGCAATGCCAGATAGCTTCCGGCATGGTAAACTTCCATATTGTAGGCCTTCCTGACAAAGCCGTTGCAGAATCGCGTGAGCGTATCAGGGCTGCATTCTCTTCTCTCGGGCTAAGCTTTCCGGCGAAACGTGTGGTAGTGAATCTCTCCCCCGCAGATGTATTTAAGGAAGGCAGCCATTATGACCTCCCGATAATTCTGGCGCTCCTGACCTCAATGAATTTATTGCCGCAGGATGAGATTCTCCGCTACTATGCAATGGGTGAAATATCTCTAGATGCGGGAATAATTCCAGTAAGTGGAATATTACCCGCTGCAATCTCGGCACTAGGTAAAAACCGCGGCTTAATATGCGCTAATGATAATTCTCAGGAAGCCTGCTGGGCTGGAGATGATCTTGATATTTTAGCACCCTCTTTCATTGTTCAATTGCTAAACCATTTTAAGGGCACTCAAGTTATACCTCGCCCCAAATTAGAGATAAAAACTGAAGTAATTAAATATCCTGATTTTATAGATATTAGAGGTCAGGAATCTGCCAAACGTGCCGCTGAGATATGTGCTTCTGGCGGTCATAATTTACTTATGAGCGGCCCACCCGGCTCCGGCAAATCTATGATCGCCGCAAGAATTCCCGGTATCCTTCCTGATCTTGAACCTCGCGAGATTCTGGAAACCTCAATGATACATTCAATTGGTGGCCATATAAAAGAGGGTGGCTTAATTTCCTCCCGCCCATTCAGAAGCCCGCATCATAATTGTTCCATGCCTGCGATGACAGGTGGCGGCACGCGCGCTAAACCCGGTGAAGTTTCACTTTCGCATAACGGCATTTTATTTCTGGATGAACTTCCTGAATTTCCACGTCAGGTTTTAGACAGCCTTCGGCAACCTTTGGAAGCGCGTGAAGTTACCATATCGCGTGTTAATTCCCACATTACCTATCCCGCGAATTTCCAGTTCATTGCCGCCATGAACCCATGCAAATGCGGCTATCTTGATAACGCAGCAAAAGCCTGCTCACGCGCACCAAAATGCGCTAACGAATATCAGGGCAAGATATCAGGGCCACTCCTTGACAGGTTTGATATCTATATAGAAGTTTCTGAGCAGAACGCTCATCAGGCATTTAATATGACAACGGGCGACAGCTCAAAAACTATCAAGGAAAGGGTTGTTAATTGCCGGAATATTCAAAAAGAAAGATATAAAGATTTGCCATACAGGAACAATTCTGATCTGGTTGGCGCTGACCTTGAAAGATTCTGCGTCATGACAAATGAAGCTAAAACGCTGCTTGAAAAAGGTTCTGAAAGTCTGAAATTATCCATGCGCGGATATACTCGTGTTATGCGTTTAGGCCGTACAATTGCCGATATGGCAGCAAGCGACATTATAGAAAAAAATCATATTGCTGAAGCACTTTCCTATAGGCAGAGGCATTATTGATTGGTAAGATAAGGGAAAACCCGTCTTATGAGATTTATTTCCCACATCAAACTTTTTGTAATGTCGCTTCTGCAGGATAGGTTTATCTTCAGGCCTTACCCTTCAAATGTTGACGCGGTAAAAACTGCGGAAGAATACTCCCTGCCTGAAACCACAACTATTTCTATTGAAACAGAAGATAATGACAGGCTGACATTATGGGTAAAACAACCTGAAAATCCAAATGGCATAATGTTCATTCTTTTCCATGGCAACACTGGCCATTGGGGCGATGTCGGAAAACCTAGTAAAAACGAAAATTATAACCGCGAATATCGTTTAAAATTACTCAAAGAAATTATAAAAAATGGTAATGGCTTTGTTGCTGTTTCAAACCGTGGTTATGGCTCCTCCACAGGAAGGCCATCTGAAGAGAATTTTGCAAAAGATAAACTAGCAGTCGCAAAGTTTTTGGAAAAAGAAAATTATCCTAAATTAATAATATTTGGTGAATCTTTAGGTGCTACAAATGCTCTGAAGATGAATGAAACTTTGGATTACAAAAATATATTGGCAGTTGTTATTGTCGCGTCTTTCACCAATCTTGTTGATAAGACCAAAGAATCCTATCCTGAATTTAAAGATTTTGATCTTACCAAAGTTCTGCATCATGCGTTTGATAATAAAAACACTTTGGAAAACACCAGTTTTAAAGGAAAATTTTTACTATTCCACCCCGTGGAAGATCAAACAACTCCTTTCCATCATAGTGAAGAACTGCTAAAAAGAGGCGAGGAAAGGGGGCTTGATATAAAATTATTTCCTCTTGAAAATTGCGGTCATATAACTTGGAATGCCTCAGAAATTCTGGATACAATAAAGAAAGAAATACAAAATTAATGCTGCTCTCACTAAACATAAAAAACATATCCCTGATAAGATCAATAGATTTGGATTTTTCTGACTCCTTTAACTTGATTACGGGTGAAACAGGTTCAGGAAAATCTATTTTGCTTGATACGATCGCATTTTGTCTGGGCTCAAAAAACACCAGGATAAATAATAACCAGATCACTGAGAAAGGTGCGGTATCCCTTGAATTTGACATTAGTAACAATAAAAAAGTAAAAGAGATATTAAGTGAAAGCGATATTGAAGCTGAGGATAATATAATTATCAGGCGTTCAGTAACTTCTTCAAAATCTCAAGTCTATATTAATGATTCTCCGGTAAGCACAAACCTATTAAAAAATATCTCTGAATATCTGATCGAATCCTATCGCCAGAATGACTTTACCGGTCTTCTAGATAGAAAAAATCATATTGAGATTCTTGACCAATATTCCAGTCTTTCAAAAGAGAAAGCTGCGCTTTTAGGCATTTTTAAAGAATTGAAAGATTTGAAAAGCCAAATCGAAGAAAATATTTCGCAGGCAAATGAACGCGAAAAAGAAAAAGATTTCCTTCAATATGCCATCAATGAACTAGAAAAATTCAATCCTGAAGAAGGTGAAGAAACAAGGCTTTTTGATAGAAAACAAAAACTTTCAAACCAGAATAAAATTCTGGAAATTCTTGATTCTGCTAATAAATCTTTAGAATCTTTGCAGATAACACGCTCGCTTCTGCAGATACAAAAATCCTTAAATAAACTTTCTTCTCATTTAGGTGAGGAAAAAATATCTTCGCTCCTGTCATCAATTGAAAATTCAATTATTGAAACAGACAAGATTGAAAATGAAGTTAATAATCTTGTCGAAGAAATTTCATCGGAAGAAAATAATTTGGATGAAGTTGAGGAAAGGCTTTTCACTTTACGCGAATTCTCGCGTAAATATAATACGTCATGTGATGGCCTCCTGAACTTGATCACAGAGTTTAAACAAAAATTATCTAATATAAAAAATTCTAATGAATCTTTGAAAGTTTTGCAGAAAAAAGAAAAAGAAGTTGAAAAGAATTATCTGGAGTTAGCTGAAAAGATATCAGCAAAAAGAAAACAATCAGCCGAAAAACTCGGGCATGAAGTTTCAGATGAACTTCCAATTCTAAACATGAAAGGTGCAAAGTTTCAGGTAGATATAAACGAAAAAGAAAACAAATTTTGTTCAAACGGTTTTGATGAAGTAATATTTAAAGTGTCAACAAATCCCGGTCAGGCTTTCGCGGAGCTTGCAAAAGTTGCTTCAGGTGGTGAAACTTCCCGAGTGATGCTCGCGCTTAAAATTTCCCTGTCAGATATAAAATCCTCCGCGTGTCTGATATTTGATGAGATAGATGCAGGCATTGGCGGCGCTACAGCTGATCTGGTAGGAGAAAGAATTAAACGCCTTAGCAAGAACCAGCAGATAATCTGCATTACCCACTCACCTCAAATGGCCGCCAAAGCTGATTCACATATTCTGGTTTCAAAAATAACTGCAAAAGATGAAGCGGAAATAACTGCTAAAAAATTAACTAAAAAAGAATCTGATGAAGAGATCGCCCGTATGATCGCCGGTGTTGATGTTACTAAGGAAGCGCGCGCCGCAGCAGTAAGGCTTAAAAGATAATTACTTTACGACTTTCAAAAACGGCTTATGGAAAACCATAACTCTTGGAACTCCAGCCAGGTCTTCCCATACTTCAGCTACCTGAAACCCTTTTTTATTTATTATCTCTGCAACAGGCTCTTCCTGCCATTTTCCTAGCTCAAAAAAAGCTTTGGCATGTGGGTTTAAAAAACCTTCTATTTTTTCTGCTATATTTTTATAAGCATCAAGCCCTTCATTGCCGCCTTCAAGCGCTAGTTTCGGTTCAAACAAAGCAACCTCTTCCGAGAGATGCTGTATTGAATCATTTTTAATATAAGGCGGGTTAGAAACGATAATATCGTATTTATCCGTAACATTAGAAAACCAATCAGACTGAACAAAATCCAGCCGATTGGCTGTATTATTTTTCTCGGAATTTTCACGCGCAACCTGTAAAGCATCAAGCGATTTATCAACGCCAAGTCCCGTAGCGTTAGGATATTCCTTAAGCAGGGAAATTATTATACATCCCGTTCCCGTACCAAGATCAAGTATTTTGAACGGTCTTTCCTTATCTTTAAAGTTCCTGAGAACCGACTCAATAAGCGTTTCAGTATCAGGGCGCGGATCAAGGGTTGCCTGAGTAGTTTTGAATTTCAAACCCCAAAACTCCTTTTCTTCCAATATCTTAGCCACAGGCTCACGTTTAAGGCGGCGCATTATATAGGATTCAAAACCTTGGCTTTCCTCATCAGAAAGTTCACGTGTTGCAGAAACCAGCAATTGCTCATAAGTGATACCAAGCACATTCTGTAAAAGCAGCCTGCTATCAAGCAATGGCGTCTTCACCCCGGCCTTACGAAGCCTGTTCGCAGCGTTCTTCCAAGCGGTTTTAAGATATTTATTTTCTGGTTCCGGCATATTCGTTCAAATTGCTTGTATTTCTTAATGATTTCTTAACCATTTTACCATAAATTGTATGATTGTAATACCAAGAATTTGAAGGAATAGAAGGGAAAAGATGGCAACTAATAAACAGGCAATCACCAAACATTTAGAACAAATAGGATATAGTAATATTAGCTTTGAAGATAATACTAATGGCACCAATAAATCTGTTGGCGATATCAACTATCATATAATTCAGGCCGAAAAAGATAAAAAACTGCAGAATTTTTATGTTGTTATAGAAACCCCGCAGACTAATTTATTTCATGGAATCCTTCCTAAAAAAGGTTTGAGCATAACAACTCATATTCAGAAAGCAGGGGAGAGGCTTCATAGTGTATATGATAAGTTTGGTGAAGAGATAAAAGTACGTTTTCCTAAAATTTTACTTAAAGGAATAATTGATGTTACTGAAATTATAGATGGTAAAAAAGTTGAGTTGCAGAAAGCATTTTATATTTGTGAAAAAGCCTCAGGCACACTTTTGTCTTATGATCCTACAAAAGAATTTGATCCTGCTATAGCATATAGGCAGGGCAGAGAATTTTCTGCGGGAATGATGGTACTGGATAATATATTCCATAGTGAAACAGCAAAAAAAAGAATTGCAAATAAAGATCCTTATGATCCTGCCCATCAGATAAGGAAACTTAAAAAAATTTATAATCCTGAAACAGGAGAATTTTCTGAAAGGCTTAATATTCTTGCACAAAACCTAAGAGAAAGAAATGAGCTGCCTATATCGTCAGATAAGAATGATTTAGAATTAACAAAAGATTTTATTTTTGCGCATATAGATAGATGTAGAGAGGTACAGGTAAAATATAAAGAATTAAAAAAACAGCATGCAAAATTGGCTAAAGGCCACATTCACTGTGATACATATTACGACAATATTTTAAATGATGAATCTTTTTCTACTATTATTGATAATGAAGAAATGGGCCGTAGAGGATATCGCGCAGCAGATGCAGCAGTTGGAATAAATGCCCGGGAAGGCGTTGATCTGGAAACAGGAAAATTAAATGAGGTAGGGAAAGCTTATTTAAAAGGGGTGCTTAGTGTGGTTGATCTAGGCGCTGATTATGCCAAACATTTACAGCTTTTCCTTGAAAATGGCAGAAATTATATAGCCACGATGAGGATAGGCCATTATACGAAGAACCCTAAAAGAAGCCCGGTAGCAGAAATTGAAAAAGGGCAGGCAATTAAAGAAAAATTTTCTTTTAATGAAAATGAAATTGATACCCCATCACCAACTCAAACTTTATCGGAAAAAGCACGGGTTATCAGAATAGGACAAACCCCTTCGTGGCAAAGAGTTTAATTTCCCAATTCCGCAAGTAATTTTTCCTGCTCATCAACTATAAGCGCGTCAATTACCTGACCGATATTTCCCTCATCAACAACTTTCTCAATATTGAAGATGCTTACGCCAATTCGGTGGTCAGTAATTCTATCTTGCGGGTAATTGTAAGTGCGGATCTTCTCACTTCTGTCACCGCTGCCAACCTGGCTTTTACGTGCGGATGCGCGTTCCTGTTCAAGCTTCTGCCTCTGCATTTCATAAAGGCGTGATTTAAGAAGTTTCATCGCGTGGGCTTTATTTTTATGCTGGGATTTTTCAGTTTGCTGCGCAACGGCTAAGCCCGTTGGAATATGAGTTACACGAACCGCTGATTCAGTTTTGTTAACGTGCTGGCCGCCGGCACCCTGCGCGCGGAATACGTCAACGCGGATATCTTTATCTTCGATCTGTATATCAACATCTTCAGCTTCCGGAAGTACTGCAACCGTTGCTGCTGATGTATGTATACGTCCCTGCGTTTCAGTTTTTGGAACACGCTGAACCCTGTGAACGCCTGATTCAAATTTTAATTTCGCGAATACATTAGTTCCTGAAATACTGCATATAACTTCCTTAAAGCCGCCCATATCGCTTTCTGATATTTCCATTATCTCAAACTGCCATCCTAGCTTCGTTGCATAACGCTGATACATATTGAATAGATCACCTACAAAAATCGCAGCTTCATCACCGCCCGTTCCCGCGCGTATCTCCAATATGGCATTCTTTGTATCAGCTGCATCTCTTGGGAGTAATGCGATCTTTATCTGTTTTTCCAGTACCGGGATTTGATCTTTTGCTTCTTTGAGCTCTGCTTCAGCCAGTTCCTTCATCTCTGGGTCAGCAACCATTTCCTCAAGCTGCGAAATAGAGCTTTTTATACTTAGGAATTTTTCAATTTCCTCAACCGTACCAGCTAAGTTTGAATATTCCCTTGAAAGGCTGGCAAACTCTTTAGACGGCATGGATTCAGGATTCATGAGCTTTTCACCCATCTCCTTATGTTTTGCTATTATAGATTCTAATTTCTGCTCGAAAGACATTACTGATTTATTAAACTATTAATTTGTTCAAGGGTAGCCTGCTTCTGTTCTCCGCTTTGCATATCCTTTATTTCAAGGTGAGTGTCAAATACAAAAACAATATACCGCGCGCTCATTTTATCTGCTTTCTGGATCTTTTTGCTGAATTTTCCTGAGAAAATTACTTCAGTCCTGATATTATTTTGTCTTAAGAAATTTGCGGCTTTAATGGCTTTATCCTCAAAGTCAGAAATTACCACTATCAGTGGTTTTGTTTTTTCACTTACGCGAGCTGACATCATTAATCTCTCAATACCTGCTGCAAAACCTACTGCCGGAGTAGGATTACCACCCATCTGCTCCACAAGGCCATCATATCTTCCACCTGCCAGAATAGTATTCTGTGAGCCTAATTCCCCACTCTCTAAGATAAATTCAAACACGGTATGACTGTAATAATCAAGCCCGCGAACGATATTCGGATTCAAAATAACCGGACAATGTAAACTACCTTCGATCAGGCTTTGCACTTTCTCAAAGAACTGCTTAGCAGATTCACTTAAATGATCTGTAATAATCGGAGCATTCTGAACTATTTTCCTGTCACCCTGATCTTTCGAATCTAATATACGGAGCGGATTTTTAGTCAGGCGGCGTTTGCTGTCTTCTGATAATTCATTCTCATATTTACTCAAATAAGTAACCAGAGCATTCTGATAATTCTCTCGTGATTCTTTATCACCTAAAGTATTTATATTTAATTTGAGACCCTCAGTTATCCCAAGGTTTTTTAGCAGATTAGCAGCGCAGATAATAAGTTCCGCGTCAGCCGTTGGTTCTGCATTCCCGAAATACTCAAAATTAACCTGATGGAACTGGCGCTGCCTGCCTTTCTGTGGGCGTTCATACCTGAATGCCGGGCCATAAGAAAATAATTTCAGAGGTAATAATTGCTGCCACCCATTAGAGATAAAAGCCCTTACCACACCTGCCGTAAATTCCGGCCTGAGCGTAATATTCTCTCCTCCCTTGGTATCAAACGAATACATCTCTTTCGATACAACATCACTTTCCTCACCAAGCGTTCTGGTGAATACATTCGTCTCTTCAAATATCGGCGTATGAAGCGTTTTAAAATTATAATTTTCAGCAATATTTTTTGCCGTATTAATTATCGTTTCAAAAATTTCCCCATCCTCACCGAAATAATCCTTTGTTCCGCGTACTGGCTGCATATTATCCAAACCTCTTTTCGATATATTTTTCTACTATTTCCTGAAACTCTTCGGCGATTTTATTACCTCGGAGTGTCATAGCTTTTTCACCGTCAATGAATACCGGAGCGCTTGGTGCTTCACCTGTTCCCGGCAATGATATACCAATATCAGCATGTTTACTTTCTCCCGGGCCGTTTACAATGCAACCCATCACCGCAACATTCAGTTTTTCAACACCATCATATTTCTCTTTCCATACCGGCATCGAATCACGGAGGAAATTCTGGATATTGTCTGCAAGCTCTTGAAAATAAGTTGATGTAGTACGCCCACATCCCGGGCATGCCGTAACCTGCGGGGTAAATGAGCGAATACCGATTGATTGCAATATCTCCTGACATACTTCCACTTCTTTAGTTCTCGGCTCACCCGGTTTTGGCGTGAGTGAAGCACGTATTGTATCGCCGATTCCTTGGAGTAACAAATATGATAAACCCGCTGTGGTTGCTACTATTCCCTTTGAACCTATACCTGCTTCTGTTAATCCCAAATGTAGTGCATATTCGCATTGAGCAGCTAGATCTTCATAAACCGCAATAAGGTCATTCACACGGCTAACCTTTGCTGAAAGTATAATTCTATCTGCCGGTAAACCTATCTCTTCTGCTTTTTTTGCGCTTATCAAACATGATTGCACAATAGCATTACGCATGATCTCATTTGCTTCTTTGGGATTCGCAGAGCTGGTATTTTCGTCCATTAATTTAACGACTAAATCCTGATCCATACTCCCCCAGTTCACACCAATGCGGACAGGCTTATTATATTCAATGGCCTTCTGTATCATCACCTCAAACTGTACGTCGCGCTTTTTTCCAAACCCTACATTTCCGGGATTAATGCGATATTTATCCAATGCCTTGGCACAATCAGGAAAATCAGTAAGTAAACGATGACCATTATAATGGAAATCACCAATTACAGGCACATCGCAATTTTTAAGTAAGAGTTTTTCTTTAATATATGGAACTGCTTTCGCAGCATTCTCAGTATTAACTGTTATGCGTACTTTTTCTGAACCTGCCTGAGATAATTCCAATATTTGCGCAACCGTTGCCTCAACATTTTCAGTGTCAGTATTGGTCATAGACTGCACAATAACAGGCGCATCCCCACCAACATAGATATTTCCAACCTTAACCTTAAGGGATTTTCTGCGAGCTATCATTTACTAGGAGTATTTTTAATACTTATGGATTTGAAAAGATTTTCAAATGTAAGGATATAATATTCATCATCCTTTTCTAAATTATTAGTATTTGGAACAGGTATTCCGTTAAGATATATCTCAACACTTTCAATATTATCTACTTTAAGCAAGGTTTCTTCCTGCATTTTCTGCTGCGACAAAGTATAAATATAAACCTGATTCATTTTTAAATCTTTATCAATTATCACTTCTTCATCTTCATTAAGAAGCGTTATTTTTGCCGGACGCAAAGCAACGATTGATATTGTAGAATCATTTGTTTTCGCGATTCTGTCAAGTGGTGTTACAGGGTTTGGAATTTCAATATCTGAATCTTTTCCATCAGAGGTTTTGATTTCGTCTTTCTTATCGGATATCCCCGAGAAGAACATTAGATACACCATAATTATGCAGAGTACGCATACTGTGATAAGTGTTTTTGTCGGCACATTAGAGCTAGCATCCCGGCCGAATTCTATTTCCATTTTATGAGGGACAAAAATCTCCTCACCATTTATTTTCTTTTCAAATGGCCTTGTATCAACACCGAGGAATTCTGAAACGCTCCTTATATAAGCCCTGTTATATATCCCACCCGGAAGGTCATCAAGATTACCTTCTTCAATTGCTTTTATATAAGCAAGTTTGATGTTGGTTCTTTCCGCAACTTCTTCAAGGCTGATTCCTTTTTCTTCACGAATCTTTCTTAATTCAATTAAAAATTCATGTGAAAGTATTTTTTCTTCGTCTTTAATTCTCATGCTAAGCGTTATCCCTTATTATTAAATGAGGTTTTATAGGCTTTGAATATATTTATCAAGGTACTTGTCACTTGTTTTTTTAAACCTTATATGTAGAATCCCAAAAAAATTTTCAGGAATATATTTATGAGATTCACTAAATTATTGACGCTTCTTCTTTTTATTTCATTTTTTGCCGTTAATGAAGCGCACGCAGTTCTTAAAATTGATATAAACCAGGGTAGTTATGATCCTATCCGTATAGCGACACCTGATTTTACCGGCACTGACAGCGTTACGTCAGATGTAGGTTCTAAAATGGTAGGCGTACTCGCCAATAACCTTAACAGGTCAGGCCTTTTTAATGTAATAAATAAAACTTCATATCTACAGAAAAACCTTGGAATTAACTCTATCCCACAATTTTCAAGCTGGAAAAATATCAGGGCGCAGGCTCTTGTAGTTGGCTCAATTGAAAGCGAAGGCGGCGACAGGATAAAAGTTCAGTTCAGGTTATGGGATGTTCTAACAGGCAGGCAGACCCTTGCTAAATCTTACCGCGCAACAACAGGTGGCTGGCGCAGGATATCTCACCTCATATCAGATGAGATATATGAATATTTAACCGGTGAAAAAGGCTATTTTGATTCCCGCATAGTGTATATTGGTGAAGCTGGTGACTGGAGAAGGCCTATTAAAAGGCTTGCGATAATGGATCAGGATGGCGCCAACCAGATGTTCTTAACTTCTGGCAGAAGCCTAGTTTTAACCCCTCGTTTTGACCCTTCAATGCAGAGGCTTATCTATCTTTCTTATAGAACCAGAACACCAAGCGTTAACATTTATAACCTCTCAACAGGCCGCGAAGAGATATTAGGCCAGTTACCGGGTATGAGTTTTGCACCAAGGTTCTCACCTGACGGGCAGAAGGCTATCTTCTCAGTTTCCGTAAACGGTAATGCCGACATCTACGTTATGGATCTTGGTTCCCGCAGGGTTAAGAAAATTACCAGCCATCCATCAATTGATACTTCCCCTTCATTCTCACCAGATATGAGGCAGATAACTTTTGAATCTGACAGAACTGGTGTTCAGCAAGTTTATACAATGAATGCTGATGGCAGTAATGTAAAAAGGATAAGCTATGGCCGCGGAAGGTTTGCTACTCCTGTCTGGTCCCCACGTGGTGACTTGATAGCATTTACAAAAATGCTCGGTGGTAAATTCTATATCGGCGTTATGAAACCTGATGGTAGCGGCGAAAGGATGCTTACTGAAAGTTACCTTGATGAAGGCCCGACATGGAGCCCGAATGGCCGTGTTATCCTCTTCTCCAGAAAAACTCCCGGCTCTTCAACAGTTCCTGGAAGAAGCTCAATATACAGTGTTGATATAACCGGTTATAACCTCCGCCGTATCGAAACCTCAACCCAAGCTTCTGATCCGGCATGGAGCCCCTTACTTAGTAGATAGTGTAAGTGTTTAAGTGACCTAAGTGGCTAAGTGGTTTTTTATAATTCACTTAACCACCTAATCACTTAACCACTTAAATTAACCTTTCTATTGACTTTCTATAGAAATTACTCTTTTTAGGCGCTTGAATATGGCGGGTGTAGTTCAGCTGGTTAGAGCGCAAGTTTGTGGAACTTGATGTCGCGGGTTCGAGCCCCGTCACTCGCCCCATTTCCCTCAAAATAATTTTCTCTTAAAATAATTTAAGTAAAACAGAAGTAGTTTAATTACTTCTTCTATGTATAGGGTATCTTTTATAACCGCCTAGCTTTGCATCATATTTATATTGCGGGTCAGGATATTTTCTAACTTTTGCTGTATTTGATATTACCAGAACACTTGGCAGCTCTCCTCTGTCACATCTTGCCCTTCTTTTATCCCTAACAGTGGTCGCCGTTAAGCATCTCGGGTCTTTAAAGTCAGAAGTATTGATCCTTATAAGCTCCTGTGCAAAGGAATTATCTGCAAGTAATAAAACAAATAAAAAGAGCGAAACTCTAGAAATCTTTTTCGCTGACTCTCTCACCGGATGTAACATAGTGCAAAGCTTTGGTTATTTTTGTACAGTAATCCGCAAGCCTTTCAAGCGCGCGAACGATTAGCATAAGTGATATATAATGATCAACATCATTAGGGCTATTCCTTATATCGCCTTTGATCCTGTCAAATAATGAATCGCAGAAATCATCAACTTTATCTTCCATTCTCCAGACTTTATTGGCGATCAATATATCCTGCTCATTAAAGCCCTTTATAGCATTTTGAAGCATCTCAACATCCATATTAACAACTTCTTCAAGGGACATCTTGTAAGCTTCAAGAATTTCCTGCTTGATCGCAACGGTTTTGCGAACGGCACTTTCTACAATATCACCCTGCCTTTCTACCATAGTTGATATCTTTATCGCAGAAATAACAAAGCGAAGGTCAACCGCCATTGGGTGGCGAAGCGCTATTATATTGGTCGAAAGCTTTTCAACCTGTTTTTCAAGATCATTTATCTTATCATCAATTGATCTTACACTTTTCAAAGCCTCAGCCGTACGTGAAACAAGACATTCCTTGAATATCTTAACAGAATCAATAACAAGTTCCGTCATGGCATAAAGGTTCTTCCCGATCTTTTTTAGGTCTTGGTCAAATGCTGTAACCGTATGGTTTTTTAAATCTTTGGTCATATAATTATTGTAAAATCCAGCGGGAGATTATAAAGATTTCACACTTTAGTCAAAATAAAAGAAATTTATGTCGGTAATGTCAGATAAATGGATAACAAAAATGGCGCGCGAGCACGCCATGATTGAACCATTCGCAGAAAGGCAGGTCAAAAAAGATGGCGCCGGTTCCGGAGTTATATCATTCGGTGTATCATCATACGGCTATGATGCGCGCGTTTCAGATGAGTTCAAAATATTCACCAATGTTGATTCCGCAACTGTTGACCCTAAAGATTTCTGCCCGAAAAGCTTTGTCGACAGAAAAACTGATGTTTGCATCATTCCCCCAAACAGTTTTGCACTTGCCCGCACAGTAGAATATTTCCGCGTTCCGGAAGATGTTCTGGTCATATGCGTTGGTAAATCTACTTACGCCAGATGCGGCATCATAGTTAATGTTACACCCTTAGAGCCAGGCTGGGAAGGGCATGTGACGTTAGAGTTCTCAAATACAACTCCGCTCCCTGCAAAAATTTACGCGAACGAAGGCGCCTGTCAGTTCCTCTTTTTAAAAGGTAACGAACCTTGCGAAATATCCTACAAAAACCGCTCCGGCAAATATATGGGCCAGACTGGTGTTACATTGCCGAAGATTTAGAGACTAGCTTTTTAGATTTTTACCTACTTCAGTATTTTCATAAGCTACGTTATATATGTCGCTACCAATGGTTAAAGTTTGAATTTCTTTAGTATTAGTAAAATCAACTATTCCACCATGATCTTTTATTATACCACCTGCTGAAATTATTCCCTCTAACTCTTTTTCGCTAATAGACGGCAATTTATTGCCAAATTCCGCCGATATGGACTTCTTATACAATTCTTTAGTTCTTTGTTCTCTTATACAGTCAAGCTCTGCATATCTTTCAGAAAAATTAGGATGAGATTCCTTAATAGGCCTATATTTAATGCCTTTAAGAGCAAGCCCTTCAATAAGTTTTGCAAATTCTTCAATAGCTTTCAATTCATGTTCACGGTTAATAAGATCAAGCTTTTCCAGAAGTGTTGAAGCAGCATTTGGATAAGATGCCGAAATATCTGCTTTTAATTCCTGGATTTTTTTAATTTCTTTTATATCAGATAAAAACCCTTGCAATTCTTTATATTGCTTAATTAATTCAGCTTCACTAAACTGCTCTTTTTGTGAATTTTCTCCGGGAAGTTTCATTACCAGATTAGCAATATATAATTGCCCAAGTGTATTTATATTATTTATATATTCTTCATATAAACCCTGATTTTTTAATGATTCATTTAATCCCATTCTGTCTTTGAGATTAAGTTGGTTTCTATCGCAAAAATCTTTAAATTTTTTAGCCTTGGTAATAAAATCAGAAAATTCTTCTTTAATAACTGAATCTTTGATTGATATTAATTCGCCATTTTCCATGGCAGAAAAAAAATTATCAAACCGCTCAATTTTATCAGAAAGAAATTTCAAAGAAACTCCTGCTGATAAATCCTTATTTCTTGCATGGGATAATTCATGTTCAAATACGGAATATAAAGCATAATAATTTTTTTCTTTTAATGATACTTCGTTTAAATATAATGAAGGCTCCTTATATTCAGGCGAATCAGGTAATCCAGAATTAATAGCGGCATAAGACACATCAGGATTATTTTTCGGTAAAATAAAAATTACGTTTGAAGCAAGATTTTTGTTTTTCTTACTTACGTCACTAAATGTGTTGATGGCAAAAGCCAACTTTTCTTCCAAATATTTTTCTCTTTCTGCTTTGGTGATTGGCGCCTTAGTAAATAAATCAGATTTCCTGTCTATACGTACAAGATAAGTTTGACCATCTGTTGCCTTGATTTCTATATCATAAAATTCCATAAGCACCCTTATTGCTATTTGAATATTTTACTATAAAAAGGTTAATAAATGGTTAAGTTTAAGTTCAAATAACGTATTGATTATATTATATTTTTATTTAGAAAGAATCTAAAATATCAAATTATGTACTATCTCTCAGTAGAAGGCGGAAAGCGCCTCAGTGGTAAAGTGAAAACCGCAGGTTCCAAGAATGCAGTATTGCCTTTAATGGCAGCTTGTCTGCTTACTGATAAAAAGGTCAGTCTTTCAAATGTTCCAAATCTTTCAGATGTTCGCACTATGTGCGAACTGCTTTCTGATATGGGCGCAGATATTAACTGCGGGGGAAACACCGTGGAAATAAAAGCCGCTAAACTTAAAGCGCCGCGCGCGCCTTATGAGATAGTCAGCAAAATGCGTGCCTCGGTTATTGTTCTGGGCGGTTTAGTCGCAAGATATGGCAAGGCAGAAGTTTCCCTCCCGGGTGGCTGCGCAATTGGCGCAAGGCCAGTGAATTTCCACCTTGAAGCTCTGGAAGCAATGGGCGCGAAGATAGTTCTGGAAGACGGCTATGTTAAAGCATCAGTCCGCGGCAAATTAAAAGGAGCGGAAATAAACTTCCCGAAAGTTTCCGTCGGCGCAACTGAAAATACTTTGATAGCCGCAACTCTGGCAAACGGTACAACCATAATAAATAATGCTGCACGTGAGCCTGAAATAACTGATCTTGCCCATATGCTTACCGCAATGGGCGCAAAAATTTCTGGCGCAGGAACCAGCCGTATAGAAATTGAAGGTGTGAATGATCTGAAAGGCTGCTCCCATTCAGTAATTTCTGATCGTATTGAGGCCGGAACTTTCGCTGCCGCTGCCGCCGTTACAGGCGGAGAAATTGAAGTGCAGAATATCTCCCCGCTTATTTTATCATCTACTCTTGATGTCCTTGAAGAGATGGGATGTATTGTTAAACGTAATAAAAATTCATTTAAAGTTACAGGCCCTAAAAAGCTTAAGGCCGCCAATATCTCAACTGCTCCATATCCCGGCTTTCCAACTGATATGCAGGCGCAGATAACAACCATGATGTGCCTTGCTGACGGAATTTCCACCATGGAAGAAAACATTTTTGAAAACCGTTTCATGCATGCCCCGGAACTACAGAGAATGGGTGCTGATCTTGAGATAAGTGGTAATGTACTAAAGATCAGGGGAATCGACAGGTTCAAGCATGCCGAAGTCATGGCAACTGACCTGCGTGCCTCAGTTTCCCTAATCTTGGCAGCACTTAATGCTGATGGAAAATCCAAGATAACCCGCCTCTACCATTTAGACAGGGGCTATGAAAAGATCGAAGAAAAGCTTGAAATGCTTGGCGCTAGGGTCTATCGAGAGAAAGAGCAAAACTAAACAACGCAGTTGTGAAATTATTATTTTTAGGTGATGTGGTTGGTAAAAGCGGACGCGATGTTGTCGCGAACCATCTCGGTCGCGTAAAAAAGGAACTGGGAATAGATTTTTGTGTTGTTAATGGTGAGAATGCAGCCAATGGTTTTGGCGTTAATGAAAAGATAATAACTACCTTCATAATTAACGGCGCTAACGTAGTTACGTGCGGTGACCACACTTTTGATCAGAAGGAAACAAAATTTTTCATAGGCCAGTATCCGCAGATGCTTCGCCCTGCAAACATGCCGCCGCAGCTTTCAGGAAAAGGTTTTAATGTTTATTCGCTTAATAACGGCCAAAAAATACTGGTGATACATTTAATGTGCCAGCTATTCATGCGTTTTCAGGTAAACTGCCCATTTGAAGTGGTTACCAATATCCTTTCCAAATATCACTTTGGCAAAGATGTGAATTATATTTTTGTTGATATCCATGGTGAGGCCACTTCAGAGAAAATGGCAATGGGCCATTATTTAGACGGAAAAGTTTCCGCAGTATTCGGTACTCATACGCATGTGCCAACTGCAGATGTCCAAATTTTCCCTAAAGGTACGGCTTACCATACTGATGCAGGTATGTGTGGTGATTACGATTCCGTTATTGGTTTCCGAAAAGATATTTCTATCCCAAATTTTCTAAATAAGATTCGCGGCCCTAATAAAATGGAGCCTGCTGAAGGTGACGGCACTATGTGCGGAACATATGTTGAACTTGATGAAAGAACAGGACTTGCAAAAAAAGTAGATTATTTAAGGGTTGGCGGAAGGTTAAAACAACATCTCCCGCAACCACAATAAATATAAGAATTAAACTCTCATCGGCATTATGATATAAACAGCTGAACTGTCAGAAGGGTCAGTAATAAGCGCCGGAGCATTTGGAGTATCAAGCGCGAACTGAACTTCAGTATTTTCGATCTGCTGTAACATCTCAATAACGTAACGTGAGTTAAAGCCGAGTTCCAAAGTATCAGCACCATAATTTGCCGGAACATCTTCATTACCGCTCGAACCTTCAACACCTTGCGTATAAAGGTTGATGTTATTCTGGCTAACAGTGATCTTGATAGCTTTGGTTTTATCAACAGAGATAGTGGAAACCCTGTCAACCGCATCTTTCATCGCTTGCGTATTTGTTGTAAGAAATTTTTTATTATTCTCAGGTATAACTCTCTGGTAATCAGGAAAAGTTCCATCAACTACTTTTGAAAGTAATTCAATTTTATTTCCGGTGAATTTTATTTTTGATTCAGAAACAGATATTGTAACTTTATCCTGACCTTCAAGAAGTTTTGCAAGTTCATTAACTGCCTTACGCGGAATGATAACTCCCGGCATCCCTTGCGCGCCTTCAGGTGAAGGTATCTCAATAGAAGCAAGCCTGTGGCCGTCAGTTGCAACAGCTCTTAAATTGCCGTTCATCACATGGAAATAAACGCCGTTCAGGTAATATCTTGTTTCTTCGTTACTCATCGCGAATTTAGTTTTCTCAACAAGTCTTACGAAAGTTTTAACATCCATTTCAAAAGAATGCGTGAGGTCGCCTTCCGCAATAACAGGGAAATCTTCTGATGGAAGATATGAAAGCGTGAATTTCGAACTGCCTGATTTAACGATAAGCCTTGAAGAAGCAGTATCAGCATTTAAGTTAATCTGCGCGCCTTCAGGAAGTTTACGTATGATGTCGTATAATGTAAGCGCCGGAACAGTAAGTGAACCTTCAGTATTAACCGCCGCTTCAATTTGCTGGGTGGCAACAAGGTCCATATCCGTAACTGTTAAAGTAACAGCATTATTTGCCGCTTCAATTTTCACGTTAGCAAGGATAGGAATGGTATTTCTTTTTTCTACAACTGATTGGATCCTTGAAAGTGCCCTGATAAAGGCATTTTTTTCTATGTTGATATCAAATGCTGTTTGGGCCTTAATTTTCCTTGCCGCTTCTGCCATCGTAACCTCTTATAATATATATGATTTCTAAGCTTTACTAAAAAACTTTACATATGTTATAATATAGTAGTTGTAACCCTGCAAGTGGATAATAAATGTGGGCAAAAAACAACAGGGGTGATCAATATTTACTTGACATACCACCAGTAAATGCCTAAAGAGGCCTTCCTTAACAGAATTAAATGAGTAATACCCATGTACGCAGTAATTAAAACAGGCGGAAAACAATATAAAGTTCAGGCCAACGATATTATCGAAGTTGAGAAGATCGAAGCAGGTATAGGTTCTATAGTACTTCTTGACGAAGTTCTTATGATTAATCAAGGTTCTGATATTGCTTTAGGTTCAGGTCTTTCAGGTTTCGGTGTTGCTGCTGAAATAATCAACCAGAAAAAAGCTGATAAGATCATCGTTTTCAAAAAGAAACGCAGGCACAATTACAGACGTAAAAATGGTCACAGACAATTAGTTACAGTGATCAAGATCACTGGCATAGGTAAAGACCTCAAAGCAAACATACTTCCTTTCAAGCCGGAAGAAAATCAAGCGAGAGTGAATGATCTGAAAACTGCTCCTACAAAAGCTGAGAAAAAACAGGCTCAAGGCTCTATTAAAGCTGCGAAGCCAAAAGCAGAAGCTAAACCAGCTAAAGCTAAGAAAGAAACAACTGCTAAACCTGAAGCTAAACCTGCTACTCCTAGAAAAAAGGCAGCAGGCAAAACTAAAGCATCAGCAGAGTAATATATTTGATAATCTAAGGAGTAATAAGTCATGGCAACGAAGAAAGCAGGTGGTAGTACCTCCAACGGAAGGGATTCCGCAGGTAGACGGTTAGGTGTAAAAAGATTCGGTGGACAGGTTGTTAGAACTGGCAATATATTGATTCGCCAGAGAGGAACTAAATGGAAACCAGGTAACAATGTATTCATGGGTAAAGATCATACTATCCACGCATCTGTTGACGGTGTAGTTAAATTTGACACTAAATGGGATGACAGGGTATATGTTTCTGTAATTCCAGCAGTAGCTTAATAGCTTACTGGAAATAAAAATTTTTTATATTATATTCAAAGGCGGGTTCTCCCGCCTTTTTTTATTTAAAAGATATGCGGCCTAATACTAAACTCTAAAAACTATATTATGCACTTTATTGATGAAGCAAAGATATACCTTAAAAGCGGTGATGGTGGCAATGGCTGTATAGCATTCCGCAGGGAAGCTAACGCGCCTAATGGCGGCCCTAATGGCGGTAATGGCGGTAATGGTGGTGATATAATACTCAAGGCAATAACTGACCTTAATACACTTATTGATTACCGTTACTCACAACATTTTCGCGCGCAAAATGGTGAGCAGGGTAAAGGATCACTTCGTGATGGTAAATATGGTAATGATATAGTCCTGAATATCCCTATCGGCACGCAGATATTTCTTGAGGATGGGGTAACCATGATAGCTGACGTTATGGAAAATAGTTTTGAACGCGTTCTGCTTAAAGGCGGTGATGGAGGCTTTGGTAATACGCATTATAAATCATCGACAAATCGCGCTCCCCGTAAGTCAACCCCCGGCTGGAAAGGTCAGGATATGTGGGTATGGCTGAAATTAAAACTTATCTCTGATGTTGGTCTTGTTGGCCTCCCAAACGCAGGTAAATCGACATTCCTAGCGGCGACTACTCGCGCAAAACCAAAAATAGCCGACTATCCTTTTACAACTCTAAAGCCGCAGCTTGGCGTTGCTTATATTGATGAGAAAGAATTTGTTATATCAGATATCCCCGGCCTTATAGAGGGCGCATCTGAAGGTCACGGCCTTGGTCACAGATTTTTGAAACACGTCGAAAGATGCCGCGTTATCTTGCATCTGGTAGATGGCACTGATGAAAATTTTCTCAAAAACTATGCGGTAATAAGGAAAGAACTTCGTGCTTACAGTGATGTGCTTGCTGATAAAGAGGAAGTTGTAGTTCTGAATAAGATCGATTCACTCACCGATGAAGAGATTGCAAAAAAAGTAAAATCCCTGCAAAGAAAATCCAATTTCAAAGTTATCCCAATGTCCGGCGTCACAGGCGCTGGAACGGTAGATGTACTCCGCAAATTACTCACCGTTGTTGAGAAATACAAAGAAATGCAGGAACCGGCAGAAGAGATAAAGGAAGAAGTTCAATTGGATGAACCGGAAGAAAATAATTAAAATTTAAGGGATCAAATGAGTAAAAAATTTATAATAATAGTTGGTATAATATTTGCGTTAATTGCAGTCAGCGTAAGCAGCTATAATGGTTTTGTTGGTAAGGATGAAGAAGTAAAAACAAAATGGGCATCAGTTCAATCACAATACCAGCGCCGTTTAGATCTTATCCCGAATCTCGTTAGTACCGTAAAAGGTGTTGCTGATTTTGAAAAATCTACCCTTACTCAGGTAATTGAAGCTCGTGCCAAAGCTACTTCAATTCAGGTTGATGCGAGTTCACTTACCCCTGAAAATTTTGAAAAGTTTCAGCAGGCTCAGAACGGCGTAACTTCTGCTTTAGGCAGGTTACTTGTTTCAGTTGAAAAATATCCTGATCTTAAAGCCAACCAGAATTTCTTGGAATTACAATCGCAGTTGGAAGGCACTGAGAACCGCATAGCTGTTGCCCGCAATGATTTTAATGCCAGCGTGAAAGATTATAATCAGGCTACTCGCCGCGTTCCAGGAGCTTTGATCGCGCGCCTGATGGGTTTCATGCCGAAACCATATTTTGAGGCTGCAAAAGGTTCAGAGGTAGCACCTAAAGTAGAATTTTAATGAAATTCTCTATAGATAAAAAGGCAATTATCTCTGCAATTGAGTCCGCTGAAAGCCATACTTCCAGTGAAATTAAGATACATATAGAAAAAACCTGTAAAGAAACCGGGCCTTACGAAAGGGCAAGGAAACTGTTTGATAAATTAAAACTCTATAATACTAAAAACAGAAATGCGGTTCTGATATATCTATCATATAATGACAGGCAGATAGCAATTCTCGGTGATAAAGGCATTAATGATCTGGTAGACGATCATTACTGGAATGATGTTCTTAAAATTCTGAAAGATAATTTCTCAGAAGGTAAATATACTGAAGGTTTTCTGCAGGCAGTCCAGAAGGTCGGTGAGAAATTAAAAGAACATTTCCCATTTGAAACAGGTGACAAAAACGAGATATCTGATTTTATTTCCCATTAAAATATTAAATGAAAATTTTTAAGAAATTTATTACGCTGATTTTCATAACGTTAATTGTTAACGTTAACAGCCCTGCATCAGCTGAAATAACCCTACCTGCAAAACCAACTCCTGCCAAATTCGTAAATGATTTTACGGGTAAAGCTTTAACATCTGAACAGACATCTCAACTAAATCAGAAACTTGAAAACTACAGCGCTCAGACAACCAATCAAATCGTTGTAGTAATTGTAAAATCCACCGGAGATTATGAAATAGCAGATTATTCATTTGAACTCGGCCGCACCTGGGGTATTGGCCAGAAAGGTAAAAATAACGGGGTACTGATAACCTGGGCAACTGATGATAGGAAAGTTTTTATCGCAACAGGTTACGGTGTTGAAGGGGAACTTACAGATGCTCTCTCTAAAAGAATAATTGAGCAGTTGATCCTCCCTCAGTTCAAACAAGGTAATTTCTATGGCGGTCTAGATGCAGGCACTAACCAGATCATGAACCTGCTCTCACCGGAACTTAAAATGGATAATAATTTGGAAAGCCAAGAAGAGCAAAGCAAAGGCTCCATGATCCCTATAATTTTTCTAATAATCTGGCTGATATTTTTCTTTATTTCTCCGCGCTCAATGCTGCTCGGTTCAGCTTTAGGCGCTATGGGCAGTGGCAGAAGTTTTGGCGGCGGCAGAGGTGGTAGTAGTTTCGGCGGAGGCAGCTTTAGCGGCGGCGGGGCAGGTGGTAGCTATTAAATAATGTATTTTCAAAAAAATCCTTTATATAACTACCTAAACCAATATTACCGTTATGAAACAACCGGAACCCATAGCGCAAATCTCTTTATTGCAGCGTTCATTAAAGGATATCAGCAAATCTAAAAAACTTTGCGAGATAGAAGTTGAACATCCCGACGATAATTTCTTCTGTAAGGTAATAGACAGTAATGAACTGATGACCCTTGCCCATAAAATATTGCCCGATAGCGGCGAATTTGACGGGTTTTCACTTCTCTTCACTGATAACATCTCAACCCTTTCATGGGAAGGCGAACTGCTTGAGCAGCTTGAAATATTGCTCGAAGAAAAAGGTCCAAGGAAAAACATCCTTGATAAAATCGCCAATATCAGTATTCACAATCATTTTTTCAAGGTTATTCGTACTATCAATTCTCTTTACGGCCATATCTCGGTTTATGATGCTGACAGCACCGAGGATTTTTATTTTGGTCAGGTAAAGGATATTGATGAGGAATTCATGCTTCTCCGCCTAATGGGTGATAAGCATTCCATGGATGACAGGAATATAATTATCCGCCTTGCAGATATTGGGCGTATAGATTTCGGCGGCATATACGATGAGAATATGCTGAGGCTGCATAAGATAAAGAAAAAGATTGCAGTAAGATAGGTATTAGGGCTTGGGGGTTAGGGCTTATTTTAGTCCAACCCCTAACCCCTAACCCCTAACCCCTAGATAATGACGAGATACATATTCATAACCGGCGGCGTGGTTTCCTCACTCGGGAAAGGTATTGCTTCCGCAAGTTTAGGCGCTTTATTACAGGCGCGCGGATATTCTGTCCGCCTGCGTAAGCTTGACCCTTATCTGAATGTTGATCCCGGCACTATGAACCCTATCCAGCACGGGGAAGTATTTGTTACTGATGATGGCGCAGAAACTGATCTTGACCTTGGGCACTATGAAAGATTCACCAATGTAAGCGCTAGAAGAAGTGACAGCGTAACAGCCGGAAGAATTTATTCTGACCTACTTTCCAAGGAAAGACGCGGCGACTACTTAGGTGCAACCGTTCAGGTTATCCCTCACGTAACAAATCTTATCAAAGAATTTGTAACCTCAGATACTTCCGAGGTTGATTTCCTTATCTGCGAGATCGGTGGAACTGTTGGTGATATTGAGGCTTTGCCTTTTTTTGAAGCTATAAGGCAACTTGGTAATGAACTTGGTGAAGAGCGCACATTATACGCCCATCTAACTTTAGTTCCTTATGTATCGGCCGCAAAAGAACTTAAAACAAAACCAACCCAGCACTCTGTAAAAGAGCTCCGTAGTATCGGTATCCAGCCAGATATCCTGATATGCAGAACCGAACACCCGATACCACAATCCGAGAAACAGAAGATAGCATTATTCTGTAACGTTAAGCCTGAGCGTGTTATTGAAGCGCGTGATATAGACAGCATCTACAACGTTCCTGTTGAATACCACAAAGAAGGCATGGATACGCAGGTACTAAAAAAATTCGGCCTTCCTTTTGACAAAAAGCCTGACCTTAAAATCTGGGAAGAGATATCCGAAAAGATAAAATCCCCTAAAGGAGAAGTTAGTGTTGCCATAGTGGGTAAATATACTGCCCTTGCAGACGCATATAAATCCATCATCGAAGCTTTCGGCCATGCAGGCATTACCAATGATGTGAAAGTAAAAGTAAAATGGGTGAACTCCCGCAAATTCTCCTCTGATGAGATCAGGGAAGAGTTCAAAGATATTGATGCGATACTAGTTCCCGGTGCTTTTGGTACTGAAGGCGCGGAAGGTAAAATAGCCGCAATAAAATATGCTCGCGAAAATAAGATTCCATATTTAGGTATCTGTTTTGGTATGCAAATGGCAGTCATCGAAGCTTCAAGAAATTTAGCTGGAATAAAAGATGCAACCTCTTCTGAATTTGTTCCATGTGTTGACCCTGTTGTTGGCATTATGACCGAGTGGGAGAAAGACGGGTCAAAAGAAACCCGCACTCTCGGTGGAAACCTCGGCGGTACTATGAGGCTTGGCTCATATGATTGTGTAATTAAAAAAGGTACTCTTGCCCACAAGATTTACGGCAGTGAAGAAATAACAGAACGTCACCGCCACCGTTACGAAGTAAATATAAATTACAAAGATAAACTCGAAGCCAAAGGCTTAGTATTCTCCGGAATGTCTCCTGACGGCAAACTCCCTGAAATAGTTGAATATAAAGACCACCCATTCTTTATAGCTGTCCAGTTCCACCCGGAATTCAAATCCCGCCCCTTCGCCCCGCACCCTCTCTTCAGGGAATTCATCAAGGCAGCAAAGGAGAATGGAAAAAGATAATTATCTTTTAAAAACCTTCGCTATTTTATCTATATTATCTAAATCTAATCCCGCGTTTTTAATTATATCTTTTGCTTCTGTAGGGGTATCAATGTCATGTCTCATCAACTGGGTTATAACATTTACTAAGCTTTTCCTTTCGTTATTTGATAATTCTTCTCCTGTAGTACGTAAGTTTTTTTCCAATTCCAATACAAATTTCTCTTCTTTTTTAGAGAAAAATTTTGGGTCTTTTGTAATAGTTGCAGTGGTTATCACATAATAATCTAAAAGGTCAGCTTCCAGTCGCTCAAAATCCTTGTTACTTTCTTTAGTTGAAGAAAATGGGTTATATTTATGATTATTACTAAGATAATCTATTGCTTGCTCAAAAGTGATTTCATTTTTATTGAGCGCATCTATTAGATTTTCTAAATATTTCTCTAATGCTTTGCTTTCAGTTTTTTTAGATATCTCATCAAGATAGGTGGCCAGCTCAGCATTGTTGCAAGTTTTATTTATTCCTGACCCTTTTGTCATAAGAATGAGATCCCATATATCTTTCTGACCAATGGATTCATCCTTTTCTTTTATTTTTTTCTTTATGGACTCTTCTCTTTGAAGATTTAAAACATATAAAATAGCATTTATGGGAAGCTCTGTTGTGTTCAAAGTAACTATACTGGTATCAAGGGCATTATTTACACCGTTAAGGTCAAAAAAACCATCTTTTAGGTTCTCTGATATGATATTGATCAGTTGTTTAGTTTCATCTGAAGCGAAATAAGATAGACCAAACCTATCTACTTTGGGATCAAGCAATAATAAACTTTTTACTTGTTCTGTAGCCTTATTGGTATAAGAATTTTTCTGCTTATCAAAATTATTAGGATCATCTAAAACTTTGCCAATTTGATAATAAAGAAGAGCTAAACTATTTTTTGGTTCAAGCTTTTCATTTTCATCAAATTCATAGCCAAGCTTTTCAATTATAGTTTGTTTTATATTTTGTTTCCTTTGTTGTTCCTCTTGCCTTGCTATTTCCCCCTTTTCCTTTGCTAATTCTTCATCAATTTTAGTAAAGATCTTTTCCGGGATATTGTTAGAATCATATCCTTTTTTATATGATTTATTTTTATAATTATAAAACTCATCCAAAAAACCTGTTAGTTCTTTGTTATTTTTATTCTTTTCATAAGTTTCAATGATACTTTGTAATAAACTAACTTCTAAATCTTTGCTATTCTGCACTTGTTTAAGTGCAGCTTCCATCATATTTCTTAATATTTCTTTTAATTCCATTCTGCTTTCATAAAATTGTTTACAAATAATATATTACAAAGGGTTAAAAAATCTAACAAAACTTTAACCTGAAAACAAAAATCCCCGCGAAAGCGGGGATTTAAATAGATATTACAGAACTTAACCAAATCTTACTGGCAAGCCAGACATTCATCATAATTAGGTTTCGGTGCTATTTCAGCAGTGGTTTTCCTTTTCGGAGCCTCACCGGAAGTAGCAGGCTGAAGTTTCATTTCAAGCTGCGAAGCAGTGAATTCCTGAGTTTTCTCAGCGCGTTGGATAGAAGTAGAGCGGCAGTAATATAAGCTTTTTACGCCTTTTTTCCATGCAGCCCAGTGAACTTCATGCAGGTATTTTTTATGCACATCACCTGGGAAGAACAGGTTAATTGATTGCGCCTGACAGATGAAATTAGTTCTGTCAGCAGCATGTTCAACAAGCCATCTCTGGTCAATCTCCTGTGCTGTTTTGAAAACCGCTTTCTCATCTTCAGTCAGGAAATCAAGATGCTGCACTGAACCTTCATTCATTGAGATTGAAGACCAGATTTCATCATTATCATATCCTTTTTCCGCAAGAAGGGCTTTTACGTGCTTGTTACGAACAGTAAATGAACCGGTTAAAGTTTTTTGCGTAAAACTATTTGCTGCATATGGCTCGATCCCCGGAGATGAATTTCCACATATAATTGAAATAGAAGCAGTAGGTGCAATCGCCATTTTATTGGTGAACCTTTCCATAACTCCTGCATCAACCGCGTCCGGGCAAGCGCCGCGTTCCTCAGCAAGCTCAACCGAAGCCTCATCAGCCTCGCGCTTAATATGTTCGAACATTTTTTTGTTCCAAACTTTCGCCATTACTGATTCAATAGGTATCTTTTTGCTTTGCAGGAATGAGTGGAAGCCCATAACGCCAAGCCCAACACTTCTTTCGCGAAAGGCAGAATAACGTGCACGTTCCATAGCATCCGGCGCGTTATCAATGAAATCCTGAAGCACGTTATCAAGGTAACGCATCAGATCTTTTACGAAGATAGGATTATCTTTCCATTCATCATAATATTCAAGGTTGATGGAAGAGAGGCAGCATACCGCCGTCCTATCTTTTCCTAAATGATCAGTTCCCGTAGCAAGTGTTATCTCGCTGCAAAGGTTCGACATTTTGACTTTCAATCCCAGTTTTTTGTGATGTTCCGGGATAGCTTTATTCACATTATCTATAAAGAGCAGGTATGGCTCACCAGTCTCAATTCTTGCGATAAGTAATTTGATCCAGAGCTCACGCGCATTAACAACGCTTATCACCCTGCGGTCTTTAGGGCTTTTAAGTTCCCAAGGCTCGTCATTTGCAACTGCGTTCATGAATGCATCAGGTATAGAAATACCGTGGTGTATATTAGTAGCCTTCCTGTTAGGGTCGCCACCAGTAGTTCTTCTAAGGTCAATAAATTCTTCTATCTCAGGGTGGTCAATTGGCAGGTAAACTGCTGAACTACCACGTCTCAATGAGCCTTGTGATATAGCAAGCGTAAGTGAATCCTGAACCCTTAAAAACGGGATAACGCCGGAAGTTTTGCCATTTCCGCGTACAGTTTCACCAATAGAGCGTAAATTACCCCAGTAGCTGCCGATCCCGCCGCCGCGTGCGGCAAGCCATACATTCTCAGTCCAGAGGTCAACGATACCTTGCAGTGAGTCAGGTGTTTCATTAAGGAAACATGATATAGGTAAACCGCGCTCAGTACCGCCATTGCTAAGTATAGGGGTCGCCGGCATGAACCATAAGCTGCTCATATAATCATATAAACGCTGAGAATGAGCAGCATCATCACCGTATTTTTCTGCAACTCTGGCAAAAAGAACCTGATAATCTTCACCCGGTAATAAATACCTATCCTGAAGAACTGCTTTACCGAAATCTGTCAATTTGTCGGAGCGGGATTCATTCATTTCTATATGTACCATAGCACTTCTCCTGTTCACTGTTATTTAGCTTAAACTTAATCTAGTTTCGCTAGCGGGTGGAGAGTAGTATTAGATATTTGTTAGGCATGAGTCAACAAGCAAAGTAATATTTCTACCCCTAGATATGGTATTTATATTCTTTGTTGTGAAGTAGTGACACTATATGTAGTATGTCGTTTTAACCACATATTTATCAGAAGTTTAGCGGTGAAACTCCAAAACCGAGCAAAAAGAATTGCTTAAAACTTTTAGTTTTAAGTTCAATAAGTTAAATTATTGCGGAATTTATTGAGGTATTTTCTTCTCAATAATAATGCCGAGGCAGAGCACAACATATACTGCAAATTGCCAGATGGAACTTAAACCAAGGAATGTTCTGATGATTTCCCTGTCAAACCAGTAGCAATAGGCATACGCGCCCATTATGATAAAATAGAGTATGACTGTCGGGGTTTCCTTGAAGCTTCTTCTGCCGTCAGATGTAAAAATATGCCCTATAAGAGATAATACCGGCACTATGGATACGATCACGGAAAGGATAAAACTCCAGTTCTTGCCGAAATGTTCAAATGCTTCCATGCTATTTATATCTAAAAATCGTTGAGTTTCCTGAATTTCGCTGTATATACAGCGCAAATTAAACTAACAGTATCATATGTCCAGAAAATATAATGTCGCAGTTGTAGGTGCAACAGGAAATGTTGGTCGTGAAATTCTTGACGTTCTTGCAGAAAGAAAATTCCCCGTTGATAAAGTTTTCGCGGTTGCTTCTTCGCGTTCTGCGGGAAGGGAAGTTTCCTTCGGCGAAAATGATACTTTAAAAGTTGAGAACCTAGAATATTTTGATTTCAGCCAAGTTCAGATCGGCTTGTTTTCTCCCGGTGCTTCTGTTTCGAAGATCCACGCTCCTCGCGCTGCAAAAGCCGGCTGCGTCGTGATAGATAACACTTCCCAGTTTAGGACTGATGATGATATCCCGCTTGTTGTTCCGGAGGTTAACCCGAAAGCAATCGGAGACTATAAAAAAACCGGTATAATCGCGAACCCTAACTGTTCTACCATACAGATGGTAGTTGCGCTGAAACCCCTTTACGATATCGCAAAGATAAAAAGGATAAATGTTGCGACTTACCAGTCTGTTTCAGGCGCGGGTAAAGAAGCGATGGATGAGCTGTACAACCAGACCAAAGGTGTATACGTCAGCAATATCAAAGATCCTGAGATATTCACTAAGCGTATAGCGTTCAACGTGATCCCTCATATTGATAAATTCATGGAAGGTGAGTTTGAAGGCTACACTAAAGAAGAATGGAAAATGGCCGTTGAGACCAAAAAGATCATGGGCGACCAGAACATTCAGGTAAATGCGACTTGCGTACGCGTTCCTGTATTCATAGGCCACAGCGAAGCTGTAAATATTGAATTTGAAAAACCTGTTTCAGTAGAACAGGCTCGCAAAGCACTTGAAAAAGCGCCGGGCGTAAAAGTTATAGATGAACATGCGAATGGTGGTTATGCAACCCCATATGAAGCAGCTGGACATGACGCGACTTTTGTTTCGCGTATCAGGAAAGATGTTACCAATCCTAATGCCCTTAATATCTGGGTGGTTTCTGATAACATCAGGAAAGGCGCAGCTCTTAACTCAGTTCAGATTGCTGAAGTTCTTATAAGGGATTATCTGAAGTAATATTTTTCTGCCCGTTCAGCAGGTATATTTTAAATTTATCCTTAACATCAAGGGTTGTTACCTTGTAGAAAAATTTCCTTAAATGTACTTGGTCAACACTTCTTGTTATGAATATTACATTGCCTTGGTAATCTTTCGATAACTTGTATTTAAGATCAAAATGATCCCGGATCTTTTCATTCCCCGTCCATTTGTAAACTATCTTTGGTTTGCTGCCACTTCTCAGCGCGTAGGTTAACGGAGCAATTATTTTTCTCTCATCACTTGCTATCAGCGCATCATTATAAAAATTAGCCTGTTTCCTTACAGGTTCAGCAAGATTATACCATGTATATAACCTGTCAAATGGGCTATTCTTGGTTATCTGCCTGACAAAATCTTTATCACTGGTAACGATACCAAAAGATAAGACCAATGAGAATATTATCCCGAGATATATTGATAATTTTATCCAGAATTCTCCGTCTTTTTTAAGTAAATACCAGCAGGTCAGAATTATAAGGGAAATATATGCAGGGCCAGTCCAGTGAACTTGTGATTCTGAAATTATGGATAATATTATGCCCGCAATTATAACCGGCAATGAAATATAGAGTAACATTGCTTTGGTCGTTCTTTCTTCTGCGATCAGCAAAGTTTCACTTTTAACTTTTTTGAAAATAGCAAATAAAGTAAACAGGAATAATATTGGCCCTAATATAAGTATCTGTCCGCCTATGAATTCCAGCAAACCCATGAAATGCAGGTTACTTAATTTTTCAATTAAACTAACTGAAGTTTCACTATTGGTCAGATTCTCCTGTGTATGGTGAAAACTGGCAAACTCATTCTTCGAATTCCATAATATATTTGGCAAGAACACTAAGCCTGCTAATATAAATGAGAACCAGAAATTCGCAGTAAAAAGTAACCCGAATCTGTTATTCAGCACAAAAAGCCCGATACCGCCTGCAAGTAATATTGTTGTGTATTTACTCATTAGCCCTAGCCCCAGCCATAATGCAAATATTATCCAGCTGAAAAACCTATTCTCATCTTTCAGTTCTATCGCAGTGATGAAATGATAAAAAGCGCCCGCCCAGCAAAGCATCAGCGGCACATCAGACGAGATAAAGAAGCTTGAAAAACTTATTACAGGTAACGTGATATAAGATATCGCCGAATAGAACCCGACCTTTTCATCATATAATTTATTCCCGATCAGGTAGATATATATTGCGGTTGCCATATGTAAAAGCGCCGCCGGAAGGCGTATCCAGAATATCTCATCACCTAAATATTTTGTAAAAAATCCTATGATCCACGCGATCATAGGCGGTTTTGAATAATATCCCGTATCAGGGAATTTAGACCAGAACCAATACTGCGCCTCATCAACCCAGAGCGGAGTTTTATTAATATAAAGAATGCCTATCTTGACCAGTGTGATCAAAAAAAGTATCAAAAATAATTTGAGGAAATAATTATTTTGGCTGCTGTTTTGCATTTAAATAATTTGGGTTCACAAGATTTATATGTTCATAACGTGAGCAGCCATTGCCTTTAACATTCCATGAGATAACAATATTATTCTTATCTACCTCAAAATATTTTTTGCAGATCATTTCCCTTGTAATCGAAGGGTTCACAAAGGTCGTCTGGTTATAATTTAAATTGGCGCCACCATAATTATAAATACTGCCGTAATTATCCAGTGAACCTGCTTCCGTTAACGTATCTCTGCTTTCCCAGTAAAAATATTTCTTTCCGGCAATATGTTTCTCATCATCAGGAATTCCCCATACCTTAATTACTTCATCAATGTTTTTTCCTGCCCAAGACTGCATTACTTCATCAGATGTCAGGTAATTTCCACATGATGAAAGTAAAAAAAGAAATAATAATGCAAAGATTTTCATGATTTATATTCCATAATTAAATTTCCGGCATCTCACCTTGTGATTCTAAATAAGCACCGCAGCATTTCTTAGCCATATCACGAACCCGGGAAATATAAGAAGCCCTCTGACTCACGCTTATAACCCCTCTCGCATCCAGCAGGTTAAAAGAATGGCTGGCCTTTATACATTGGTCATATGCAGGCAGCACTAATCTCTGATCTAAAAGTGCAAAGCACTCTTTTTCAGTTTCGTTAAAATTCCTGAGCAGTTTTTCAGTATCTGCATGCTCAAGGTTAAATGCCGAAAATTCCCTTTCATTCTGAAGGAACACATCGCCATATGTAACTTTCCCTTTGCCTTTACCGCCGTTAAAATCAAGGTCGTAAACATTTTCCTTACCTTGTATGTACATTGCCAGACGTTCCAGCCCGTAAGTTATTTCCCCTGCAACAGGCCTGCAATCAAATCCGCCTACCTGCTGGAAATATGTGAACTGCGTAACTTCCATCCCGTCACACCAGACTTCCCATCCAAGGCCCCATGCACCAAGTGTTGGGCTTTCCCAGTCATCTTCAACAAATCTTATATCGTGTTCCTTAACATTAACTCCAAGCTCCGCCAGACTTTCAAGATACAGCTCCTGAATATTATCAGGTGATGGTTTCAGTATAACCTGAAACTGGTAATAATGCTGTAAACGGTTCGGGTTCTCACCATACCTGCCATCTTTCGGGCGGCGGCTCGGCTGAACGTAAGCCGCTTTCCACGGTTTTGAGCCAAGCGCGCGCAGTGTTGTCGCGGGGTGAAATGTTCCAGCGCCCATCTCAATATCATAAGGCTGTAATATAACGCAACCCTGCTTTGCCCAAAAATTCTGTAACCTTAAAATTATTTCCTGAAACGGTACCATAAATTATAAATTGTCATTGCGAGTGAATGAAGGTTTATCCTGAATTAGCGAAGCAATCCAGTCTTTTTACAGCAAAAATATCTGCTATTAATTTTTTTTCTAAATATTTTGCTGTGAAGTTCTATTAGAAAGAACGTTTAGGCGAAAAGTTTGGTAAATTAGAAGGGGTTTCTGTGGGTTCAGAACTATTCATTTCCTCAGCTTTATCTAAAATCTTTAACATTAATCTTTGTGATAAAAGCCGATAATTTTCAGCTGGTTCTAAAGGCCATTTTATTTGAGAAATAATGAGATTATCAAAGTTATTTCTGCCTTGTAAATTTGGCTTTATTGAGGTTTTAAGATTTTCTAATTCATTATCCGGCATTCTGTAAACATAGGATTGGGGATTATCCCCTTCACAAAAATAATTTAAATCTTCACGCTTCCAATCAACAACATTGTGCGAACGTCTAGTAGGTAATCCTAACTCAGAAAAATAATTATTGGCACGAGATATAGCTTCTAATTCTTCTCCGCCTCTTCCAAGATTTTTTTCAATTAATATAATTTTCTTATAATCATCTTGAAAAACAGGGTTATTAACAATTTCAGGTGTATGATTGTTAAAATGACATCTTAGTAGATCAAAATAGGCATGCTGCAGTTCATGAACGATAGTAAGATCAAGCAAAGGTTCTAATAAAGCGCCATCTTCAGTATAGTAATAATAAGATTTTTCCTCTTGGATATTTATATTTAAATAGGAAGTAGAAATCTTATTATTCTCAATTGAGCTATAATACGTACCTGAAAACTCACCAGTAGGTAAAATTATATTTTTCTCGAAGATAAATTTAATCTTATTAGATTCATCACCATTATATAAAGTCATTAGATTTTCTAAGAATTTTGTGCCATATTCCGTCTGAGAAATAGTTTCCAGTGCCGAAATTGCGGAAGCCCTTTCTTCATCAAATTTAACTTCGCTCAAATCAATCAATTTTTTCCAACCAAAGGGCATAACTAATAAATGCAAGATAATTTTCTAGCAATTTAATATTACTACATAAAGATTAACAAAAGGTTAATTTACTTCTCTTGGGTAAGATTATCAGTCCTTTTTCAGAACTTCTCTAATTTTTAGTATCATTGCATCTGCTATTATGTCAGATGCCAAGTCCCATTTTATAATTTCAGGATTACGCAGATTCTGGCATGATTTTATCCTTTCGGGAATGAACCTTCGGTAAAATGCCGCGACAGATTTTCTATTGTTAAGGTCAAAATCACTTACAGAGCCACATTTGTAACCAATAACGGAAAGTTTTTTATAGATATTATTTATAACTTCCTTATCAGAAAGGTCATATTCACTTTTATATTCTGGATTTACTGAAACATCATGCCACAGTCCTATTCCCTCATCAGCAAGTAATTTCCAAGGGAATAATTCGCCCGGGTCTTCTTTCCTTTCAGGTGCAATATCGCTATGCCCGACAACATTATATGGCTTTATATCATATTCCTCTATCAGACTTTTACATAGATTTATCACTGAATCTATCTGTTCATCTTCAAACGGCCTGTAACCCCATTCATGCCCATAATTGGCGATCTCAATACCGATGGAATAATTATTTATATTATCCCTGCCGCGCCAGAAGCTTTTACCCGAATGCCATGCTTTTGAGTCATCTTCAACCAACTGGTATATATCACCTTTCTCAGAGATACAATAATGCGCGCTTACTTCAGTTGCCGGGTCGCACATTCTGCGTAGCGCTTCCTTGGATGATTTCATCCCGGTATAATGCAGAACAATAGTATCTATCTTCGCCTTCTCTGGGCGTTCGGAAAAATTAGGAGACGGAGTTTTTATAATTCTCATTCAGCAGTTTTGTTCTTTCATTTGCGAGGGAGATTATAGTGGATTTTATTCTTTTGCTAAGAATATCATCACCTGCAAAATTATCAGGGTGAAGTCTTGATATCTGTGTGAGATAAAACTTACGCAGCTCATCACGTGGAGTAAACTTTTGCTGATGCTTCAGATTATTGAGAAAGTAATATTCAAGCGCCTTTTCGAGAAATCCTAAATGAAGCCCAAGCATAGGAGCCAATTTTTCAAGAAATGATATCTCATATACATTCATTGTATCATCGCACCCGGCTAATTTGAACAGTCTTGCATATAACCTTGCCGTTGTGGATTTATCTTCGTTGGCGAATTTACTGAATCTTCTACACGCATGATAAGTAGATATTCCTTCATCAACAGTATTTTTTAAAAGTGCTATCCCATCTTGTCCGAAATAAGGAAAAAGGGAAATGAACGCCCTTTTTTCACTAAGGTTTATATCACCGTCAATATCGCAGATCTTCGAAGATAGAGCGAGTGCATAATGGTTTATCGCAAACGCATTTGCTTCGATCGCAGAAGCTTCATGGATCTGTGGAACCTGGAATTCACTAATGTTTTTTCTTAAAGCAGGGAGCATAAAAGTATATTATACTTTTAGTTTGAAGTTTGAAGTTTTAAGTTGAAGAATTACTTCCAACTACTAACTTCCAACTTCAAACTATAATTTCTGTGTCAGCTCAGGAAGTATCTGGAACAGATCTCCAACTAATCCTATATCCGCAATTTCAAATATTGGTGCGTTCTCATCTTTATTTATCGCAACAATAACTTTACTATCTTTCATTCCTGCTAAATGCTGTATCGCGCCTGATATGCCAACCGCAATATATAATTCCGGCGCAACTATTTTCCCTGTCTGCCCAACCTGATAATCATTAGATACATATCCCGCATCAACCGCCGCCCTTGAAGCGCCAACTGCTGCCTTCAACTTATCAGCAAGCCCCTCGATTATCTTGAAATTCTCAGCGCTTCCAACGCCCCTTCCGCCTGATATAACAACTCTTGCTGAAGTTAATTCTGGTCTTGTGCTTTCAGTTTTATTCATTGAAACGAAAGATGTCAGACTATTTTCCACTGCAAGATTTATATTTTCAATTGCAGCATTTCCTGTTTCACCCGCCTTTTCAAAAGTGGAACATCTGATAGTGATTATATTTTTTGCCTGGTTTGTCTTCACCGTAGAAATAATATTTCCCGCGTAAATTGGTCTTTTAAAAGTTTTCTCGTCCACCACTTCGGTGATCTCTGATATCTGCTGAATGTCTAATGTTGCGGCAAGCCTTGGCATAAAATCTTTACCGAACGTAGTTGCTGGTGCAAGAATATAATCATAATTCTCAGCAATATTTTTAATAGCTGAAGAGACAGCCTCCGCTAAAAAATGCTCAAAAGAATTATTTGAGCATACCAGTATTTTTTCAGCCGAAGTTATTTTTGCGGCGCTTGCTGAAATGCTGCTCAGATCACCATTTCCAACAACAAGTATATCAATCGCTCCTCCAATTTTGTTAGCCGCTGTTACTACTGATCTTGTATTCGGGTTCAGCGCCTTACCATCATGTTCTGCTACTATAAGTATTTTAGGCATTTTATTTGCTTTCCTTAGTTTGTTTCAAATTCATAATACCATCCCTCAGCTCATATATCGCAAACAGGCTTGCCCTGTTTATAACCGGCAGAGAGGTTGCAACATCCTTAATATTATACCAGAAATATATCTGGCAATAATCCTGCTGCTGGAACCTTACCGTACATATTACCCTCCCAGCTTCCCTAAGGTTTATTTCCTCACCTTTATAAGTCTCAGGCGCATACACAAAATGTATCTTGTCTGCATTACCAACCAGCTCCATACCTTCCGGCAGATCAATATCCTGTTTACAGGAAGACAGTGTAAATAAAAAAGCAAAAAGAACTAAATTAAGTTTCTTCATATTACCTATATCACCTGTCTTTTTTTGAGTTCAGCAACCAGCTCATCAGTTGAAGATACTTTTATTCCTTTTGATCTTTTACCCGGCGCCTGGAATTTTATACTTTCCGTTTTTGGCGATATATCCACACCTAAACTTTCAACCGTGATTTTTTCCAGAGGTTTACTACGCGCTTTCATTATATCAGGAAGCTTTACATAACGTGGTTCATTAAGCCTTAGATCCGTAGTTATCACCGCTGGAAGCTTAACCGCTATGGTTATCAGCCCGCCATCTATCTCGCGCGTTACAATAGCCTTGTCAGATTCAATTTTTATTTCACTTGCAAAAGTTGCCTGTCCCCAGCCAAGTAAACTTGCAAGCATTTGCCCTGTCTGGTTGGAGTCATCATCTATCGCCTGCTTGCCAAGTATAACCAGATTAGCCTGCTCTTTCTGAACTATCTTTGCAAGTATCTTTGCCGCCGCTAACGGCTGTATCTCTTTATCTGCAGTAACCAATATTCCTCTGTCTGCACCAATGGCGATAGATTGCCTGATTATCTCTTCCGATTTTGCATCACCCATAGAAACCGCGATAACCTCTGTCGCTATACCTTTTTCTTTAAGGCGAACAGCCTCTTCAACCGCTATCTCATCGAACGGGTTGATCGACATTTTCACGTTGGCAATGTCAACGCCGCTCTCATCAGCCTTTGGCCTTACGTTAACTTTATAATCCACTACTCTTTTTACTGCTGTTATGATCTTCATATTCTATATTAAAATTTACTACCTGAAGTATATGTTACTAGTTTGAAGCTTTGTATAAAAGCGGAGCAGTATAAATATTTATCAATGTATTATTTTTAAAGCTGTATCTCATAGACAACAGAAATATTAATTCGGGTCAAAGAAAAATTGGAAATAGCAATTAAAAATTTCTTTTTTTAATTTTAGATTAATTTTTCTTGATTATGAATTTAGATTAAATATCATTCTCTCTCTTTTCGGAACATCAATGGTGAAAAATATGAAGATATCTGTTTCCAAGTCGTTCGTTGCTTTATTTGCTTTAATATTACTTTCTGATTTTATACCCGTTCAGGCTGCTGATAAATATGTAACCATCGGTACCGGTGGTGTTACCGGGGTTTACTATCCTGCTGGCGGAGCGATCTGCCGCTTGGTTAACAGGGGTAGGAAAGACCACGGCATCAGGTGTTCAGTTGAATCAACAGGTGGTTCAGTTTACAATCTTAATGCTATCAGGGCAGGGGATATTGACATAGCAATTGCCCAGTCTGACTGGCAGTACCACGATTACATGGGTACAGGACCTTTCGAAACTATCGGGCCTGACAAAAAACTCCGCGCTCTTTTCTCGCTCCATAGTGAACCTTTCACAGTTATTGCCCGTTCTGATTCCGGCATAAAATCTTTTGACGATATTAAAGGCAAAAGGGTTAACATCGGTAATGCCGGTTCCGGCCAAAGAGCAACTTTAGAAGCAATTATGGCAGTTAAAGGCTGGAAAATGACTGACTTCAAGATCGCATCTGAACTTAAAGCATCTGACCAAGCACAAGCTCTTTGCGATGGCAAGATCGACGTAATGGTTTATGCTGCGGGTCATCCTAATGGCGCTGTGCAGGAAGTTACAACTACTTGTGATGCTAAGATCATACCTGTTGAAGATAAAGATGTTGATAAACTGGTTAACCGTTTCCCATTCTATGCCTACACTACAATACCTGGCGGAATGTATAATGGTAACGACCAGGATATTAAAACATTCGGTGTGAAAGCTACTTTTGTAGCATCACAAGATACTGATCAGGAAATAGTCTATCAGGTTGTTAAAGCGGTGTTTGAAAATTTCGACAATTTCAAAACCCTTCACCCGGTATTCTCTACACTTCAGCCTAAAGATCTGATAAAATCTGGAAATACAGCTCCATTACATCCTGGTGCTGAACGTTATTTCAAAGAAAAAGGTTGGATATAATCAATATTTAAAGGGCGGTACACCGCCCTTTTCTTTATAAGGGACTTTGGGTTAGTATGGATCATTTATTTAAAGAGTTGGAAAAAGTAGAAGAGATGGTGAATGCCAAGATGGAGGCACTCATCCCTGAAGAAGGCGACGGCAGAATAGGCGAGAACAGGCTCATTCAGGCAATTAAATATTCCGCTCTTTCACCGGGAAAAAGAGTTCGTCCGTTTCTGGTTTTAAAATCCGCATCACTATTTGGCGTTAGTGAATCATGCGCCTTGCAAGTTGCAGCCGCAATAGAATTCATCCATTGTTTCTCACTTATACATGACGATCTTCCAGCCCTTGATAATGATGATGAGAGAAGAGGTCAGCCAAGTTGCCATAAGAAATTTGATGAAGCAACTGCCATCCTCGCAGGTGACGCGCTTCTCTGCTATGCCTTTGAGATACTCTCCCATGATACCACACATGTTGACCCATCAATCAGGTCTGAACTTGTATGTGCCTTCGCGAAATCCATAGGTATTGATGGTATGATAGGCGGTCAAATGCTTGATATTTTATCCGAAAATATACCACTTTCAATTGAGCAAATTACTAGATTGCAAAGGCTCAAAACCGGCCAGCTTTTCCAGGTTGGTTGTGAAGCAGGCGCAATACTTGGTAAAGCTAGCCGCAACTTAAGGAATTCTCTTCGCGGATACGCCAGTAATCTCGGGTTAGTCTTCCAGATAACTGACGATCTTCTTGACGCCACCACCGATGTAAATGTTGATGGCACACCAAGGCACGATAAATCCGCTGGTAAAGGTACTTACGTATCGGTAATGGGCATAGAAAAAGCGACCCAGCAGGCAAAAATTCTTACGGAGCAGGCAATATCCCACTTAATTCCATTTGGTAAGAATGCTGATATGCTCAGGGATCTGGCGACCTTCATTCTAAACAGAACGAAATGATGCTGGAATTTTTAAAACCTGAATATCTAGAGGTTTTTAAAGATTCCTTTTTCGCAAATTTCTTACTTACCTTCAGTGATGAATTAGCCCTGCCGCTGATCTTCTATTATAAAACCTATAATAACTTATATGCTATAACAATGGCCTATTTTGGCTCAGTTATGGGGCTGATGTCTACGTTTTTCCTCTGCTTTTTAATCACAAACCTGTTGAAGAAATTTACCGATAATTCCAATTCCCGCGCTTTCTCTTATTATTTTAACAAGATAGCCCCAATTTTTTTTGCAACTCTCCTTTTTCCTCAGATAAATGTTACCGTACCATTTTTTGCAGGATTTCTTAAGATGAACTGGCTTAAAACTCTTGTTTTAATTGCGGTTTACCGTGCTATATACTACGCATGTTTTTTTAATTATCCTGACTACTTCTTAGGTAAGATGTAAAGATACTGTATTGAATTATGCCATTTGAATATAGAAGAATGAGGCTCGCTGATTTTCTTGATAATTATTTCAAGGATCTCAGGGAAAAAGCCAAAAATGATATTGCCGCTGAAGAGCAGATCGTGTTCTCTGCTATCGAAAAAGTTGCGAGTGATTGCTTCCTGATAAAAGCTGATGAACCTTACAGGTTCTCATATCTCGGCGAGAACCTTTCTAAAGTAGTACATGATGAAAAGTTTGATACTCCGATCACAGGCATGACTATGCCGGCGAACCATAAAATGGCGCGTATGTTCCAGGAAGTTATAAAAAGCAAAAAAGAAGTTGTTGATGAAGGCGAGTTTGAAAGCAGCATGTGCTCAATAGTTAAATATCGCCAGAAACTATACCCTCTTTCTTCCAGAAAAGGTGAGGGCGATGTTAAATACATTTTCGGAGGCATGAGATGGAAGGAAGAAGAGTTTTAACATCATCTGCATCCTCTGCCCTAAAAGGCAAGATCACTGTTCCGGGTGATAAGTCCATATCCCACCGGTCACTTATATTTGCTTCTCAAGCCGTTGGCAGAACTAAAGTTACAGGTCTTCTTGAAAGTGAAGACGTTCTTAATACAAAAAAATGCCTTGAGAAACTAGGTGTAGGCATCAAAAAAGAAAATAACCAATATATAGTTGATGGCGTTGGAGTTGGGGGTTTATCAGAACCTGAAGGCGTTCTTGATTGCGGTAATTCAGGAACCGGTTGCCGTCTGCTTATGGGCTTAGTTGCGCCATATAATTTCAAAACAATATTTACCGGTGATGAAAGTTTAAGTTCCCGCCCTATGAAGCGCGTAACAACACCCCTTTCCCTAATGGGTACAAAATTTGAAGCACGTGACGATAATTTCCTCCCGCTTTTAGTTCAGGGTAGTAATCACATGACGCCATTATCATATGAACTCCCCGTCGCATCGGCTCAGGTTAAATCCGCCATACTTCTTGCCGCGCTCAACACGCCGGGTGTTACAACCGTAATTGAAAAGGAAAAAACCCGCGACCATACCGAAATGATGATAAAACATTTCGGCGGAAATATTTCCATAGAAGAAAAAGATAATGGAACAGTAATTAAATATCTCGGCCAGCAGGAATTCAAACCAAATGATGTAATAGTTCCGGCAGACCCTTCCTCCGCCGCATTCCCAATAGTTGCTGCGATCATAACTCCCGGTTCAGAAGTAAGAGTTATAAATATTCTGATAAACCCTACAAGAATTGGCCTTTACACTACTTTAAAAGAAATGGGCGCCAATATTGAGTTCAATAATATCAGAATTGAAGCAGGCGAGCAGGTTGCGGATATCAAAGCCACTTACACTCCGAAATTAAAAGCAGTTTCAGTTCCCGCCGAACGCGTACCTTCAATGATCGATGAATATCCTATACTCTCAATCGCCGCATCAAAAGCAGAGGGCACTACAATAATGAACGGCCTTACCGAACTTAAAGTTAAGGAAAGTAACCGTCTGGAAGCTATCAGAAAAGGCTTGGAGCTTTGCGGTGTTGATGCAAAGATCGGTGCAAATGATAGCCTATCAGTAAAAGGCGGCTCTATAAAAGGCGGCGCAGAAATACCAACTCATGGGGATCACCGCATCGCAATGAGTTTTTTAGTTGCGGGTTTGATTTCTGAAAAACCTATCTCAGTTGATAAACCTGAAATGATAGCAACTTCATTCCCGGGATTTGTTGAATTGATGAATAGTTTAGGTTGTAATTTAACCACCCTTTGATAAGGAAGCTTTATTCTGTAAATCTATAGGTATTGGAGAAGGCATCTTGCAGTTTATTTTTTGTGAATTTAGATCACAGAGAGAACCAATGCAATATTCTTGATAAGTTTCTTTAGCATTATTTATGGTATCTTCACTTTTTAAAATTTCTAAATTTTCATTTAAAAAACTTGAAAGAAGATCAAAATAACTTGGTTTCATTATATAGTCTGAAATTTTCTCATTAGGTTTTATTCCATTAGATGTCATAATTTCATCAAAAAATGATTCTGCGTTTTGGGAAGTAGTTACAAATACATCCGTAAAAAAGCATTTTGCGAGTTTGGCATAATAATCATCTTCTCGGGGCCCAAGATCTAGGATTTTTTGCGTATATGAATCTATTAATTTAGGCATTTCCTTTTTAAATTCAGCAAAAGTTGGATTTTTTTCTTCTAAATAGGTTTTTGTTACCTTCAAAAATTGTTTTACTATTTCTTCAACTTTATCCATATATTCTCTGTTTTATTGTATTATAATGATCAATTATTAATAAATAGTTAAAAATGAAGAAAATAATCCTTATAGATTACGGTTCTGGTAATATACACTCAGCTTTTAAGGCTCTTCAAAAGGCTTCTGAAAATAATGCAGAAATAGAAGTAAGTAATAATCCTAAAGACTTAAACCTAGCAACCCACATAGTTTTGCCAGGCGTTGGTGCATTCGGTGATTGCTATAAAGGCGTTACAGAAATTCCGGGAATGCTTGATTGCATAAAAGAAAATATTCTAGTTAAGCAAAAACCCTTCCTCGGCATATGTGTAGGTATGCAGCTTTTGGCAGATGTAGGCTATGAAAACGGTACCCATAGTGGTTTTGGATTTATCCCGGGTGAAGTCAAAAAGTTCAAAGAAGCCAAAGGCTTAAAAATTCCACATATGGGCTGGAATGATATCGAAATTAAAAAAGATGAACCTTTATTTAAGGAAATAGAAAAAAATAAAGAAAAACAAAGTTTTTATTTTGTACATTCATATTATTTTGATACTCCGAGTGATAATATCTCTGCGACATGTGATTATGGCATTAAATTCGCGGCCTCCATCAGAAAAGGCAATATTTTCGGTGTGCAGTTCCATCCAGAGAAAAGTCAAGAAAGCGGTTTAAAATTACTTGCTAACTTTATCTCACTATAATAACGATTAACCATAAACGATTTACGAAGTAATGTTATTTTTCCCTGCAATAGATTTAAAAGATGGTAACTGCGTTCGCCTGTATCAGGGTGATATGAATCAGGCCACCGTGTTTTCCAAAAGCCCTGCCGAGCAAGCTCAATTATTTGAAGATGAAGGCGCTGATTATCTACATCTGGTTGATCTTAACGGCGCTTTTGAAGGTAAACCGGTAAACCAGCAGGCCGTCAGGGATATCATATCTACAATAGAAATTCCCATACAATTAGGCGGTGGTATAAGAAGCCTTGAAATTATTGAACACTGGTTATCGCTAGGTGTTTCCCGCATCATACTTGGCACTGCCGCAGTTAAAAATCCTGAACTGGTAAAAGAAGCCTGCAAAAAATTCCCACGCCGTATCGCTGTTGGCGTTGATGCTAAGAACGGTTATGTAGCTGTTGAAGGCTGGGCAAAAGAAAGTGAAATAACTTCTGAAGAGCTGGCAAAAAAATTTGAAGATTCAGGCGTTGCGAGCATTATCTTCACAAATATCTCCCATGATGGCGCCATGAAAGGCCCCGATATTGAGGGCACACGCAACCTGGCCCTCGCAACAAAAATCCCGATTATCGCCTCAGGCGGCATATCAAATATTAATGATCTCAAATCAGTTAAAATGCTTGAGAAATACGGAGTCATCGGCGTTATCTCCGGCCGCGCCATCTACGAAAAAGCATTCACCATCAAAGATGCAATTGAAGCCTTACACTAAGTACCAAGTACTAGATACTTAGTACCTAGTACCTAGTACTTGGTAAGATTACATATTCGGATAATTAGGCCCGCCGCCGCCTTCAGGCGTTACCCAGTTGATATTCTGCGTTATATCTTTGATATCGCAGGTTTTACAATGAACACAGTTTTGCGCATTGATCTGTAGTTTATCATTATTATTCTCATCTTTAATGATCTCGTAAACTCCCGCCGGGCAGTATCTCTGCTCAGGTGCATCAAAATATTTAAGGTTATATTCAACTGCCTTACTTGGATCAGTCAGCTTTAAGTGAACGGGCTGGTCTTCTTCATGGCTTGTGCCTGATATGAACACAGATGAAAGCAGGTCAAAACTAACGACATTATCCGGTTTTGGATACTCTATAGGTTTGCATTCATGTTTTTCTTTTGTCTGCTTGTTATCAACGTGATGTCTAAATGTCCAAGACGCTTTTCCCCTGAATATATATGTATCAATGGCTGAATATATAAGTCCCGGAATCAAACCCCATTTGAATGATGGCCGGATATTACGTACTTTATAAAGCTCATCATATATCCATGACGCCTTTAGTTTTTCTTCGTAATCTAATTTATCAGAACTATTTTTTATTGCATCGAATACACTTTCTGCGGCAAGCATTCCTGATTTCATCGCAGTATGTGATCCCTTTATTTTTGGAACATTGAGAAAGCCAGCTGTATCACCAATCAAACAACCACCCGGAAAAGTCAGTTTTGGAATTGATTGGTAACCACCTTCATTTATTGCGCGCGCTCCGTATGATATCCTTTCCCCACCTTCAAGTAGATCACGAACAAAAGGGTGAGTTTTAAATCGCTGAAACTCCTTAAATGGGTTCAAATAAGTATTCTGGTAATCAAGCCCGATCACATATCCTATGGCAAGTACATTATCTTCCTGATGATAGATAAAACTGCCGCCATAAGTCTTTGTATCAAGCGGCCAGCCTATAGTGTGTATTGCCTTACCTTTCTGGTGTTTTTCTTCTTTAATTCTCCACAGCTCCTTAATACCGATACCGTAAGTTTGCGGATCACTATTATTTCGGAGACTGAATTTTTTCTCTAGCCTCTTAGTTAAATGCCCCCTGCAACCTTCAGCGAATATCGTATATTTTGCGCGCAGTTCAATGCCGGGCTGATAAGATTCTTTCCTTTCACCATTTTTCGAAACACCAAAATCCCCGGTAACAATTCCCGTAACTTTTTCGCCTGTGTTATTAAACAAAACTTCACTCGCCGAAAATCCCGGAAATATTTGCACTCCCAGATTCTGTGCCTGTTCAGCAAGCCATCTGCATAAATTACCAAGGGAAATAATATAATTACCTTCATTATGCATTTGCGGCGGGGTAGGTAATTTAAAATGTTTTTTCTTGGTCAGCAAAACAAAATTATCATTTGTAACAGGAGTATTTAGTGGTGCCCCTTTTTCCTTCCAGTCAGGAATTAGTTCATTTAGCGCGCGTGGTTCAAATACATTTCCAGATAAAATATGCGCCCCGACTTCTGAACCTTTCTCAACAACGCATATAGTCAGGTTAGAATTATTTTCCTGTGATAACTGTGCAAGTTTAATAGAAGCCGCAAGCCCACTTGGCCCGGCGCCCACTATCACAACATCAAATTCCATTATTTCTCTTTCCATAATCTAAATTATTTTCCCGTTCCCGTTGGCGGTCTGGAAGCTGTCGCCTGAGTTTTTAACGAACTCATACCGCTTCTTACTAAGTCACCCCCGGCCTTTTTAAGCTGCGGCATACCCTGCATATGAATACCCGTCAGGCTAATCGCGCCACTTGCCAGAGTATTCGCAACCTCAACTATCCATGTGGTCATAGTGAACATCATATAACAAATGATAAGACAGCCAAGTATTATCCATATATCGATCGGTATGGTTGGTTTTATAAGACTTTGGTTGCACCTGTCTGCTTCAGGGCCAGTTGATGAGCATAACTGCCACCAGTAAACATCCCCAAGAGGTGTATCACTGAATTTAACCTTCTTTATACAATAGTTTGAATCTACTGTAATTGCCTGCCCGTTAGGATTTGGTGGGCCATTGGCTTCCTGTTTGAAATATTGTGCTTGGTTATTTAAATTATCAATGAACATGGTATTTACAAAACCTGCAATAACCGCATTGAACATCCCTAAAAATATGAACAGGAATATCGGTTGCAGGGTAAAGCTTATAAGCTGCCTCATCCACCCATCAAATAATGCGCGTGTCTGGTTGAATAACAGGAATGACAGGAATATTGGCCCAAGTGCATAAAGTACATATCTGCCGATAAGTGCCAGCAGGAAAATTTTTATCGTTTGAAGAACAGCAAGCAGGTAAAGAATGGTAAAGCCAAATAATCCCAATCCCCAGAAGAACCCGGTGATACCTGTCAGCATTAATGCCATTACAAGTTTCATCATTCCAAAATCCCACAGGAATGAAAGCATCTTATCAATTTCCCCAACCACGGTGATATTCACTACCCCGGTTTGGCAATCTGCCTCGCTTATACAATTATACCCACTGAAAGTATTGGAGGCCATATTTATACCGTCCCGTATAAATGCCTCTAGAGTATCAAGTACATAGAACTGGAAAGTATCCCAGTTAACTGCAAAATTATATATAAGTACTATTTTAAGCGCGAACATAAAGCCTTCGTACGGCGCCAACTGCCTCATACCCAGCATTATAGAGCCCGCATAGAACATTATCGCAAGCGTTATACATATGCCGATTATCGCTTTATATTCTTCATCCTGTGATAATTCTTCATATATATCCTGTGATGCAGTAACCAATATACTTGTGACCTTATCTATCACCCATGTGATTACGCCTTTTTTCTGCCCGCCATCTGGTATGGTAAGCGGCTTATAATCTGAATCTGAAGGCTTAAGCACCTGGTTTACCGGCGTGCAGACATCAGTGGCATTTTGCGATACGCCTTCCTCTTCCTCCGAAGCGCAACTGGTGAGCAGTAGCGGGAATAATATTAAAATAAGTAATGTAGTTAATAATTTTTTCATTTTCCTATCATGCCTCTTACTGCTTGTGTTGCACCTGAACCAACCTGTTGAAGCGCGCGCAGTGGTGCTTCAACTAAACCGCCACCTTCGCCAATGCCTTGGCTTATCGGCGCTATAACAGCCTGTGATGTTATACCGTTGATAATCTTCGGCAATTCTTTCATAAAGCCCATAAGCAGCATCATTAAAAGAATTACGGTAAATTTTGCAGCCTTAAGCTCTATTAAGTTATCCTGAGTAAGGCGCACAAGTTTTTGCGCAGCCTTAGGATCAGTTTTTGGGTCATCAGAATCTATAAGTATTACCGGAGCTTTAAAACTACATTCTGTGGTCGCAACTGAAGGATCATTTTTTGTATCCGCAGCGGCTGCAAATTTCCTTGCGCCTTTCTGGTAGCTGCTGAAACCGCCTCCGGTAAGGGCATTTAATATATAATCACTTGCTATATTACTCGCGGAATTTTTGCTTTCCGGTTTGCCTGAAGCTTTGAAAGTTCCACAGTTAAATAAAGTTGTTTCAGTTTTCGTATCACCATTCACATTCTCAAGTTTCATCTGAACTTTCTGGTATGTAGGCTTGAACAGTACAACTACAGTATCAAGGCATTTGAGCATTATTCCCATGAAGGCCACAAATATAAGTGGCTGCACGGCATACCCTATGAAGGATAGGAACCACGTTCCGGTAATTCGTTTAAAGGGCTCAAATAATATAGCTGTTGCAACTAGCGGTGAAACCGCAATTAAGAAGTTCAAGGCGATCACAATTGTCGCATAAAATAGAATTGCTTGAGCCACGGCAAATATTATTGCGAATACAAACCCGAGAGCTATCGTTGCAACTGAGAACCCTACAGGCCCCGTAAAGAATAACCCTGCTACCAATCCTGCCAACCCTATGAATATTTCTTGTTGAAAATTTTCTGGTTCTTGCGCGGGCGTTCCCCCTATTACAGGTGGTTTTTCCACGCCAAATAATTTTAATATATAGATATCGAACATATCAAAAATATCCGTAGCAACTTTCTGTTCATCTTCAGAAACATTTAAGGAAGAATCAAAATCTATGGCTTTTAAAATCTCTACCGAGAAATATTTAGGTGCCTCAATAAAAGTATCCCTGAACCCTTTCAAGGTATCTGCTATTCCGGGAGAGGTGAAAGCCAGCACGAACACTATCTTCATCATGAAAACAAAAGTTATACCCCTTGTGCTTGCCACCCCGAACATTACCTTGATGGAAAAGAACAGAATTGCCATCATAGTCATATAAAAAACAAAGGTCGCAAACCCTGCAATATAATTATCTATCAGAGTATCAGAAGCCGTATTGATAACCCGCTCAATACATCTTATTATATTTCCTGAAACACTGAATGGTTTGAATACTGAATCATTCCCTTTACAAGTATCAATAAAATTTATGGCATGGGGATCAGTTTGGGAATAAGCCTGCGTTCCGCCAAAAAGCAGAGAAAATACTATAAATATATGTAGAATTATTTTCTTCATTTCCTGTTAATCCCCGCGGTCATCCTTCTTATACTGGTGTTATAAAGGTCTATCATTTTACCCGCAGGGTGAACGCCTGCATTAGAAAGGTTTGCTGCAAATATCTGCACATTGTTCATGAAAGAGAATGTTACAGACAACGTAAGGAAAACTATCATCAGCAACTGCATGTAAGCAAGTTTATCATTATAATCCTGTCGCTCCTGATCCAATATAGCTTCCCTAAGGTCATCAAGAAGGGCAGGGCTGGACTGGTAAATGCGCATCCATTCATCAATATCGTTCGCATTTGTAGCTGCTGCAATAATTTTTGCCGCTTCTTCAGGTTTAAGCTTATTTGCCAATTTTAATTTTTCTACAATTTTTGCCATTCCAAGTAAGGAATATCTATCTCTCGCGAACTGCACAGTATCTGCAAAACTTAAATGTGGAAGTTGCAACATCTGTTCATCTTTACCAGCGCTTCTGCTGGCTTTATTGGCAAAGGCGCTCCATATCCCGCCGCCTAAAAGCTGCTCCATCATCATGCTTGAAGAATTTTTCCTATCAAGCCCAGTATTCCTTACAGCGCTTTCATTCACATTTTTATTAACGTCAGCAACTTCTGCTTTCCTTTCAATAACCCCACGGACAGTTTTCGTGAACTCAGTAGAATTGTTCAGATCTGTATCTTTTATTTGTGAAGTTAAGTTAAATACATTTTTATAATCTTTGAAGGCATCCTTATACTTATCGCCAAAATGATATTCAATTATACTCATGGGCTTGCCATTTATCGTGATCTTAAAATCAAGCACATATTGTAGGGCGAATATAACAAAACTTAAATATGCGAACATTATTCCAGGTGTTAACATTGCTGAGAAGAACATCTGCACCCATTTGGTAAAGATATCTTTGGTCGGCCCGAACAGGAACATCGGTATGATTATAGGCGCAAAAAGCCCTAGTACTAATATCATGAAAAGGGATGTTATATACACAAACACTGCTTGCCCGAACGCCATTATAAGCATTATTATTATTGCCATGCCTGTGATCATCACAATAAGGCCAAAATCATCGCTGAACATCATCAAAGTTATTATGGTGAGCATTGAGAATGCAACGCTTGCCTCGAATTTCTCATTTGATGTTGCCACCGTATTTTGGAAATTAAAAGGCCCTTTTGCCGGGTCTGCCCAAGGTTCAGTGCTAGTTGCGAATACACTGTAATCATAACATCCCACAACGTTATTGGGCTTCAGAGGATTAGGCGCCATATCAGTTGTTTTGAAATTTTTACTGCAGTCATAAAACCCTTCAGTGTACTGAACCAGCGGATGCACACCCAGTACATACCCTATCACACAATCTATCCTCTGCCAGATAGTGTATGGCTTGCCATTATGCCCATCACATAAAAATGCGCTGTTCACATTCTGTGATGTCCCTATTCGTTTTGTGGTTATTGATGATGTTACCGCATTAACAAATTCAGCCTGCCCTTTTATAAAAAAGTTCATGAATTTTGTAATGCTGGTAGTATTGTTGAAATATAAGATACAAAAGGCTGTCAGCAAAACAATAACGGCTTCCTTTTTGAGGTTCTTTATCTGGTGCAGGGAAACCTTCATACCAAATAACATTATATAAATTATAACCAGTGAATTTGAAGCGCTCACAAATGCGCTATGCATGGAATCAAGTGTTTGTTCAACCAGAGTATATGAAGTTAAATAAACTATGCACTGCACGATCTTATTCACAAATCCCGGAAAGGCAAAGCACACACCTTTTACTTTTTGATCTTCAGTAAGTTTATCAATTAGATTATTTTGCCCGTAAGAGTTTTCTACTGCTGAAAACGAAAGTAGGAATATTATTAAAATAAAAAAATATTTGAACTTAGTTCTCATTTTTCTTCTAGAACCCTCTTTCTAAAAATTGGCAGCCATTTATCAGGGTCATCACCTACTTCATCCCTTATCCTGTCAAGTAACCTTACAGTATGGGCGCGCGCTGAAAGAACTTCAATTATCTCTCCCATTCCGTTCAAATCTATCCTTGCCACAACGGAATCTTCACCCTGTTTAACCAAGAAATAACGTGATCCCGGATCAGTATATTTTATTATCGCGAACTCGCGATTTGATAACTTGAACACATCCTGATAGATCGTAGTACCCTTCATATTAGCTAAAAATATTTGCGTAGATGTCTGCTGAACCAGTGTTTCACTTATTGAAGATTTAAAAATATCTTCAGGCGACTGCGTTGCAAAAATTACCATTCCATTCAGCTTCCTGAGAACCTTCAGCCAATTCTTGATCCTTGGCGCAAATATTTTATTATCAAGCAGTGCCCATGCTTCATCAAGTACGATCATTGTTGGTGAGCCTGTGAGTGTCATGTTTATTCTGTGGAATATATACATAAGCACTGGCCCAAGCGTTTCCTGTGATTCAAGAACAGGCCCCATTTCAAAGCCATGTGTTTTCCTGTCGCTGAATGAAAGCGAATCCTCATCATTATCAAATACGCCAGCCCTTGCTTCACCGCTATGCCATATCCTCACCCTACTTGCGATCGAACCCGGTTTTTCAAGCCCAAGAAACGGAACTATATTCCTCAATACCCTTTGTTTTTTAGGAAGTTTATAATTCCCGTTTATTGCCTCAACTATCCTTTCCCTTTCTTCCGGGCTGATATCATATTTTCCTGATTCAGAACAGATCGCGCTCAGCCAGTCACTTAAAAACTCTTTATTTTCAGGTGTGCCTTCTAACTGAAGCGGATTGAAACCCATTTTACCTGAAGGGTCCAAAACCGTATAACTTCCACCAATTGCTCTAATAAATATTTCCGCGCCTCTATCCTTATCAAAGATAAACATGTCCGGATTGAACTTTTGCGACTGCGCACATAAAAACCCAAGTAGCACTGTTTTACCTGCACCTGTCGGGCCGACTATCATTGTATGCCCTACATCTCTAACATGGAAATTGAAATAAAAAGGCGTTCCTGATGTCGTATCAAGCTGCGTAACAGCTGGCCCCCAGTGGTTATCCCTTGGTTTTCCGTAAGGATAATTATGCAGCGGGCACATTCCAACTAAATTGAACGTATTAATTATCGAAGGCCTTGCTATGTAAGAATAATTACAAGGCAACTGCGCCCAGAAAGATCCTTGCAATGTAAAGGTTTCCCTTACCGGCGTTACATTCACATTCACAAGTTCAGAATAAACTTCAGATACCTGCATATCAAGGTCTTCAAGGCTATGCGTATAAACAAACACCGTCATATGATGGCGCCCGAAAGCTATCTCACCTGATTGCGCCATATCCATCGCAACAGTAAGATGCTCAGTTTGAGAAATAGATTTATCACCCGCGCTTCTCATGCGGTTCTGGTGAAGCTGCATTGAAGTTATCGCCGCCGAGCGGTTACTGAAATAAAACGCGTGGGTAATAACCATTTCATATGGCAGATGCAACAGGGAATCAAACATTCCAACATGCGTATATGGCGGATATTCTTTTATTGATACCGCGCCGCCAAATTTACTTTTCCCTTTTTCATCGCGTATCTCAATCGCCCTTTTACCAAAATAAACCCTCTGTTTTGAAAGATACCTGTCTGCATTAACAGTCGGCACAAGCATATTGCTCGGCGTTGCCGCGTTAAGTATCAACCCTAGGAATTCAAACACTTCAGAGAAATATCCCCTGTCTTCTTTCCTGATCCCTAGCAATCTGGCCTTATAACTTTTTAAGGAACCAACCAGCCTGCTGGCTATCTCACGCAAGCTTTTCGCAGCTTCCTTAAGGTCATTATTTCCCTGCTCTTTATCCGCAACCCTGTTTATTTTATTGATGAACCCAACTGATGCGGAAACCGTTCCCTCAGTATCTTCCTTATGGATTATCGTAACGTAGATATCATTCTTGAAACTTACTTTCTTTTTGTGTTTCTCTTTCCATTTTTCATTGAGTTCATTGCAGAACTCATTTTCAAAATTCCCTTCAAGCTCACTGTAATCACGCTTCCTTACTATATGAAAATACACAGCGTAATTTCCACCCGAGATAGATTTGAACAATGTGTTAAGAATGGTCTTTTTAATATCAAGGTCTTCATCATCTGCAGTTTCAAATGAGAATCCTTCAACCTTCACCACTATCAGCATCTCATTGGCTTTGGTGATTATTATATTCTCATCCCAATGGCCTTTATACGGTATAAATTTTGTCTGGCTGGCCTCAGTTTTGCAAACTGTCGCCTTAAGTGCCTTTCTTTTTGTAAATTTGAGCATAATTCAAACTTTAATCTTAAACTTAATATAGGTCGTAAGAACAAGTGTTTCCGTGATAAAATCTATTCAGGCAGGTTGGAACTGTCAGCCCCCATATCTTTGCTATCTCCATCCAGCGCGGTTCATAGGCGCATAAATAATAACCAACGCCATGCAACGCGAAAGCCCCCGGTATACAGATACCAAAATCCTTTATATTAACGAAAACCATTACCCACGTTAAGAAATTTACCGCAAACCATGAGTATGTTACACCAAATATCATAGGCGGTCTGGTCAGAGCCAAGAACAATGGATCCCGCTGAACCTTTCCTGCATCACTTTTTGCCATACAATTTTTTTTAGTAATTTATTGAATATCAACTATATTTCATACTATAATATTATATCATATTTTATTAATTATTGGTTAAAATTTTTATAATTAGGAAGAAAAGATGGAAAGAGAGGTTATTTTAGACACAGAGACCACCGGTTTAGACCCTAAAGATGGCCACCGCATTATAGAAATAGGCTGTGTTGAGGTTTTTAACCGCATGCCCACCGGCAAGGTTTTTCATCACTATATCAATCCTTTAAGGGAGATCGGGCCTGACGCTACCCGCATCCACGGTATCACTAATGAAATGGTAACCAAGAAACCCATTTTTGAAAAGATAGCAGATGAATTTCTGGAATTCGTTGGAGATTCCCGCTTGGTTATCCATAACGCAGATTTCGATATGAAATTCCTCAATGCTGAGCTTTTTTACCTTAAAAAAGCCGATATTCCGGAAACACAGGTTTTCTGTACACTTAAACATGCCCGCAAAAAATATCCCGGCGCGCAGAATAGCCTTGATGCACTATGTAAAAGGTTCAGCGTAGATAATTCCCATCGTGATAAACATGGCGCGCTTTTAGATGCTGAGATACTTGCAGCAGTTTACCTTGAATTGATGGGCGGCAGACAAAATACTATCAGCCTCACCGAAGAGATAGAGGAAGCAGAAAAACTCTCCGACAAAAGAACCGATAAGCAGAAAAATAAAATGAATATCGAACGCGTTGATTTTACCTATCGTAAATTTGATGTTTCAGACGATGAACTTTCGGCCCACAAAAAATTCGCCGGCAGTTTAAAAAATTCCCTATGGGATAAGATATATTTAGGAAATCAGGGTTAAAAACTCATCTTCGCTGATTATTTTTATTTCAAGTTGTGTTGCTTTTTTAAGCTTACTTCCTGCATCTTCTCCTGCGATCAGGTAATCTGTCTTTGAAGATATTGCTGAAACAACTTTAGCCCCTGCTTTTTCGGCCATTGCCTTGGCTTCAGCACGTGTAAGCTTTGCTAAAGTACCTGTAAATATTATAGATTTACCTGCTAACTCCGAATCTGAATTCTCAGATTTTTTAAAATCTTCAACTTCAATTTGTCTCAGAAGATTTTCAACTATCTTAATATGTTTTTCATTTGAGAAAAATAACGCAACCGATCTAATTATCTTTTCCCCAAGCCCGTCAATATTAAGCATTTCATTATATTCAGCGAAAGCTATATCATTTATTTTCTTTGCACTTTCAAAAAATTCCTGAAATGAAATATAATTTTTTGCTAGCAGCTTCGCGTTTTCTTGCCCAATATGCCTGATTCCCAGTGAATAGATAAATTTATCCACGCCAATTTTTCTTCGAGTATTTATAGATGCAAATAACTTCGTAACAGAAGTTTCACCATACCCTTCCCACTTTTCTAAATGTATTTCATTATTGCGTTCTTCCAGAGTAAAAATATCGGCAGGTTCCCTTAAAATTTCTTTTTCATAGAACTTCTCTACCTGTTTTTTGCCAAGCCCTTCAATATCAAAAGCATCACGTGAAATAAAATGTTTAAGATATTCTACTGCTTGCGCCGCACATGATATCCCGCCACTACAACGCGTTACCGCATCATCATTTTCCCTTACTGCCGGGGAACTACAAACCGGGCATTTATCCGGGAAAGTAAATTCTTTGCTATCTGTTCTTTTTTCCAGATCAACTGAAACCACTTGCGGAATAACATCACCCGCGCGCTGCAAAACTACCGTATCACCTATGCGTATATCCTTACGTTCTATTTCATCACGATTATGAAGTGTCGCACGTTTCACTAATACACCGCCAATATTTATCGGGGTTAGTTCAGCAACTGGAGTTAACGCGCCAGTTCTGCCAACTTGAATTGTAATATCTTCAATTTTCGTTTTACCTTGTTCGGCTGGGAATTTATGAGCGATCGCCCATCTTGGCGCGCGCGCTACAAACCCAAGCCTCTCCTGTAATTTTATTGAATTTATTTTATAAACCAGCCCATCAATATCATAATCAAGATCAGGCCTTAATTCATATAGATTTTTATAATATTCCTCTATCTCCGAAATATTTCTGCGGAGTTTTGATCTCTCATTAATTGTAAATCCCGATTCCTTAAAATATTCAATCGCCTCACTTTGGGAATTCCATTTTTCTTCTGAAACCTCACCCCATCCATATACAAAATATTGAAGCCTTCGGCTTTTCGTTATTTCGGAATCTAGTTGCCGTATGCTTCCAGAGGCAGCATTTCTGGGGTTAGCAAAAACCTCATCACCTTCTTCTAGCCTTTCCTTATTTATTCTTTCAAACTCTTTATGGCTTAAATAAATTTCTCCACGAACTTCTAAAATTTGAGGGAAATTTCTTTTTAAATTTTTTGGTAAAGAATGGATCGTTGAAATATTCTGCGTAACATTTTCTCCTTCTTCTCCATCGCCACGTGTTGCTGCTAGAACCAGTTTTCCATTCTCATATCTTGCAGTAAATGAAAGCCCGTCAATTTTCGGCTCGCAGAAAACCTCTGTATTTTCTGCATCATCAATTCCCAGAAATTTTTTCGCGCGTGTTAGAAAATCTGAAACATCTTCTATCGAAAAAGCATTACCAAGCGAAAGCATCGGCTTTGCATGCCTCACCTTTTCGAATTTCTCAAGAGGTTTTGCGCCAACCTTCTGTGTCGGGCTGTCAGCAGTTAAAAGTTCAGGATTTTCCGTTTCAAGCTTTTGCAGCTCTATCATTAACTTATCATATTCAGCATCAGATATTTCAGGCTTTTCATCCTGATAATATTTTTCATTATGATGCCTTATCTGAGCTTTTAACTCTTCAATTTTAAATTTAACATCGAACATAATTATGTTCAGAGTGGCATGTTATCGTGCTTTTTCCAAGGTTTCTGGTTCTTCTTTTTATAAAGAAGCGTAAGCGCGTGGCATATCCTCCAGCGAGTATTCTGCGGGCGGATAACATCATCAATATAACCCCTTGAGGCTGCGTAGAAAGGATTCGCGAATTTTTCCTTATATTCACGTTCTTTTTCTTTAAGTGCTTCACCTTCTTGATCCCTATGGAGAATTTTAGATGCACCTTCAGCTCCCATCACTGCGATCTCTGCATTAGCCCACGCATAATTCACATCACCGCGTAAATGTTTGGAGTTCATTACTATATATGCGCCTCCATAAGCCTTACGTGTAATAACGCTTATCTTTGGAACGGATGCTTCCGCATAAGCATAAAGAAGTTTCGCGCCGTGCTTGATTATCCCATGATGTTCCTGCGAGATACCCGGTAAGAAGCCCGGTACGTCAATAAATGTAACTATAGGGATCTCATAAGCATCACAGAAACGTATGAAACGCGCCGCTTTTACAGATGCGTCAATATCCAGGCAACCCGCCAGAACCATCGGCTGGTTAGCAACAAAACCAACTGTTCTGCCTTGCATTCTACCGAATCCAACAATTATATTCTGTGCATAATCAGGTTTAATTTCAAAGAAATCCCCTTCATCAATAACACTCAAAATAAGCTGCTTCATATCGTAAGGCTTATTCGGGTTATCAGGGATTAAAGTATTTAGTGAAAGATCGATCCTATCTGCAGGGTCAAGCGTTTCGCGGTAAGGTATCATGCCATTATTGCAAAGCGGAAGGAAGTTAAGCAGCCTTCTTGTTTGCAGAAGCGCATCAATATCATTTGCAAAAGACCTGTCAGACACACCTGTTTTTGTAGTATGTATTATCGCGCCGCCAAGTTCTTCCTGTGTTACATCTTCATGTGTAACGGTTTTTACAACATCAGGCCCCGTCACGAACATGTAAGATGAATTACGTACCATGAAAGTAAAATCAGTAAGGGCAGGGGAGTAGACCGCACCACCTGCGCATGGCCCCATAATAAGTGAAATTTGTGGCACAACACCTGAATAGTCTACGTTACGCTGGAATATTTCGCCATATCCCGCCAGTGAATCAACACCTTCCTGGATCCTTGCTCCACCTGAATCATTTATACCAATAACCGGCGCGCCAACTTTCGCTGCAAGATCCATTATCTTGCATATTTTACCTGCGTTAGCTTCACTCATGGAACCGCCGAGAACGGTAAAATCCTGTGAATAAACAAATGCCAGCCTTCCGTTAATAGTACCTTGCCCTGTTATAACACCATCACCCGGGGTCTTATTATCCGCCATACCAAAATTATGCTGGCGATGCTCAACGAACATTCCATATTCCTCAAATGAATCAGGGTCTAAAAGAACCTCAATACGTTCACGTGCAGTAAGCTTGCCGCGTTCATGCTGCGCATCAATACGTTTCTGTCCGCCGCCCATTCTCGCGGCCCTGCGTTTTTCTTCTAATACTTTTACTACTGGTGATTTCATGGCTGTGCCAATTTAATTTTGATAATTATGGCCTAAGACTATTTATTTTTGACGTCTTCCGCAAGTACAATAACGCCTTCTGATGTCGAATTTTTCTCTATTTTATAATGGAATTTAAATCTGTTCTTCGCGATCTTTAATTCCTCTTCAATTTTAGCGCCCTTATGTAAAATGAATTTGGTATCACGTTTTAAAAACCCTTTCGATACCGCGAAAATATTTTCTAACGCCGAATAAGCTCTTGCCGTAATAAAATCTGCTTTAATAGTCTTTTCTGATTCTATCCTGACATTTCTTACTTCAAAATTATCAAGCCTTAACCTGGTTTTACACTCCTCAAGGAACCTGCATTTTTTACCTACAGATTCATAGGCAATAACTTTTAAACCCGCGACCGCCTTCTCATATTTAAAATATAACGCAGTAGTAATAGATGGAAAGCCGGCACCACTTCCAAGATCGCAGATAATATTTTTATCATTTTTAAAATTAGGAAAATATTGAATTATTTCCAGGCTGTCTAAACTATGGCGCGTTCTTATATCTTTCTCGGTAGAAGGGGAGATCAGATTATGTATCTGGTTCGTTTCGAGCACAAAATTCTCATACTCTTCGAGTTTTGAAAGGAAATCTGGGGAAAAATTATTCACGTTAGAAAGTTAAGTTAGATACGGCCATGTATATGTTAATAACAGAGGTTATCATCAGAACTGATAATGTTAATATCATCCCGATCATCCTTGGCAGGAATTTTTTATTGGATTCTGATACAAGAACCCCATAAGCATGAATAAGTCTGGCGATAACAAGAAGTGCCGCTAAAATTATGGTTACAAATAAAGGTGTGGATGTAATTTCTGTTATAAGCAGACTGAACAAACAGAAAGGAACATATTCTGCAAAATTACCATGCGCCCTTATCTTTCTGTTAAGAATATCATTATTGCCATTACCATAAGCAATTCGATTATTCTTTCTGAACAGAATAACATTTAGCGAAAGCGCTACAAAAACCAGCCCGCAGATTCCAGATGTGATGATCGTTATATAAGGCATAAATATTGCTTAAGAAGCGAATGCCAGTGCTATTAGCAAAATAGAGATACCCTGCAATGTAACCCTAGCGCTCATTAACCTTGTACCATATTTTCTGTTAAGTTCCCCGCCAGATGCCATCAATACTATTCCTGCCGTGCATACAAATAATGTAAGCAGCATAAAAATTCCTGCGATAAAGAAAATAGTATGGTTCATATGATCAATACTTAATTAGTGTAACGTTGTAAGGTTATTGTTGGTATATTGAGCTTCAATCTCAGCAATTCCAAGCACTTTATACATTAGGTTTGCGCGTTCCGCCACATTTTTTGCTTCCAAAAACAATTGTTTTTCCTCCGGCGTGAAAGGTAGGTAAGATGAAAGAAAATCAATGATAAACCCATCGTCAACATCGCCAAAACCGTTAAGTCCCGCAAGACTCCCATGATAGTTATTTTTTTTAAGGTAACCGTCTATTTTCTCAAAAAGATCTTTCCTATTAATTTCAGAGGTAAAATTTTTCCACTCATCTTTGATATTAAAATCATCAGTGAAGTTATCCCACTTAACCTGAAACCTTCTGTAACCACGTATAGTTGGTATCTCTTCTTCTATCTCAAACCTGCTGATCCCAGAAAGAACTATTAGATATCTGCCATCATCAGTTTCATTGAACGCCCTTATTTTCCCCGCGCAACCTGTTTTATACAAAGGTTTCCCGCGCGATATTTTAGCCATTATAGTTTGCTGCGGCTGAATTATGCCGATCATTTTCTTTTCAGAAAGTGCGTCATCTATCATTTTCACATAGCGCGGCTCAAAAATATTTAAAGGCAGTTCTATACCCGGTAAAAGTAATGCTCCGCTAAGTGGGAATACCGGTATTGAGGAAGGGAGATTTTCCCTTTTTATATTAAGGTCATTAAACATTGCTTCCAAGATTTAATTTTTCAGGATTATAGCATATCAATTACCATTTAGTAATATAATACTCTTTATTAAAATTTAAACTATCTGGGGTCTATTTAGGTGAAAGCGCTATACTATCAGTTTGTTTTTTACGGAAATTTTCTATCTTTCTGGCAAGGCTTACATCATTAAGTGCCAATATCTGAATTGCAAGAAGTGCGGCATTTTTTGCGCCCGCTTCACCTATTGCAAGTGACCCGACCGGAATTCCCGCTGGCATTTGCGCAATTGAAAGCAAGCTATCAATCCCTTTGAGGCTTTTACTTTGTACTGGAACACCTAGAACCGGCAAAGTCGTAAGCGCCGCAACCATTCCCGGCAGATGCGCCGCGCCACCCGCGCCGGCAATTATAACTTGTATACCGCGTTTCTTGGCATTTTTGGCAAATTCATACATCCTGTCAGGTGTTCTGTGTGCAGACACTACCAGAACTTCACTCGCAACGCCGAACTCATCAAGAATGTCACAGCCATTCTTCAGGGTTTCAAAATCACTTTTGCTTCCCATTATTACGGAAACCAGAGGCTTTGCCTCAATTTTACTTTTTTTAGGCATGTGGAATTTAATTATGCAATTATATCTGGATAGAGGAATGAAGAAAGTCTGGATATCTCATCTTTAAGTGCCAGCTTATGTTTTTTAAGTCTTTGTAACTCCAGCATATTAATAGCAGGAATATTTGATGATATCCTTAAGTCAAGGCCTCGGTGTTCATCTTGGAGCATAGCGATTTTCTGCTTAAGTTTTCTCTCTTCTTCCATAAGATATATATTCAAAATTTTAAAAAGCTTTGTGACATCGTGTCTCAGGCTTAAGGACGGCCATTATACCAGAAATTGAAGCTCTTTCCAACTGAAAAGTCTTTACAATGGATATAAAGCTGTTAATTAGCAGGCTCTTAGCTAATAAATATCACGTTAGCTATGGTTTCGGAGCGTAGCGCAGCCTGGTA
>JANPLD010000067.1:0-22866 GCA_031426355.1 Alphaproteobacteria bacterium | reverse complement strand
CAATATCCCTTCCCTCTCCTTAATATATAAATCAACCCAGCTACCCTCCGCAACCTCACCAGATTTTAACGCTAATTCAGCCCCTATACCCCTATACCTACCTATGATCTCCTCAGATATTTCATCAACACCCCTCGCCGGCCGTTGCTGTTGCTGAGACGCTTCTTCTGATGCCGAACCTTGCGCTTTGGATTCTGGCTTCGTAGTTTTTTCTACTTCAGGAATATTATCATTTGAAGGTTGTATGATACCTCTCTCTGCTAAAGATATTTTCAGTGCTTTTACTAAAGCAATTTCAAATTCCTGCTTCCTGAAATTATCAACTTTAACGTTTTTTTGCCTTAACTTATTTACAGCAGCATCATAATCAACTCTAGCCCTACTGATAAATTGATCGTAAGCTACGCCATTTCCTGTTTCCAAGACTGCAAGGGGATTAAATTTACCATCTTTAACAGGATCGTAATTTACTCCTCTCCTTTTTAATTCCAATACAGCACTACTATCAACTTTTGTTATCAATACAAATTTTGGATCGTAAGTTTTCTCATTGAAGATATCAAATCTGTTTTCTTCAAAATTAAAATAAATATAACTACCCGGTATTACCGCCCTGTCTACCGCCCTATGAAGATCATTATCCAGAACCGTTCCGCTTTTTAAGTCAGCTTCACTTATACTATGGAAATTACTGCTTTCTGCAGGAACCCCTTTAGCATCCCCGGTCACTAAATACTGGCAGTTTTTGTTAGGATTAGCATCAAATACAGGTTTAATAAAACCCCTAAAACTATGCATCCCATGCTGGCCATTAGAACTGTTACTTATAACAATATCAACTTGCCCAGACCCTAGAGATAAAGGCGCAACCTTATTTATTGCCTCTTGTTGCGTACCAAATAATTCAATTTTAAATTCAACATTCTCACCCTCATACCTACGAGCCAACGCCGCCTTTAATGGAAGAAGCTTATACTCATAATAACTTCCAGAACCTTTCTTAATACCCTCAGCCTTAAATCTTGCAGCAATCTCCCGGTCAATAACACTAACCTCGCCTAAATCACCAAATCCAGGCTCAAGTTCCCCACCCCTGCTAACTACCTCATATATCTTTTGCTCCCTCCTCTCATCATAAGTCTTCGCACTTACCGAACTGTAATCAACAAGGATCCTTATTATTCTTTTTGGCGAATGCGCTTCCTCAACTTTTTCGTCAGATTGAGTTTGTTCAGGTTTATTATTATGGGTTGCAGGAGTCGTTGTAGTTGCGCCATCAGTTGTAGTTGTAGGTGCAGAAGTTGTTGAGCCGCCATTCTGTGCCGCTTGTGCTGCGGTCTGTTTGGCTTGAGCAACCAACCACCAGTCTTTTATGAAGTCTTTGCTTTTATTATAGGGATCATGGAATTCTATATCACTCATGCCAAATAAAAGAGTTTCTTTTGCTAAGCGATTCAACAGTTTATTATATTCTGGATTTTCAGGGGAAACTACAGTATCTTTTCTGTCTGGGGCCCTTATTATCAAGGATGGTTTCGAACCTGTACGTTTTTCTACGTTATCTTCAAGGTTAGATGGCGTAGATTTTTTCTCAGCTTGAGAAGTTGTATTAGTGGAGGTGTTGTAATCAAACCTCTTGTTACCAGTGTATTTTTCTTTCCATTCATATCCGGTTATATCGGCATCTTCGGTTAAGTTGTAAACCAGAGGATCAGTACCGATTTTCCAGGCTTGGTAGGCTGGTTCTTTAGTTACCATGAAACTTCCAATGGCTCCTGGCTGCATTCTTAGAGTGCTTAATGTAGAAGGGGAGTCATAAGCTCTATATCTTCCGTCTGGAGAGAACTCTATTAAAGTTTTCACGGTGGCAGGGCTACCATCAGGAGAGGTTTTGATATCGTTTATTGTTGTAACTTCTGCCACAGTACCAACCTTGGCGGAATATGCTTCAATTGCATTATCCTGGACAGCTTTGAAAAAAGCAAGCTTGGAGGCTGCAGCAGCGTCATCTTGACTAATTTCGCCAGCGCCTTTTATTATGGTAAAGGTAAGTTTCTGACCCGGTGAGAAGCTTGTTCTCATTGCATCAATGCAATTAACAACATAATCGGTGGTGAGTTGTTCAGTAGTTTTACCTGAGTCTGGCTGTTTACTCTCAACAAATTTAATCAGGGCATCTGCATCCAGATGGAGTGCCGCATGGTTTTTATTCTGATCATATACATGTATATAAGTGCATGTAACCGCGCCGGATAATGTTAATTTGGTTACATTACCGCTTCCATCATATCCGTTAACTGCAACGATGATATTTTTTTCTACATAGATGGATTTACTCGTTTTTTTCGTGGCTGAGGATAGCCCAGCTTTATTGCCATCGAAAACTACCGGTTTGTCAATTTTGCCGTCTGGTTTTAGCTCTGGAATGACAACAGGTGGAGTTTCCTTTGTAGTTTTTGTTTCTGTAACTGTAGTTTCTTTCTTGTTTTTATCCTTTGTAACATCGTTAGATTCCTCGCCTGATTTACGTCTTTGATAATCAATACCAGCTTTTACTATTTCACCATATATTTCAGGGTCTGATCTTAGTTTTTTTTCTATTTCAGAGAGGATTTTCTTTACTTCATAGGCAGTCAATTGCGTATCACTAGCAATTCGTGAGATTTCATAGCCACCATGATATTTAAGATCGAAAATCTTTTTATAGTTTTCACCCAGGCCGTATATTTTTTCAGAAACATAATTTATGAAATCTTCTGTTTCTGCTTTCTCATCCGTGGCTCCCCCGGAAGCTTCCTCAAGGAATTCCAGGTCTGTAAAATTCTCCGTAACATCAGCTTTATCATCGGAAAAATCACCTTCGAACTGAATGCCTTCTCTTTCGAGTTTTCTTAGTTTTATGAAATTACCGGTAAACTTATAGTTTACCGAATACATTCTCATCAAAAGATTATGTTTAGTATGTAGAAGCTCCGGAATGTTAAGAAAGGCCTCACTTTGGGCAACCTTATCGTACATTTCCCTGTATCCATTCCTTAAGACATCTTCATTATTTTTTGCATATTGTAAGTTGTCATCGCTGGTGAAATCTAATTTTAGTTTTCTATCCATGAAACGCCCTGCAAAGGCAAAAATATTCCTGAATGACATCAAATATGCAGGATGCGGTTTATGACTAGAATTGGTTTTGGAAAGCGCTTTTTCTTCTCTAAGCCTTTCTAAAATTTGTTTTTCAAATATATCCCTGAATTCCCTAAAATCAGCATTGGAGATGATATCTGTTATTGTAGATAATTCCCTCTGTTTGATTTCAGATTCATATAAAGATGGTTGTATTGTACCATTCATCAGGCCTAAGAAATCGCTTATAACCTTATCCTTGTGTGATGCAGTCCAATTTTTAGGTAATCTTCTTTCTAATTCGGTCTTGGCTATGGAGATTTGTGAACGATCAATATCATTAATTATATTATTGCTTTCTACGCGATACGATTCAGTTGGCTCATAGCCTAAATGTCTTGCCATATATTCAAGATCATACCTGAATTGCTCGATCTCAGTCTGATCTTCAATTTTAATTGAAATTTGGTCGTTGGTCCAGTTCTCACCATATAATCTTAGTTTATATTCTCCTTCACTCTGTTTAATTACATCATATCTTGTAAGCTTTTTATCAACTATATTCTTTTTAAGAAATTCTTCTGAAAGTCTAAGTGCGGATGGGGTGTAAGTTCCAATTTCAGTTAAGCTTTTGGCTTCTTCTATATATTGTTCGGCGAGCTCAAGTTGTTGTTCACTGCTAGTGATTCGTGGATCTGTATCTAGTTTTATAAAATAAGTATGTTCAAGGCCTGATCTGTCATTGGGGCCATAAAATTTTAATTTTATTCTATTGTTGGTTATTTCGTAAGTAGCATCTATAATCCCATCGTTACCAGATAATTTTTTTCTTCTTGATCCAAAATCTTCTCCCCACTTTCTATAGAGATCGAACTTTTCTCTTATTTCAGCTTCAGTTCTTGTACTTACCCTTTTATTGCTTGTCTGGTTTTTAATATATTGAACCATCTCGTTCAATTCTTTTTCATTTTTAAAAGGTTCATTGTGAGTAGCAAGTAATTTACCTTTTTCATCATAGAACGATAAAATAAGTTCGTTTTTAGCGCTGATTTTCAGATCATAAAAATCCAATTCTTTCAAATATAAATTTTTCTCTATGAAATCTCTTACACCTTGATACGGTTTGACAGTCGCAGATTTATGTTTCTCAGTGAGGGTTTGTAATTTATTTGCCGGCACTTTTCCTTCGAGTGCAGATATAAGCAGGCCATAAGAAATTTTTGAAGGTACTGTATCTATTGCCCATTGCCCTATTTGGGAGGCAGTAATACCGGTCGTTTTATTAAGTGAAGTTTTAGAAATACCATATTCATAAAAAAGATTTGCCAGATATTCATTAAAAGTCTGCTTATTATCTGGAAGTACGCTTAATCCACGGGTAATTTTTGCTGCCTTTATTAATTTATCTACTTCTGTATCAATAAAACTAGGTAGATCTGAGTAAGGTAATAAACTATTTACATAGTTCATAAGTCTTATCTTGCTTTCTGGTGTAGAACCATCAAGATAATTTCTTGTGGAATCACCAATTAGCTTAGGCAAAGAATTAATTGCTATTTTATGATGAATTAAAAAATTTTGTAGCGCCTCATCGAAAAAGGGTTCTTTAACTTGAAGAGCCTTACTTTGTTCTTTTACTCTTTGCGCTTCTGCAAGAGCAGGAAGGTTTTCTGGGTGTTTTACAAGTTTGTCTATCAGGATTTCAGAGTAGCGGTATAGCTTATCATCCAAGGCAAAAGGCAGAACCTTACTAATCAGATTGTGAGTTGGATCTCCAAAAACGCCTTTGGTTTTTGCGCAGCATTCAGCAATAAATTCTGCACATTTCTCAGGATCACTTGTATTAAAGTTGTGTGACTCAATTTGATCAAAGATTTCTTTTTCAAAGGTTTTTAGATATGTTTTTAAAGTTTTAGCTGCTGCTTCAATTTTATTTTTCTCCAGGGTTGCACTGAAATCTTCCCTTAAACCTTCAGTAATATTTTTTAATACAGCGGGGTTTTCGCTTTCTGTCAGGAAGTTATCTCCTAATGCGTAACATTCTGCTATATATCGCACGGGCTCTTCAAAAGGGCTTACATCACGTAATTGACTGAAAGCAGGATTTTTATATTTTATTAAATAGCCACGTAAAGATTTGGCCGCTTCAGAAAATTTATTTTCTAATAACATCTCTACACATTCATCTTTTAACCCACCTTTAAGTGCATGTTGAAGAGTTCCGGAGTAATAATAATCTTTTTTGCTGTTAAGTTTTTCTGAAATTCTGTTTAAAGTGTAGACTGAATTGTATACGCCTTCATAATATTCTACTTTTCTGGAGGTTTTATCAAAACGATAAGGCTCAGAAATAAATTTAAATGTATAAAAATCCCTGCCATAAATATCGGCATCATTATTTAGTTCTGTAGATTTCTTTCCTATTAATGATCCATTATCATATAGAAGTATCGCTTCATCGGTAGCTTTGGCAAGACTTGTTAGCTCTTCTGAAGTAACCTGAATATCAGGGGCCAGAACTACTAATTTAGAATATTTAAAGTTAGGCTCTTTTTTTGCTTCTGTGATATCATTTTTAATAATGAATTTGGTGTCAGGGTTATCTCTGCTTAATATATCCTGAAGTGATTTTGTGTAAGGATCTAGATCTGCACTGCCAGTTATTATTACAATTATATTTTCTTTAGGCGCCTCTTCAGTAGCTTTACTGATACGTGTTCTTTTGGTTCTTAGTTGGTCTCCAAGTCCCCAAGGAGCCGCCTCATCAGGGCTGGATTTAGTACCAAAAGCCGGCCCCATGCCACTTCTGGATTTTTGCTCTGCTTGTGGGCCTCTGGATTCTATTAGTTTTTCATCCAGTTTTTCTGACACGTTATCAACTCTCTCATTTGCTGAGAATGTATGTTTCGTATTTAATTCATAACCAGATTGACCCATGTTATGTTCTTGATATCCTTCCGTACTAACTGACTTAAGTCCTTCAATTATTTCAGTTCTTTCCTCTGCAGGGAAACCAAGTTTATCTAAATATCCTTCTAAGTCTTTATATCCATAAACTTCGAAATAAGGTTCATTTTCTATGTGATCCTGACCTGCGCATTCAATATTATTAGATTTAAATGAATGATAAAATTTCTTTATTATTTCGCGGGATTGCGCTTTCTCTGCCTCATCCATATCTTTGTAATCATAATCGCCAGAGATACCATATAAGAATCTTAGGAATGAAGGGTTTTTATCCTCAGGAATAGATTCCTGCTTAAGGTAATATATATCATGGGGGTAAATATTACCCTTTTCATCGATAATGATATTGGTATGGGAAGCATCAAACCAATATCCATTTTTTCTCAGTTCAAGAACACGTTCTGCAAATTCGTTAAATTTTTCCTGAGGTAATGATGCCAGCTTAGCTCTAAGGTTTTTCATGCCAGAATAATTATTTCTGTATGATTCACCTTCAATATAATCACAAATAAACAAGGCTTCAGAATTTGCTGCCCCTGTTTCTGATTTTCCTAATTTATATAAAGGTTGTGAATAATTTCCTTTAAAAGGGAATTTTACCTCATAAAAAGTAAAAGAAGTTGGGTCGGAGGGGTTGAAGCAATTATTAAAGAATTTTTGAGCCTTTTCTAGATCATATTTATCTTCTACATGTTCAACTTTATATTCTTGTCCATGATCTTGTGGTATGGACAATTTATAGGTTTTGCCGTTAAGTTCAAATTTGAAATTGATTGAAAAAAATCCAGCGCCAATAAAATTTTCTTTTGTTATAACTTTTTCTAAAATGAATTTCTTAAACTCTTTAGAGTTTATAACTTTTTCTGTGTTTTGTTTATTTTCAGTTCCATTGGTAATTTCGAGTTTTTCTTCCCTTGCTTTCCTTCCGCCAGCAGTACCAGATTTTGTTCTTTTCACGCTTTTAGGTTCTTCATTAGTTACAAGACCTTCGGCATGTTTTTCTTCAAGGAGAGATAAATTAGGGGCTAAGGTTGTGGCTGCTTTAATAGAGACATTATCATTTACATATTGCAGATAATAATTTGCCAGACCTGAATTTTGTTTAGTGCAGATTTGATGAAACAAGCCTTTTTCAGTAGCATCTTCTAGCTCGTTTAGTTCGATTTCGGCAAAAGCGTTATCAAGTTTTTTCTGAGCTTCTTGTAATTTACCTTTCAGCTCAAATCTTGTTTGCATGTCAGCTTCTGCTTCAAGGCTACTTACTTGTTCTACAAGGGCTTGATAAGCCTCAAAAAGCTTTTTTAATTTCTCAAACATCACTAATTATGGAAGTTATAAATTGATAATAATTAGTTGCATAATAACAACTAAAGGTTAAAAAATAGTTAACTAAAGTGAGTTTTTTTTAGATGGTATTGCTAAATTAGTAATATGGGCTTTAAATATTGTATTAAACTAATAAGGGTATCCCCACCATTATTATGGAATAAGAAGAACTTCACTTCGTATAAAAACTTTAAAACATTAGTCACCAGCATTTAGCAAATGCCATAGATATTCCCAAAGTGAGGAGATGACTTGTGGAACCTATTGATTTGAAAGAAAATGGTGATCCCGACAAGATTCGAACTTGTGACCCACTGATTAAAAGTCAGTTGCTCTACCGGCTGAGCTACGGGATCAATAAAGAAGCCTAAAGGCTGAGTTATTAGCTTTCATTGAAAGCACGGCGTGTATAGCTATAAAAGAACAGTAAATCAACAGCTAATTTAGATTCTGGTTTATCAGTATATCAGTAGGTTAGAAGCCAGAATAAATTAATCACTGATTTACTAACATACTGACATACCATAACTATATCTAATTAAAAATATGGCTCACCCTTTCCATTGCTACGGTCAGCATTGGCATGGTTATCTTTTCCTGCGTTTGAAGTTCTTTTACGAAGTTTGTATAACGCGTTACCGGCTTTTTCTTATCGCCTATCCATTTATCAATGGAAAGCTCACATGAATCCTTATCGCATCCCTTTTTGAGCACATCTTCAGTAAGTTTCATCTGCTGATCGTAGAAAGTACTTATGATCGTTTTCAGCGAGAGGTTATCCCAGTGAGAGTCACCCATCAGTTTGCGGGCATTGATACGGAGCCATGTCAGACGGAACCTGCTGCCGAGATCAAAATAAACCTGGCCGACAATATTGAGTGGGATAGATGTATTGTCAGATGCAAGTTTGATATCAGTTGCTGAAGCAAGGGCGTCAAGATCAGCGATCTTTTTCGCAAGAACATGCGGAACATTATTCGCAATAAAATCGTTCAATGTTTTATCCCTTGATTCACGAATCTCAGGGTTCATTATATCTTCAAGATATTTTGAAAGTTCCGCAGCGGCAGGCCTAAATGTTTCAACCAGTATTGCTGTTTGAAGTGGATGCTTACAATTTCTGAGGAACCATGAAGTGCCGCGTTCAATTAGTCTGTCAACTTCAGCGTAAAGCTTCATCATTGTTTCAAGATTTATCTGTGTGCCAAGCGCTTCTATTTCTTCCCATATCTCACGTAGACAGAATACGTCACGAACAATAGTATATGCGCGTGCAACATCGCAGCCTTTCATTCCCGTTTCTTCCCTTACTTTGTGGAAGAATGTAGTTCCAGTGCGGTTAACGATAGAGTTTGCAACGAAGGTTGCGATTATTTCCCTGCGCAGCCTGTGGCATTGAATCTCTTCCAAATATGTTTCCCTCATATTTTTAGGGAAGTATAGCATAAGATCTGTTGTGAAATAAGAATCGTCAGGAAGGTGAGAGCTTATTAAGTCATCAAATACAGACATTTTGCTATATGCCAGAAGTACTGCAAGTTCAGGGCGTGTTAGGCCTTGTTTTGCGACAGCTCTGTTTGAAAGTACTTCATTGGAAGGTAAAAATTCAATATTCCTGTCAAGCTTACCAGACTTTTCCAGTAACTGCATGAGGCCGATATTATCCTCAATGATCTTATTTTTCTGGTTTTCCATTATAGTAATGGCGTGCGTCTGGAGTTCGTTATCGCGAAGAACCAGTTTCGCAACTTCATCGGTCATTTCTTCAAGGAGTTTATTTCTTGTTTGTAGATTCAATTTTCCTGCAACTACTGCTTCACGAAGGGCTATCTTAATATTAACTTCATGATCAGAACAATCCACGCCGCCTGAGTTATCAATGGCATCAGTATTTATTCTGCCGCCTATACGAGCATATTCAATACGGGCACGTTGGGTGAAGCCTAAATTACCACCTTCGCCGACAACTTTGCATTTTAATTCGTTGCCATTAACGCGAAGTGTATCATTGGCTTTATCACCAACCTGTTCATTGGTTTCAGAGCTTGCCTTAACGTAAGTTCCGATACCGCCGTTCCAGAGAAGGTCAACTTCAGATGTGAGTATTTTTTTAATTAATTCTTCAGGTGAAAGGACATCTTCTTTTATGGAGAAAACTTCTTTCATTTCTTTTGAAATAGGAAGTAATTTTGCAGAGCGTTCAAATACCCCACCGCCATTTGAAATGAGAGATTTATCATAATCATTCCACCCGGATTTAGGCAGTTTGAAAAGCCTGTCGCGTTCAACAAATGTTTTTGCTGAATCAGGAGTAGGGTCAATAAAGATATGCAGGTGGTTGAATGCTGCGAGTAATCTGGTGTGCTCGCTTTGCAGCATGCCGTTACCAAATACGTCACCGCTCATGTCACCAACGCCAACGCAGGTGAAATCTTCTTTCTGGCAGTCACGTCCCATTTCGCGGAAGTGCCTCATTACAGAAACCCAGCCACCACGTGCGGTGATAGCCATTTTTTTATGGTCATATCCGGCACTGCCGCCACTTGCGAAAGCATCGCCAAGCCAGAAATTATATTCTTCAGAGATACCATTGGCAATATCAGAGAATGTTGCCGTGCCTTTATCTGCCGCAACAACGAGGTATGGATCTTCAGCATCTATTCTTATAACGTTGTTAGGTGTAACAACCTGACCGTTAATTATATTATCAGTAACATCGAGTAAACCGCGCAGGAATGTTCTGTAACAAGCCTGGCCTTTTGTCATATACTCATCACGTGGCATGCCGCTGGCATTTTTAACTACAAAACCGCCTTTAGAACCGGTAGGTACGATAACGGAATTTTTTACCATTTGCGCTTTTACAAGGCCAAGAACTTCTGTTCTGAAATCTTCGAACCTGTCAGACCAGCGAAGGCCACCACGGGCAACTTTACCGCCCCTTAAATGTATTCCTTCAACATCATATGAATATACGAATATCTCAGCGAACATAACAGGTTTAACCATGTTAGGAACCTGATCTGATTTTAATTTGAATGAGAGATAATCTTTCGGGTTACCATTTTTATCTTTTGTATAATAGTTAGTTCTGAGAGTTGCCTTAACAGTCTCTGCTATTTGAGTAAGAATTCTATCTTCTGTAACAGCTTGAACTTTAGTCAGAGCATTTTTGATATTAGTTATCTGATTCTCAACGCCGCTTTTTCTTTCCTGTTCACCAAGTGCCGGGTCGAACTTAACTGTAAATAATGTTGCGATCGCCTTTGCGATTGAAGGATGTTTGCAGAGAACGCGGTTAATGAACTCAAGTGAATAAGGGAAATTCAGCTGGATAGTGTATTTTCCATAAGCTCTGAGAACCATTACTTCACGTGCGGTGAGGCCAGCCCTTGCAACAAGTTGATTAAGCCTGTCATTCTCAATTTTCTTGGCCCAGATAAGCATCAATGTTTCTTCAAACAGATGTTTTACCTGATCAATATTGATCTTCATTTCGCTATTGGCATCAAGCTCGGTTCTGTTGAATACTAGTTTGAAGTGATGTAACCAAACGGCATTATCCCTGTTCCTTGGCTTGATATTGAAGATGATCTCATCGATCGCGTTAAAGCCCATATTCTCAATAACAGGCATGATCTCAGATAGGGTTATCCTTTTATCAAGAGAGTATAATTTTAACTGGAAATAATCGGCTTCGTCTTTTTCAAGTTTATAGAAATCGAAATCAAGCTGCATATCCCCGTTCTTATAAACCTGCTCAACTTTAGTGATATCGGCAGTTGCGCCGCCCGGGTGGTAAAGGTCTTTAAAACCTTCTGGGAATGATTTTGCGTAATCACGGAAATATTTCTCGCCTTCGATCTCGCCGAATTTTTCGGTGAGTTTTCTGGATAAACCATCTATCCAGCTGTTAGTTTTCTCAACTATCCTTCTTTCGATCTTTTCAATATCAACGTGGATATCTTTAAATCTTAAGTTAGCTTCATCAAGGTAGTCGGAGGCTTCAGTATCAGCAATGGTTCTTACAAGAACGTTCACACGTGCAAGCGGAGAATCAGTTACCTGAGTATAATAATCCATAACTTTACCCTTCAACTCTTCTTCAAGGATTTCCTGAATTGAATTCCTGAGATGGGTAGTAAAGAATTCGCGCGGTATATAAATTATACAGCTATAGAAGCGATAGAACCTGTCACGCCTGATGAATATTCTGGTTGCAGGTTTTTCTGAAAGGGAAACTATACCCATGCCCATTTCAAAAAGCTCATCTTCCGTGGATTGTAATAACTCATCACGAGGGTGGCTTTCTAGAACGGCAACTAATGATTTGCCATTATGGCTGTCATGCCTGAAACCGGCTTTTTCAATAATATTGTCAATTTTTGCTCTTATTATCGGAATGGTATGAGCTGATTGGAAATAAACTTTTGAAGTAAATAAACCAAGATATCTTTCCTCACCAACTATATTACCTTTATCGTCATATTTTTTAATACTGATATAATCCATATGGGCAGGGCGGTGAACAACTGATTTTCTGCCTGATTTGGTTATCTCAACAATCTTGGAGTTATTTTGTAACAACTCATCACTCAGAGAAAGTTTTGGCAGTTTTTCATCATGTCTCTTATTCATATTGGCATTGTAGATACCAAGCTGAGTTTTTGTATCGTAAACAATGGTCTTATCTTTTTTGAATTCATAATCCCTATAGCCAAGGAAAATGAAATTATTACCTGCGGCCCATTTAACAAATTCAAGTGCTTCTATAGATTCAGCATTCTTTTTTTCTTTTTCCAGTCTTGCGATAGTATTGGTGATCTTCTCCATCATCTGTTTCCAGTCTTTAACTGCGTATTCTACGCATTCAAGAACATCAAATATATCGCTCTCAATCCTTTTTATATCTTCCGGGCTTGCAACGTGGCCTATCTCAATATGGATAAATGATTCTCTGATTCCTGCTGCTTTTTCAGATCTTTCCGAATAAACTTTCAGCAGGTTTCCTTTTGGGTCTCTTTCAACATTTAGGATAGGGTGGATAACTTCATGTAACATCCTGTCGTCACGGTAAAGGCAGTTTATCACTGAATCTAGAATAAACGGGCTATCATTCAAATGGCACTGTACAACGGTTCTGTCAGTTTTCCAGCCATCTGCCTTTTCAGAAGGATTGAATACCCTGACCTTTTTATAAGTATCAGGTGTTTTTGTGCGAGCGAAATCGAGAGCACAGTATGCAGCGTTGAAAAGATATTCCGGATCATTTTTTGAGAGGTATTTAAGGTCTGCCCTCCAAAAAAACTTGGAGATGAAATTCTCTGTTATTTCATCGAATTTATTTCCGAGTTTTTTCCTGCCGGCGTCACATATTTTTTTGATATATTCTAAATTATCTTGTAGGTATCTGTCTAAAGTTATTTGTGAGTCTTTCATAAGAGCGTTAGATTTAATCATAAAGCTATAAATTTATTAAAATTAAAGGTCTTATAATCCTCTGTGGGAGCCTATGCAACATTCTTATTTGCTTGACAACATCATTGAACTTGCAATTTCTGCAGGTGAGATACTTTTGCGCTACCAGAGGAGCGGAAACCTTGGAATTGAGATAAAAGAAGACAGGTCTCCAGTAACTTCCGCTGATAAGGAGGCTGATCTTCTAATAACAGACGGGTTAAAGCGCATTTCACCCCTTCTGATAATTTCAGAAGAGGGCGTAAAAGATGAGATTCCTGAGGTTACCAATTACTGGTTGGTTGACCCTTTAGATGGCACCAAAGCTTTTATAAAAGGCCAGCCAGATTATACGGTAAATATTGGTTTTATAGAAAATAATAGAGCTAAGATGGGTGTTGTTTACCAGCCTGCTATTGGTAAAATATATTGGGGCGATGTAGGTGTTGGTAGCTGGAGCGCAGATGTTGAAAATGGAGTAATAAAAAACAGGGTAGAACTTAACTTATCAGAAGTTAAAAATCCTCAATCAGTATGGCGTATTGTTGCTAGTAAAAACCATCTTGATGAACAGACAAAAAAATTCATTGAGAAATATCAGCCTAATGAGGTTGTTTCTGTTTCTAGCAGTCTTAAATTTTGTGTTGTGGCGGAAGGTTTGGCTGATCTTTATCCTCGCTTTAGCCCGACAATGCAGTGGGATACAGCGGCTGGACATGCAGTACTTAGCGCGGCCGGCGGGAAAGTTACGAATCCAGATGGTTCAGATTTCCTTTATAGTTTAGATAAATCTGTTTTGGATTATTTGAGGAATGGAAGTTTTATTGCGAGTAAGTAATTTAAGCAAAGCTCCACTCTGTTCCATCTTTAGTATCTTTTAAGATAATTCCTTTTTCCAGAAGTTCATTTCTTATCTGGTCAGATAAAATAAAGTTTTTATTTTTCTTTGCTTCGGCGCGTTCAGAAATTTTTTGTAAAATATATTCTTCGCTAGCTTCGTTAGAATTATTTTTCTGTTTATGTGCGAACCATTGTTCTGGTGTTAGTTGGCAGATGCCTAGTAAATCACACATTTTTTGGAAGTTAGATTTCCAAAAGAATAGTGTATCCATATATAGTTCTTTTGTCTCATGAATTCTTTCTTCAATTAAATAATGTAAAATGGAAAAAGCTGAAGAGATATTCATATCATCATATAGTTTTTCTAGAAAGTCTTTGTAATATCCTTCAAAGATACTTTCGCTTACATCGTCATAAGATTCTCGCTCTTTTTTAAATGGAAAAATGAGATTTTCAGAAGTAATTTTTTTTAATACACCATAAAACTTATCCAAAGTTTTCTTGGCATCCTCAAGGGTCTTATCATTAAAATCCAGTGGTTTACGGTAGTGGGTTGAAAGGAGAGCGAGGCGAATGGTTTCACCGTGCCAGCCTTTTTCTAACAAATCATGAACAGTTGTAAAATTCCCAAGTGACTTACTCATTTTTTCACCATTAACGGTAACAAAGCCGTTATGAACCCAATAATTAGCATAATGAGATTCAGGATGAGCGCATTTACTTTGCGCTATTTCATTTTCATGATGAGGGAATTTTAAATCTGCGCCGCCACCATGAATGTCAAAGTCGTTGCCTAGAATGGAAGATGACATTGCTGAACATTCGATGTGCCAGCCTGGTCGACCTTTGCCCCAGGGGCTATCAAAAACTGATGAAGCATCATCATCTTTGCTGGCAGGTTTCCACAGGACAAAATCTTCTGGATTATTTTTGTAATTCTCAACTTCAATTCTTGCGCCGGCAATATTTGCTTCGATATTTTTTCCTGACAGAATACCATAATGATAATCATCAGTTTTTTTGATTGATGAAACATTTAGCAGAACATGGTTTTCGGAAATATAAGCATTCCCGTTATCAATAATTTTCTGAATGAGGTTAATTATATTTTCAACATTTTCAGTAGCTTTTGGTTCATGGGTAGGAGCCAGATTATTTAGCGCTGCCATATCATCATGAAATAATTTCGTTATTCTTGATGTCAGGTTTTGTATGGTTTCGCGATTTTCCTTAGCGGCTTTATTTATCTTGTCGTCAACATCAGTTATGTTACGAACGTAAGTTACGGATTTTTCACCATAGAGTTCTTTAAGTATCCTGAATAGAACGTCATATACCACAACTGCTCTGGCGTTACCTATATGAGGGCGGTCATAAACCGTAGGGCCGCAAACATACATACGTACATTTCGTGCATCTATAGGCTTAAATTCCTCTTTTTTGCCTGAGATCGAATTGTGGAGGAAAAGTTTCATCAATAATTAACTTATGCTTTGGTAAGCCTTTTTAAGATAGTTTCCCTGCCGATCAGTGGTAGAAGGTCTTTCAGTTCAGGGCCGTGTTCTATTCCTGTTAAAGCAATGCGTAGGGGCATGAAGAGTGCTTTGCCTTTTCTACCCGAAGTGGTTTTGAGTTGTGATATCCAACTATCCCAGGTGGTTTTTGTTACTTCGCCTTCCGGGAAATTATCGTTAGCGAGTTTTAGAAAATCTTTATCTTCAGCGGCAATGGTTGCATTAATTTCATTTTTACAGATGTCCCACCACAGCTTCGCTGTTTCTATGTTTTCAACATTAGCGCGAACTGAGTTCCAGAAATCTTCTGTTAATCCAGCTGGCATTTTGTCTTTTATTTCTGAGAAAGAAGTTTCATGAAGCGCTTTGGAATTAAGGCGTAATATATCTTCAAAATCATACATGGTAGGGGATTTTGAGAATTTAGTAATATCGAATTCTTCCATTAGTTGCTGTAAGCTATCTTTTAGCTCTATATTATCTGCCGTACCGATCTTTGCGAGGAAAGAGCAGAGTGCCATAGGCCTAATACCTTGCTCACGAAGTTCTGAAATACCTGCTTTACCACTTCTTTTGGACAGTTTACCTTCACGTGTTTTAATAAGTGAGTTATGTGCAAAGCTTGGAATTTTTGCATCAAGTGCCTGCATTATCTGTATCTGTATAGCTGTGTTGGAGATATGGTCTTCACCGCGCAAAATATGTGTTATTTCAAAATCAATATCATCAACAGATGATGGCAGCATGTAAGTGAAGTCACCATTGCCCCTGACGACTATCGGGTCTGACATGGAAGCAGGGGATAGTTTTATCTTGCCGCGTATCTGGTCATCCCATTCTATTTCCCGGTCTTCAAGAAGGAAGCGGTAGTGGGGTTTTCTGCCTTCGCTTTCTAGTTTTGATCTATCAGCGTCAGTTAATTTAAGTGAGCTTCTGTCATACACAGGTGGCATGCCGCGGCCAAGTTGTATCTTGCGTTTGAATTCCAGTTCTTCGGCAGTTTCATAACAGGCATATAACCTGCCAACTGATTTGAGTTTTTCTATTATTTCAAAATATCTTGGGAATCTTTCAGATTGTCTTGCTTCCATATCAGGGTTGATGCCGAGCCAATCAAGTTCTTTACGGATAGCGGTAACATATTCCTCTTTGCTTCTTTCACGGTCAGTATCATCTATACGGAGCATGAATTTTCCGCCTTCTTTACGGGCGTAAAGCCAGCATACGAGAGCAGTTCTGATGTTTCCAAGATGTAAATAGCCGGTTGGGCTGGGTGCGAAGCGAGTGAGCATATTTAAATATCCAAATTATATGCCATAGTAGATATACGGAAATTCAGGAAATTCAATTAGATAAATGCGGATTCATAGTGGGAGTGGGCAGGGTCGCCAAACCTGTTAGGCATAATAAATTCAGGTTTCTTGTGTATTATGCGTTCTTCTTCATAATGATTCTCATGCTGGTTATTTAAAGGGCGTTCCATTTTTTCTTCACTTCTTTTCTCAAGTAGGTATTGGATCCTTGCTATCTGTTCATGCAGAGTAGCTTTTCTTTTATTTTTTCTAATTTTTTGAACTAACCTTGTGCTATCATTATTGTGGAATCTTGGAGTAGCGCCTCTCCAATAACCTCTGTTAATAACTTCGACGAGTCTAAGTGCCCATTTTTCTTCTATTTCTGGTTCCTTAACATCTTGGTCATTAAAGACTCGACCTTTCTTCTCGCGTCTGCGGTTATCTTTTTTGCGTGCTTGTATATTATCTAGAATAGATTGATCTACTATCTCGTTCATGTTTTCTATCAGATCTAATTCTTTCAACGCAACAGCTAAGCCATAACTGCTTAAGATGAATATTGTGTTATTACTTCTTCTGCGTATGTCCTGAATCTTTTTTCGGGCTCCTACATCTTCTGATATTATTAACGTTACTAAGCCTTTGTTGATCTCCTTACGTTTAGTCAGGAGGAAATTCTCAATTGCTTCTTCACCTTTATCGAGCCTGAAAACCATGAATTCTTCATCGTGCTTAAGGGTGTTGGTAGTGATTACACTTGAATAGATAGCCTGAAGAATGAATTTTGCTGACTCAGGTAGGCGGCGAAGGATCTTTTGGAAGGTGCGTGACAGTTTTAGTTTTTCAGCTTCTTTAAAATCATCTGAAATTGATTTTTCGCTCTTACCCATCATCTTGTCAAAATATTCGATGCGTTTAAGTATCTTATCTATTTCGTATTCATAATGCCTGTATGCTGTTGAAAGTTGTTTGCGGATCATTTCATAATCTTCCCTGATGCGTTCATATGGGAATTCAGAAAGCCTTTTCGGGAAGTATCTTTCGATCACCCTTGTTGTTTCCGCGTAAACCCTTTCCTGAAGATTATTTTCTTCGATTACTTTATAGGCGCGGATAGTAAAATAAAATTTATATGCCTGCGAAACATCTGTTTCGGCAAAGTTCAGCCTGTTTTTATTCTTGCGATAAAATTCATGGAAGGCCCCACTTTTATCAAAATATGAAAGTTCAATTTCAAGGAATTCTACGAAGATTTTTCTTTTTGTTTCTATGCCAACTTGCAAGGGTACAAGATATGTATGCCCGTCAAATATAGGGCCTTTTGTGACTTCAGACGATAATAATTCAAGCCCTCTTAAAACATTCTTTCCGGAGCTACAGCTATCGAATATTATCTCTAATAAACTACGCTTTTTGTATACTTCCATCAGGGGAACCACCTTATAGCAGATTACTAGTGCTATACGTTATTATAGCATAAAATCCGCCAAAAAGGAAGTTTTAAGAGATTGTGTAAAATTATAAGTTTTTTTGAGATATTTATGTGTTTTACAAGTCACAATTGCAATAAACGTATTGAATTTTAATTTTTATATTGGGAACTGAGTTCAATGGCTTCAGGTAAGGATTTGGGGAAGGGTGTCAGGTAGGAATATTGCTTGTCATAAGCATTTCCAAAGATTTTCTCTAAAGGATTTATACTTTCTTTTAAGCCAAGGTAAACTCCTTCCAGTATCTTTTCAATTACATGTTCAGGATTTGCATCAGCACCGGAAACTCTATGCTCAATATGGCGCATACTCTCATCAATTGTGCTGGCTGGAATTCTGATTGCGGTGGTTCTGTTATTGCCACCCCAGCTTACATTTACCGGCGCATTATTGTAAGCGCTCATAGGCAGGCTCGGGTCAAAATTATTTTTTGCAGAAGTAAATCTTAAATATGAATTTTCAAACGGCGCAAAGCTTGTGAAGTTTTTTATCATGGTGGAGCATAAACCACCAATTGCATGAAGCATTGTTTCTGATTCATTATTATCATCAACCCTTTTTAAAACGCTTTCACCTTTTTTATTCAAAAATGAAATATGTATATGCATACCGCAGCCAGCTCTGTTAGCATAGGGCTTAGCAGCAAAAATTGATTTTAAATTGGATTCCAGTGATATTTGCGAAATAAGTTCCTTTGCCCAGACGATTTCATCTGCAGCAATTCTTGGTGGTTGCGGAGTTAAAGAGAATTCATATTGCCCGACAGTTGTTTCCTTATCTAACCTGTATAATTTTACATTACTGCCTTCAAAGGCATCCAGAATCTTTTTAAGGAAAATATCTTCTTCGGTTGAAGATCTTTTAGGTGCCGGTTCAATATAAAATTCTACCTCTCCGGCAACAAGTGGGAATAATCCTAATTCCTCAAATATTTCTTTTTCATATAGCATGGTACTAAGTACTTGGTACTAGGTACTAAACTTTTGGTACGGTTTTCAAGAGTGAATCTCTTTTTGAGAATTCGTTATACCATGTAGCAAGTTTAGTGTGTTTTTCTTTCCATTTATAATCTGTTATCCTGAAGCCAATATATCCGATGGCACTGGCAGCAGATATTTCAGCAATTGAAAACATTTTATCTACGTGGAAATTTTTAGCGCTGCGTTCCAGCATATCAAAACCCCTATCTAAAATATCAGAATGTTTTTTGAGAAGGTTCGTATCTTGCGCGTCTTTAGGTTTTCCATTTTCCATAAATAGTTTAACCGCTGATTCAACCATGCCATCAGAAAGTGCTTCAGTACGAAGTGCTTCAATTCTTACTGAGCCATTTGCAGGGATTAATTTTGGATTATCATTTAGTCCGTCAATATATTCGCAGATAACTGAGCTGTCATATATTGCGTGGCCATTCTCAAGAACGAGTGTTGGTACTGCGCCTAGTGGGTTTGCTTTAAGCAGTTCTTCCGGTTTATTTTGCATATCAATAGGAACAAGCTTTATTTTCTCTTCAAGCCCTTTTTCGATTGCCATAATGGTGGCCTTTCTTGCGAATGGTGAGCGGTTTGTGAGGTATAGTTTCATAAGATAATCCTTGTTAAATGATAATAGATTATACGAGCGTGGGAATAAATATATAGTACTATTTAAACTCAAACGGTTTAACTTTTCCCTGCATTTCTTTATTTAATTTACCGTTTTCCACTATAGTATTTCCGGCGATAATGGTGTGGGTAGGGCAACCTTTAAAAGTTCTGCCGTCGTAAGGTGTCCATCCACTAACGTTTGCCATGTCTTTATCGTGAATGGTGATTTCTTTATTCATATCAACAATGGTGAAATCTGCGTCATAACCTTGAGCGATTTTGCCTTTACCTTTCACTCCCCAGACAGGTTCCAAACATGCAGACATTGTTTGCACAACTCTTTCCAGATTAATATAACCCTCATTCACAAAATGGAGCATTAGTGGAACAATTGTTTGAACACCCGGCATGCCTGAAGGGCTTTGAGGATAAGGTTTTGATTTTTCTTCCAACGTATGCGGTGCATGGTCAGAGCCGATAACATCAACTATTCCATTTTGAACTGCCTGCCAGAGACCTTTGCGGTTTTCTTTATCACGGATAGGTGGGTTCATCTGGATACGAGTTCCGAGGGTTTCATAATCCTCGCTGGAAAAATAAAGGAATTGCGGAAGGATCTCTACAGTTGCTACATCTTTATGGTCTTTAAGATAATCCATTTCCGGTGCCGTTGAAACATGGAGAATGTGAACCTTGGCTCCAGTTTCTTTTGCGATCGCTATAACCCTTTTAGTTGCAAGCAGTGCTGATTCCTTATCACGCCAGATGGGATGTGCGCGTGGATGTGCTTCATCTTCCGCGATCTTCTTGCGGTCTTTAAGGCGGAAATTATCTTCTGCATGAATAGCTACACGACGTTTAGTTTTCTTTAGAATATTCCTTATTGCTTCATCTTCTTCAACGAGTAAATTTCCTATGGATGCGCCCATGAATATTTTTATGCCGCAACATCCTGGCAGTTCTTCAAGTGTATGCCAGTCAACATCTGCTTCAGGTGTACCGCCTACGTAAAAGGCATAATTACACCATGCACGTTCTTTCATCCTGTTCAGCTTTTCCTGTAATGCCTCTTTAGTGGTAGTTGATGGGTTAGTATTTGGCATTTCGAAAACGCCAGTTAACCCCCCAAGAACTGCTCCACGTGTTCCTGCTTCAAGATTTTCCTTATATTCTAGTCCAGGTTCACGCATATGAACCTGAGTATCTACCAAACCCGGTAAAACCATCAGATTTTCAGCGTTTATTACTCTTTTCGCCTGTGATTCCGGGAAGAATCCTATGGCAGCTATTTTACCATTAGTAACCGCAACATCAGCCTTCTGGCGACCATTTGCGTTAACTATCGTACCGTTTTTTATAAGGAGGGAGAACATATTGTTACACAGTTATTTTTAACTGAGTTTAGTTAAGGGATAAAGTTTTGCAAGGAGAGGATTGTGTTTTAAGTTTTTCCTACAAATCTTGGATTTATAACTGCACTTCTGGCTGCCAGACGATCTCTTGCAGAATATTGAGATGGATTCGTAAAAGGAGAAGAAGCTTTTTTTGCTTGAGTAAATCTGCCATCGGGATGGCTAGATTTGTTTTGCGGAGTTGCCAAACATAAATTATCATTTTGCGAATTAGCTGGGGTAATTGAGCCAGATTTATTTTTTGATTTATCATTAGCATTAATAAAATTCTGGTATTTATCAATTAGATCGCCTTTAAGTTGTTTTAAATCTTCTTTCTCTTCTTTTGAGAGCCATTCAGGCTTACTCTTATATAGTGAATCAATCATTTTAGCAGTTTTTTTACTGAGTTCACCATTTCCTTTATTCCATTCATTAGAGCCTTTTTCAAAAGCATTTTTTAAGCTAGCTTTAAGCTTTATGTAATTATATGAAAAATCATATGAAAGTTCTGAAACAGTTTTTTTATCAGTAATGTTTTCTGCGTCAGTCTTTTTTATGGTTTCTTTTAAATCAAAAATTTTGTTGATTTGAATTTGAAGCCCTGCATTAGAATGATAAATTTTTCCCAAACTACCTTCTCTATCCTGAATCAATTGAATTATAGCATCCCTATTAGTTATAAGGGTTTGCCTATTATTTTCTGCGGAATATTTTTCAAAAAGTTGTGTATATATTTCTGCAGGTTTAGTAAATGGACCGATTAAATCTCCGGTACGCAAATCAAGCGTGTGCACATCTTTACCAATTCCTAAAAAACCTCCTGTTTTTATTACCATACATGGAAGATCATCTCTATATTTAGGGTTTACATATTGTTTAGTTTGATCGTTTAAGTTATATTTTTGAGTGAAGGCTGACCTTCTCCTTTGAAGATCTTCACTTTCAGATTCAGTAAGTTTATTAAATCTATTTAAGTTAATTTCTAAGGCTGGAAGTTCGGCACTTTTACTACTTAAGACTAAAGAATATCTATCCATAGCTTTTTCAGTGTTTCCAGCATCCTTTTCTAGTTGTTGGGATGCTGCCCTGTCGTATATAATAGTGTAAATTGGAATTGAGTTACTCCACTCTGAGTTTAATACTGATATATCAAAATGCAGGTCGGCTACTTTCATTCTGCCATTTCTACCCATAGCATCTTTGGTAAGTTCAATTGTTTTATCACCAAAATACTTATCATAAGGTGAATCTTTTTGATCGGAAACATATAATGCGTAGTTGATCAAAAAGTTTTTTGCTGCATCTTTACTTTTCCAGAAATTGTCTTCGCCAGTTTTATTTAGGTTTTCATTACTGTAAGCATTTATTAAAAAGGTAGTAACATCTGGCCTTTGCTTTAATTCACTAAACAGTTCATTCATCAGTTCCTGATTATCACCTAACATTTTCTTTATATTGTCCATTGAATTAAGAAACTTATCAGACTTCATGTAGTTAAAGGTTTTCTCTGCACTTTGAAGTGAGTTTTCTTTATCATTTAATATACCGTATTTAATTGCATAAAAAAATGCAGTACGGGCATTAGTGTCGTATCCTTGTAATCGTGGAATAGAATCCTGACCTTTATCTTCTGCTAAATTATAATGGGTTCTTAAATATGTATGATATTTTATATCATTTGCTTTATATTCAGGTTGCATTTTTTCTCTTAATGAGGAACCTTCTCCAGTAAGTGGTGTTTTGCCATTATCAGTTAATTCATCCTTTAATCCTCTGCTATTCCATGCAATATAAGCAGTCGGTATTATAAGTAAGGCCCATCCAATAATTTTGCCACCCCATTTTAAGAAGGTTTGTCGACCTTTTTCAATTTCACC
>JANPLD010000066.1:0-9509 GCA_031426355.1 Alphaproteobacteria bacterium | reverse complement strand
TACTGGTGTTCCGCCGGCAAGGCTAACTATGTCAGGATATGAAACCCAGTAAGGCGCCGGGATAATAACTTCGTCATCCGGGTTTAAAGTCGCCATGAAGGCGTTATAAATAACCTGTTTACCGCCAGTGCCGACAGTTATATTCTTTGGTTCATAATCAAGATTATTTTCGCGCTTGAATTTTGCTACTATAGCTTTTTTAAGTTCAGGCGTACCGTCAACTGCGGTATATTTCGTCTGCCCTTTATCCATAGCTATCTTTGCTGCCTGTTTGATATTTTCAGGCGTATCAAAATCAGGTTCACCAGCGCCAAGGCCGATAACATCTTTGCCGGCTGCTTCAAGCTCCTTTGCTTTAATGGTAACGGCAATAGTCGGTGATGGTTTGATCTTTTTTAGCGTATCAGAAATAAAAGCCATTTTTATCCTTTAGATTTATTGAAATTTTGGCGCTTTATAGCGGATTTGTTCCAGATTGCAATAACTAGAAGTAGCTCATTTTCTGGTGCCGAATCTGCGCTCCCTTCGGGAAAATTCTTCTATAGCCTTATCAAGCTCTGTTTCATTGAAATCAGGCCAGAAAGTATCGCAGAAATAAAGTTCTGTATAAGCACTTTGCCAAAGGAGAAAATTACTAAGACGATGATCACCGCCGGTTCTTATTAACAGGTCAGGATCTGGTAATTCTGCGGTATAGAGATATTTTCCTATATTTTCGATTGTAGAAACTTCGTTCTTTTTTTTTATGATCTGTAGAGCATTTGCAATTTCCTGTTTGCTACCATAATTCAAAGCTATGCTGACAGTCAGTTCTGGGTTCAAAGAGGATTTTTTTTCAAGTTCAGAACATTTTTTCTGAACATCTTCAGGAAATGCTTTTATATCCCCGATGAATTTAAGGCGGATATTCTTTTTAATTAAGGCTTCAGCATCATCTGCCAGATATAACCTTAAAAGATTTATCAGGTCTTTAACTTCTTCCTCAGGGCGCGCCCAATTTTCGGAAGAAAAAGCATATAAGGTCAGGAATTTTATTTTCTTATTAAGGCAAGATTTTACAGTTTCCTTGGCAATTTCTGCACCTTTTTTATGGCCTTCCCTTATCGCTTTTTTGTTCGCAGCAGCCCAGCGGCCGTTGCCATCCATTATGATGGCTATATGAGTTGGAAGTTGGAAGTTAGAAGTTGGAAGTTCAGAAGCTGAAGACCCTTTTTTCATATAATTAACTTCAAACTTCTAACTTTAATCTTCAAACTATACTTTCAGTATTTCTGTTTCTTTGTCTTTGAGGGATTTATCGACCTGGCCGATCATATCATCAGTAAATTTCTGGATCTTATCACTGAGTTTTTTTACTTCATCTTCTGAAATTTTACCGTCTTTCTCTTCCCTTTTTGCAGAATCATTGCCATCGCGGCGGATATTTCTTATTGCAACACGGGCCTGTTCAGCAAACTGGTTCGCAACCTTAACAAGGTCTTTCCTGCGTTCTTCGGTAAGTTCAGGTAGATTAAGCCTGATGGCTGTGCCTTCGGTATTTGGATTTAAGCCTAAGCTTGATGCCTGTATTGCCTTTTCAACAGCTGAAACATTGCCCATATCCCATACGTTTATCGTAATTGTCCTTGGTTCAGGAATGCTTATTGATGCACATTGGCTTATCGGCATCTGGCTGCCGTAAATTTCAACACGGATATTTTCTACCAGACCGGCATTTGCCCTGCCTGTTCTGAGACCATTTAAGCTGTGCTTGAAGTTATCAAGCGAAGCTTTCATTTTCTTTTCAATTTCCTGTAAATTAGACATACAATTTAATTTTTAGTTATTTGTTGAGGATTAACCCTTTTACATAAATGAATATAAAATAAGCAATCACTGTAAGCAATGAAGAAAATATAAGTGAGGGATAAAATTTAAATCCTAATTTCAGGAAGCCCGGCAATGCTATGAAAAAGGTTAAAGATGGGATAACCAGCCAGAAAATTTCATAAGACAGAGAGATTATTTTACCGCCGTCTTTTGTATCATTATATATCCAGATAAAAGAAAGTATGGAGAGCAGGGGAAGAGAAGCAATAAAGGCGGCAAAGATCTCATATCTTTTTGAAAGCTCAGATATCAAAGCGACCAAGATACCGCTAACTGCGCATTTTATAAAAAAATACATTATTTTATTACAGTGAAATTACCTTCTTTTTTGATAACCTTTTTGAAGGAGCCATCATCATGTATATCAAACACTATGATAGGTAGATTATTTTCGCGGGCGATTGCGATAGCGGCGCCATCCATAACTTTCAGGTCTTTTTCCAGAACTTCTTTGTAAGATAATGTGCTATATTTTATTGCATTAGGATTTTTCTTCGGGTCTTCAGTGTAAACGCCATCTACCTGTGTTGCCTTAAATAGGGCATCACAATCAAGCTCCATAGCGCGGAGGGCTGCTGCGGTATCAGTTGTAAAATATGGGTTTCCTGTTCCGGCTGCACATATAACCACTCTGCCGCGTTCCATATGGCGTATTGCGCGTCTGCGGATAAATGGTTCACATACTGTATCCATCGGGATTGCCGAGAGAACGCGAGTTTCAGTTCCCATAGCTTCCAAAATATTCTGTATCGCAAGGGCGTTCATAACTGTTGCGAGCATTCCCATATAATCAGCGCCGGAGCGTTCCATACCTGCTTCTGCGGCTTTCATGCCCCGGAAGATATTACCAGCGCCAACCACTACTGAAATCTGTGTTCCAAGTTTCTGAACCTCTGAAATTTCTTCGCATATTCTTTTAACGGTCGCCAGATCCTGCCCGAATTTAAGTGGGCCCATCAATGCTTCGCCTGATAATTTAAGTAAGATTCTTTTGAACATTTTATATTTTTTTGTTGCTTCATTCCCGCCCCGTGCTGAGTACGAGGTAAACTCTAGCGAGAATATTATTGGTCATACTGAGCGTAGCGAAGTATCTAGATTCTTCGCTTTGCTCAGAATGACATAAAGGTGGTTTTATAGCAGTAAGCAGATAGAAACAAGCAATAAAAAAGGGGACGATTGTCCCCTTAGTTTGAAGTATTGAAGTCAGAAGTTGGAAGTGAAAATTGCTTCAAACTTCCATCTTCCAGCTAATAACTACTCTAATAATTATCTTGCGCCGCTAGCTGCTGCTGCAACTTCTGCTGCGAAGTCAGTTTGTTCTTTCTCGATGCCTTCACCGATAGTAAACTGGGTGAAATCAAGAAGTTGAGCTTTGCCTTCAGCAAGAATGTCTTTAACTTTCTTATCAGGATTCATAACGAAAGCCTGTTCAGGAAGTACTGCCTGCTCGTAATATTTACGGATAGCGCCTTCAACCATTTTCTCGATGATGTTCTCAGGTTTGCCGGTTTCGCGTGCTTTTTCAGCTGCAATCTTGCGTTCCCTTTCAACTAGGCTTTGATCAAGAGTTTCAACTGATAAAGATTCAGGTTTTGTAGCTGCGATATGCATGGAGATCTGTTTGCCAAGCTGCTCATCACCACCTTTAAGGGCAACAAGTACGCCTATTTTGCCTAAGCCTTCAGCCTGCGCGCTGTGGATATAAGTATAAACTTTACCGTCTTTAGCGTCGATAAGTTTAACCCTGCGAAGATTAAGGTTTTCGCCGATCTTAGCAACTGTATTTGCAATAGTTTCTTCAACAGTTGAGCTGCCGAGTTTTGCTTTCTTAACTGCTTCCAGAGAGCCGTCAGTAGCAAGAGCTGCCTGAGCTATGTCACGTGCAAGCTTCTGGAACTCATCGTTCTTAGCAACGAAGTCAGTTTCAGAGTTAAGCTCGATAACAACCGCTTTGCTGCCTGAAGTTGCTACTGCAATCAGGCCTTCTGCTGCGATACGTGAAGCTTTTTTAGCAGCTTTCGCCAAGCCTTTAGTACGTAACCAGTCTTTTGCTGCTTCGAAGTCACCTTTAGTTTCTTCCAAAGCTTTTTTGCAATCCATCATACCCGCTGCTGTAAGCTCGCGAAGTTCTTTGATCGCACTTGGTGATATTGCTGTCATAAAATTAGTTATTAGTTGTTATTCAGTTTGTTATTTCGCCTTAGGTTTTGCAGCTTTTTTAACTACAGTAGTCGGTTTCCTTTCAGGCTGCTTTGCTTTTTCTTCTGGTTTCTTTTCGAATTTTGCAGCAGGTTTTTTAGGAGCTTTTTCAGATGCATCTTCTGCATCATCATCATTAGCTACTTCTTTTTTGCCGCCAAAACCGCTTACAGACCTTTGTAATCCTGTAAGTATCGCTTCAGAGAAAAGGTTGCTGAACATTCTGATAGATTTGATCGAATCGTCATTACCAGGAACGATGTGATCAACTTTGTCAGGATCACAGTTAGTATCAACAATTGCAATTACCGGTATACCAAGTTTTTTAGCTTCCTGGATCGCAATTTTCTCACGGTTAGTATCAATAACTATGATAAGATCAGGTGTGCCACCCATTTTCCTGATACCGCCAAGAGCCCTATTGAGCTTGCCGATTTCCCTTTGGATCTGTAACTTCTCTTTTTTAGAGATAGTAACTTCAGGGTTGGTTAACTGTTGTTCAAAATTGTTAAGTGTTTTGATAGATTTAGAAACTGTTTCCCAGTTTGTAAGCATACCACCCATCCAGCGATGGTTAACATAATACTGACCGCATTTTTCAGCTGCTTCAGCTATGATGTCAGAAGCCTGTCTTTTCGTTGCAACGAAAAGGATCCTGCCGTTTCTAGCTGCAACGTCACGTGCGATAACAAGTGAGTTGTGAAGTAGGGGAGCAGTTTTCTGAAGGTCGATAATGTGAATATTGTTCTTAATGCCATGAATGAACGGCTGCATTTTCGGGTTCCATCTCATAGTGCGGTGTCCAAAGTGAACGCCTGCATCCATAAGTTCTTTAATAGTAAATGAAGGAAGTGCTGACATGTTAGTCTCCTGTTTTTCGGTTAAAACCTCCACGGAGTGTACTCTAAAATAGAGACCGAATAGATCTAATGAATTAAACCTGTACCCGTGTGTGAAGTTGACCCCATAATTGGGATCACGGCCCTTATACGCGGAAATACTCATAGTTCAAGATAAAATAAGTAATTTTCCAGAATTATATTGACAAAGCTCCTTAATTTTCCTAATTCCTACCCCTCTATAATATCATTCCCTCGATTTGGGGCCTTAGCTCAGCTGGGAGAGCGCCTGATTTGCATTCAGGAGGTCAGCGGTTCGATCCCGCTAGGCTCCACCAGTCTTCGCTACTTAAAAGTAGCTATGACTCGGCAAGCCATCAACATATAAATAACTAAGCTTGTATATCTCTGCGAAGACTGTCGCGCCGTAACGAAGTGAAGGCGGACTAATAGGTTGTTTTAGAGTTAATTAGATTATTAAGTCTTCCAGGAGAATTAAAAAAGCCGCGTCTAAACTGGTTAAGTTTAATGACACGGCTACCTATTTCTAGGATTTCAAGCCCGATACCGAAGCAGAGCGGGGACATCATCATTATATCATTAGTTTGGAAAATAACAACTATCATGTAGTTAGCAATCAAGGAACTCTTTAATACAACATCTTATATTAGATAAATCCTTATCTGGTATCTTTTTGACATAGTAATTTCTCTTGTCACCTATCTTTTTATGAAATCGGTCGAATCTTTCATTATTTAAAGTGTAAATCATATTGCATTTTACCCAAACGGTCAGTTCAGGCCAATTTGGAGAAATAGGTTCCGTTAAACTCAGCTTATAATGCCACTTTTGAACTATTTTTGGCTCCGTTGTACTAAGTGGAACAATGGTACAAATATTTGCACCATGTCTTGCTCTTGGAGAAACCACAATTATAGGCCGTGTTTTAATCATTTCCGGTGCTTCAAAACCAAAGAAATCGCATTTTAATATTGTGCCAGGATTTGGATGAAAATTTATCGTCATTTTATTGAAGTTAAACTGAAAATTAGATAAGATATCTTCAGTATAACATTTGTAAACATCATTTATCTAGATTATTTCTCATATATCCTATGCCCCTCCTCATCGACACGCAAAATTGCAGTATTTACCAGTCGCGGCTTATACTGGATAATGTTACGGTTCAGATAGAGGCGTTTCAGCATACGGCTATTTTGGGGCCGAATGGGTCGGGGAAATCGACGCTTATAAGGATGCTGACGAAGGAGCTTTATCCTTCGCGGATGGATGGTGAGAACCCGGTCAATCTTTTCATGGGCAGGGAGGATTGGAGCCAGGCGGAACTCAGGCAGATGATATCGGTTGTTTCCATGAAATTTGCAGATGCCTTATTAAACTGTGTGGGTTTAACGGTATACGAATCTTTGGCCTCCGCTTATTTTGGAACATATGGTTATTTTGAGAAGAGCAAAATCACTGCGGAAATGCAGGGTGAGATTGATGATGTTATGGCATCGCTAAATTTGAACATATTTGCTGATCGCCTTATCACTGAGCTTTCCACAGGGGAGCTGCGTAAAGTTCTTATAGCTCGCGCTATGCTTATAAAGCCGACCCTTATAATACTTGATGAGCCGTCTCTCGGGCTTGATATCGCGGCGCAGAGTGATTTTTTTGAATATGTGAAGCAGGTGGCAAAATCTGTTACGGTAATAATTGTGACACATCACCTTGAAGAGGTAATACCGGATATTAAGAATGTTCTGCTGATGAAGGAAGGGCGAATATTTTCTTTCGGTGCGAAAGAGGATATTCTTACGCAGGAAAACCTATCTGCTTTATTCGAAACGCCGATCGGGATAAACCTTTCGAAGGAAGGCATCTATTCAATGTACAGAATTTAAAGATAAACTTTGTTGAAAGAAATAAGAAAAAAGCTAAAAAGGTAAAAACAAAAGGGAAATAATATGTTTAAAAAAATACTGATCGCATTAGCGTTAATACTTATCGTTCTGGCAGTTATAATATCAAGGCAGCCTGATGAATTCAGCGTAACCCGCACTGCTATTATTGACGGGGATGCTGCGGAGACATTTGTTCAGGTGAATAACTTAAAAAATTGGGATAACTGGTCTCCTTGGGCAAAGCTTGACCCTGATGCAAAGAGCAGTTTTGAAGGGCCGGAAGAAGGTGAGGGCGCTAAGATGAGCTGGGATGGTAATAGTGATGTTGGCGCGGGAAGCATGACAATAACTGAAAGCCGTGAGAATGAGCTTATTAAATTCAGACTTGATTTCGTTAAGCCAATGGAAGGAACTAATATATCGGAATTCAAACTGGTTCCTAAAGATGATAAAACTGAAGTTACTTGGTCAATGTCAGGTAAGAGCAATTTCATCAGCAAAGCAATTGGATTAGTATTTGATTGCGAGAAGATGGTAGGTAAAAATTTTGAGGACGGCCTCAAAAACCTTAATGGCGTAGTAAAAGCAAATAAGCAAAGGGTTGCATAAGATCAGCCTTTATCGCTTCAAATTTATTTAAAATTAAAGATATTTTTGAAGTTAATAAAGGCACTTAAAGTTGAAAATTCGTCTGATCGGAGTATAATCCAGTGTTGGATTAGTAATAATTCTCAAGTCTATTGGTTACAATAAGAACCCTGTTGAAACCAAATGATACTGAGTGAAGATATATTTAAATTTTTTATTACTTTTGTTACTCACGTCTTGCAATGAAGACCTCAGTAAGCCTTTGCCTGAAGGTTTTACAGTTGTTTCAAAAGACGGTAACGCCCACTTCGTGCTGGTTAGCCAGAAATACTGGGGGGATAGGTACACGCAAAGGGCGGTCGGGACAAGGATTTGTAGTCAGATCTATAAGGCGAGTAATTATTGTGAAGTTTATTTCTTTGCAAATAAAGATGATATCCCAAGGCATTTTCCTATTATAAACAGAACAGAGCCGATGGGTATATACGCGATGAAAAGCGGTAAGAGAACCTTGAAATCACTTCCAAGTGCAGAGAAAGAATATAATAGCGAAGGCGTAATAGTATTCTTCAAGAATATTTACAAAAATTATATCTGGGGTAAGAAAAATTAAGTTCTGGCTCACAATAACTTCATAGTCATTTGCTAAATCAGCCTTAACCTGTTAACGCAGGCTAAGAAAATTAGCCCAAATAACCTTGGATAAGCAAAAACAAATAACAGGCTATATCTGCGGAATCATCGCTGTAAGCATCTGGGCGGGTTGGTCTATAGTCAGTAAACTTGGTATAAATTCTGATCTGACCGCATTTGATATTACCTTTTTAAGGTTCACCACCGCCAGTATTTTCCTGTTCCCCATCTTTCTGAAAAACAGGAAGCAGATATTTTCTCAGGATAAAAGAAAAATTGCGTTTATAATTCTAGGTGCGGGCGCGCCGTATATGTTTTTGACGGGTATCGGTTTTACGTTTTCGCCTTCTTCACACAGCGTTCTGATACCTTCGCATATGCCGGTGTTCTATGCTTTGATAGCCTTTTTTGTTTTAAAGGAGATGCCTTCAAATATCAGGAAAATAGGCTTGATGCTGATAGTAACTGGTGCCATGATAAAGCTTTCAACCAGTTTTGATAATGCCGCTTATTTTAAAGGTGATCTATTCTTTATATTTTCTGCACTGATGTGGGCGGGATATACTTTTAACCTGAGGCAAACTTCATTGAAGCCTCTTACAGCAACAGCTCTTATCTCGGTTGGCTCATTTTTATTAATGATAATACCTTATGCAATATACCAGACTATAAATCCGCATGAGATAAATCTGCACAGCGCCATGTTGCAGATATTATACCAAGGTATAATCATGAGTATAATCTCATCACTGCTTTATAACAAATCAATCAGCATGATAGGCGCTTCTGTAACCACTTCCTTAAGCGCACTGGTGCCTTTGCTTACAAGCATATTTTCATATCTGATACTTGGTGAAATGCCGGGTTTCTATGATTATGTATTTAATATCCTGGCGACCGTAGGGGTTATACTTTGCTCCGGCGTTATAAGGTTCAAAAGTAAATAATCCTCTTTTGTTCAGCTTTGAAACAAAAAACCGTATTTTCAGGCCAAAAATAGATATTTTTAAATCGCAGGTAGAAACCAAGACAAAAATATTGTATCTTCTATTCAGAGTTGAATTTTTAGCCGGGGTATTGATGTTCAGTTTGATTAAGAAGCAGATATTACTAATAGAAGATAATCCGCGAGACGCGCTTTTATTTCAGGAACATTTAAGTGAAAGCAAAGAGTACGATTATATTTTCAAACAATGCAGAACGATAAGGTCAGGCCTTCATTACTACATCAACATGGATATAGACTGCACCATACTTGATTACCGGCTTGATGACGGAGATGGAATATCCCTGATGAATGAATTGAGGGCACGCGGTTCACTTAAATCACCAATTATATTTCTAACTTCATTTGCGACCGAAGAAATAAAAAGGAAATCTTTGGAAGCGGGAGCATTCGTATTCATTGATAAAAATAAGCTTGATAGGAAAACGCTGAATCAGGCAGTGCTGGGGGCACTTAACAGGCATG
>JANPLD010000065.1:0-2955 GCA_031426355.1 Alphaproteobacteria bacterium | reverse complement strand
TGCAAATCCAACTACAGCAATTGCTGGACCAAATCAATCCTTGTGCGCAACATCGGCTACAACAATGGCTGGTAATACAGCAATAACCGGAACAGGATTATGGACATTGGTTTCAGGTGGTGGAACAATTGTTACACCAACTTTAGAAACAACAAACATTACTTCACTTGCAACAGGTACAAACATTTTTCAATGGACGATAAGTAATGGTGTTTGTCCTTCGTCGAGTTCAACAATGGCCATCATTAACTATGGTACACCAACGTCTGCAAACGCGGGACCAAATCAAACGGTGTGTGCTACAGCAACGCTTATGGCCGGTAATACGCCGGCGGTTGGATCCGGAAGCTGGACATTGGTATCAGGTTCTGCAGTTATCACTTCACCAACTAATCCAAATACCGGCATCACTTCAATTGGTGTAGGCGTTAATGTTTTTCAATGGGAAATAAGTAATGGTGTTTGTCCAACATCTACTTCTACCATGTCCATTCAACGTGACGCACCTCCAACAATTTCAAGCGCCGGGCCAAATCAAGTGATATGTGCAACCAGCACTGTGATGGCAGGAAATACGCCAGCAGTTGGAACAGGAACATGGAGTTTAGTTTCTGGCGTTGCAACAATTGCATCGCCCAACGCAGCCAACACAGCAATTAATGCACTAGGTGTTGGGGTAAATGTTTTTCAGTGGACCATTGGTAATGGTGTTTGTGCATCGTCCAGTTCCACCATGTCCATTCAACGAGATGCGAACCCAACTGTTTCTAATGCCGGACCGAATCAAAGTGTGTGTGCAACTTCAGCAACCCTGGCAGGAAATACACCTGTAACAGGAATTGGTATTTGGAATTTGATCACCGGACCATCTGCCATTGTTTCACCTGCATTACCTAATTCGCAAGTACTGGGATTGGGAGTAGGTTAAAATGTTTTTGAATGGAATATCACCAATGGTGTTTGCCCGGCTTCATCATCTACAGTTCAAATATGGAGAGATCTAAATCCAACTGTTTCTAACGCTGGTCCTTCACAAAGTATTTGTGCCTCGTTTGCAACTATGGCTGCCAATACACCGGTAACCGGAACGGGTGTATGGACCTTGATATCTGGTTCGGGAATAATAGGAAATTCAAGTTTGCCGAATACAGGTCTTACAGCACTTGGCGCCGCAGTTCCAAATATTTTTCAATGGACCATAAGTAACGGTGTTTGTCCTCCGTCGAGTTCAACAGTTTCGATCACACGCTATTTGAATCCAACAGTATCGGCGGCAGGACCAAACCAAACAGTTTGTGCTACCGCTGCAACCATGGCGGGAAATACACCAGCTATTGGAACAGGAAGCTGGACATTAATTTCCGGCTCGGGAACAATTACAAACCCCACGCTTGAAACAACGGGCATCACAAGTTTAGGTGTGGGTGTAAATGTTTTTCAATGGACAATTAGCAATGGTGCGTGTGCGCCTTCAAGTTCTACAGTATCAATCCAACGCGATGCGAATCCATCGGTGTCTTCAGCAGGGCCATCTCAAAGCGTGTGTTCAACAAGCGCGGTAATGGCAGCAAACGTACCGGCAGTTGGAACAGGAACCTGGACATTGATCTCCGGATTTGGTGTGATCACTTCTCCAAACGCCGCTAACACTTCAATTACGTCTTTGGCAGTAGGTGTAAATGTTTTTCAATGGACAATTGGAAATGGAATTTGTCCGAACTCATCATCAACGGTTTCAATTCAACGTGATGCAATTCCAACAGCTGCTGTGGCAGGACCGAATCAAACCGTTTGTGCTACCGTTGCAACTATGGCAGGAAATACCGCAGCAATTGGTACAGGTTTATGGACACTTGTTTCAGGAGTAGGAGCGATCACAACACCAGCATCTCCTGTTTCAGGATTAACATCTTTAGGTGTTGGCGTAAATATTTTTCAATGGACAATTAGCAATGGTGTTTGTACATCTTCATCAGCAACAGTTTCAATTCAGCGTGATGCAAATCCAACTGTAGCAAGTGCGGGAGCAAATCAAACCATATGTGCAACATCAACAGTACTGGCAGGAAATGCAGCTGCAGTGGGAACAGGTAGCTGGACATTAATTTCCGGTTCTGCAGTTATCGTTTCACCAACAAGTGCAAATTCGGCGGTTAATACTTTAGGTGTTGGGCTTAATACATTCATGTGGACTATTAGCAATGGTATTTGTCCATCTACCACTTCAACTGTTTCAATTCAACGCGACGCTGTTCCAACACCTGCAAGTGCAGGGCCAAATCAAACGCTTTGTGCAACGTCGTCGTTCAACATGGCTGGGAATACGCCTGCCATTGGAACCGGTAGTTGGACATTGATCTCAGGCGTTGGAACAATTACTACACCAACATTAGCTACAACAGGAATTACTGCCTTAGGTACCGGAACAACTATTTTTGGATGGACCATTAGTAATGGCGTTTGTGCTTCTTCAACTTCCACCGTATCAATAGTAAATGATGCAATGCCAACAGTTGCTAATGCCGGACCAAATCAAACTATTTGCGCAACAAGTACTGTACTTGCGGGTAATACGGCAGTGATTGGTGTTGGCGTATGGAATGTGATCACCGGACCAGGTTTGATTCTAACACCAACTTCACCAAACTCTGCGGTTCTTGCGCTTGGGTTTGGAACAAATGTTTTTGAATGGTCAATTTCCAATGGCAGTTGCCCGGTTTCAACATCAACAGTTTTGGTATACAGAGATACGCCACCAACTGGGGCTAACGCAGGACCAAATCAAACTGTTTGTGCAACGATAGGAAATATGGCTGGTAATAATCCTGCAGTAGGAACGGGAAGCTGGACCCTGATCTCTGGAACAGGCCTGATCACTTCACCAACTTTACCAAACACAGGTTTAACTGGATTAGGTGTTGGTGTAAATGTTTTCCAATGGACGATAAGTAATGG
>JANPLD010000064.1:0-11116 GCA_031426355.1 Alphaproteobacteria bacterium | reverse complement strand
CAGCTTCATATGTCGGTGTTTATGGCCTTAGCTTAATAGCGCTCATAATATTCTTAAGCCCGTATCTGGTAGTAAATGCGTTCATCAGTAGCTTTAAGGAACAATCACCATATAGGCTAAGCCTAAGTTTAATTTATCTGATGCCGATAGGATTCTTCATAAGCTGGTTATCTTTCTGGGGCGGTAACAGAATTGACGAGAATAAAGACAGGTACGAGAATATTTCTGTCAGGATAGTCCAGCCTAATATTTCCCAGCAGGAAAAATTCGACAACACCAAGATAGGTGACCATCTCTTCAAATATTACAGCCTTAGCGTTGAAAAAGGTAATGATGAAAGCTTCGTACCAGACCTGATAGTATGGCCGGAAGCTGCAACACCTTATGTTCTTACTAAAAATAAAGCCTTCCTTGAAGATTTAAGCGATATTATACCTTACGGCGCTTATCTAGCCCTTGGAACCATACGAACAGAAGGCGAAGGTAAATCAACTAAAGTTTACAACTCACTTGAGGTGGTTGACTCTGAAGGCAAGATTGAAAGCTCGCGATATGATAAATTCCACCTCGTGCCTTTTGGTGAATATATACCGTTCAGGCAATATTTTCCGAACCTTGATAAACTCACAAATGGTATGGGAGATTTTTCTACCGGTAAGGGAACAGATACTTTAAGAATTGGCCAGTTACCACCTTTCTCTCCGCTTATCTGTTACGAAGGTATCTTTCCGGGCAAAGTTGCAAATTTCAGCACCCCAGAAAAACCAAGGTTCCTTTTAAACATTACCAATGATGGTTGGTTTGGCTTAAGTTCCGGCCCATACCAACATTTAGATCAGGTAAGAATGAGAGCGATCGAAGAGGGCCTAAGCGCAGTAAGAGCAGCCAATACAGGTGTTTCTGCTATAATAGATTCAATGGGACGCGTTATAAATTACCTCGATCTTGATAAATATGGCGTTGTGGATGGTAATTTACCTGCCAGCCTGAATTTCAGAACCTTCTATAGCGCTATGGGAAATAAGATACCGATATTACTCGCGGCATTTATGATAAGCCTCGCAATTTGTCTGAAAGTGAGCTCAAAAAACCGGAAATATATCCCAGAGGAGAACTTACCTCTGTAGTATCTACCCCGCCAATATTATCTTCGTATTTTATATGAGCGCCAAGTGACCTTATCCTCATCTGCGTCTCTTCATTAAAGAAGGTAAAAAGCTCAGGTTTTTCACCGACCAATTGAGGCTTTGGTTTTTCCCTTTCTTTTAAATGACCAACAATATCAATAATATCATTGATCTGGCTTATCCCTTCCAGCTTGAAATTGCTTTCGCAGATGCGCGAACTGCTTGGATTTGGCGTCTTTATAAATTCACTTGATGGCTTAAGAATCTCCCCCAGTTCCTGAATAGAGCACATCCTAACATTTATGCTCATATCCAAGGCCTGTGAATTAGCCATAATTACTTCCTGTTTTCATAATTCTATCCATGAAAAAACTTTTTAACTTGTAGCGCACCGCTTATTATTATATCAGACTATTGTTACGGGAATGTTACAAAGGTTAATAATTCGTTAATATATCATGAGTTACCCTAAAATACAACTAAATGAAGTTCGTAAATCCTTCGGTAAGAAAAAGGTTCTGGAAGGTGTGTCGCTTGAAGTTAATACCGGTGAATCACTTGTAGTGATCGGTGGCTCAGGTTCGGGCAAATCTGTACTTATTAAAACCATAATAGGTTTAATGCACCCTGATAAAGGCTCAATTAAAATAGATGGAGTTGAAACCGCTCACCTTAACCGCACCGGAAGGGCGGAAATTATGAATAAATTCGGCTTCCTGTTTCAAGGCGGCGCTTTGTTTGATTCCTTGCCGATATGGGAAAACGTAGCTTTTGGCCTCATCTACGCGCAAGGTATGGATAGGGACAAGGCCAGGGAAATAGCACTTAAAAAGATAAACCAGGTTGGCATGGGTGAGGAAATTGCAAACCTGTTCCCGGCTGAGCTTTCAGGCGGCATGCAGAAGCGTATAAGCTTAGCGCGCGCAATATCCACTAACCCTGAGATAATTTTCTTTGATGAGCCAACTACAGGCTTAGACCCAATAATGAGTGACGTTATCAATAACCTGATAGTTAAATGCACTAAAGAACTTAAGGCAACAGCGATAAGTATAACGCATGATATGCAAAGCGCCGTTAAAATAGCGGACAGAATTGCTATGCTATATAAAGGTAAAATAATCTGGCAGGGTAAACCTAACGAGATCCACAATAGTGGCAATCCCTATGTTGACCAGTTCGTAAAAGGCAGTAGTGAAGGCCCTATTGAGATCCAGTTACAGGATCACTGATTTATCTGATCGCGCTTTACCGATAACTGAATGTCCCTTTCTTTATCTCAGGAAAAGTACCCTTTCTCATATTAGGGGTTGTACTAAGTTTCATAAGTTCAGCAATCCTGTTTTCTGTTTTAGGATGTGTAGAAAAAAGATTATCGACAGAACGCCCGTGTAAGGGACTTATAATAAACATATGAGCTGTTGCCGGGTTATTTTCTGCTTCATGATTACTAATATTTTTGGCGTGACCAGATATTTTCTGCAAAGCGGCAGCAAGCGCACCGGGATTTCCCGATATCTCGGCACCTACCCTGTCTGCCTGATATTCACGCGTCCTCGAAATGCACATCTGTACAAGCATCGCAGCAACAGGCGCAAGAATTGAAACCATAATCATAACCAGAGCATTTCCATTACGTTCTCCTGAACGCGAATGGCCAAAGAACATCGCAAAATTTGCAAGCATAGAAATTGCACCTGCGATAGTTGCGGTAACCGTCATTATTAAAGTATCACGGTTCTTTATGTGCGCAAGCTCGTGCGCAATAACCCCGCCAAGCTCTTCCTCGCTAAGTATATTCATTATTCCAGTGGTCAGAGCAATAGCACCATTCTCAGGGTTACGCCCTGTTGCAAAAGCATTAGGCTGCGGATTATCAATTATATATGGCTTGGGCATCGGCATCCCAGCGTTAGCGGCAAGAGTTTCAATGATCTTATATATCCTTGGAAAATCATTGCGCTCCAAAGGCTGCGCTTTATATATTTTAAGAACTACCTTATCAGAGTTCCAGTAAGCGAAGATGTTCATAACAAAGGCTATAACAAAAGCTGTTATCATTCCCTGCTGCCCACCTATCATTGCACCTATAAAACCAAAGAAAGCTGTTAAAGCCGCTATAAGCAAATATGTTTTTGTAAGACCAGACATAAAATATTTTTGGTTATTGAGTAAGAATAGATAGTTAAAAAAATAAAATTTTCAATTCGCCCTGAAATCCGGCAACTGATCAAAATCCCCAAGCACAGATTGCCATATTGATATTGCTGCAAAAGCAGCGGTCTCAGCCTTTAATATTCGCGCGCCTAATCCAACGCCGAAAACATTCGGTAAAGAATAAATATGGTCTATCTCACTTTTATCAAAGCCACCTTCCGGCCCAATAATTATAACCCACTTCTCACCTTTTTTCTTACCTTTTAAAACAGCATAAATAGGCTTTCCTTGACCAGATTCATCACAAAATAATATATTAGTGTTTAGCTGAAAATCGGAAACAATCTGACCGAAGTTAGTTATCTCTTTTATTTCCGGCACATCAATACGCTCGCATTGCTCTGATGCTTCAATGGCAATATGCCTTAAGCGATCAAAATTAGCTCCCGTTTTAACAGTATTTTTGAACAAACAAGGTATGATCTCTCGAACGCCCAATTCTGTAGCTTTTTGTATTATAAATTCAGGTTTTATATTTTTCACCGGGCTGAATATCAGCGTCAGGTCAGGTGACATTTTAAATTCCCTAGTCTTTTTAATAATTTTTACCTGACAATTATTCTTTGCATTAATTATGATCTCCGTTTCAAACTCCCCTTCTCTACCGTTGAAAACCAGAACCCTATCTGTTATAGATTTGCGCAAGACCGTTAAAATATAATGGGATTGCTCTTTGGAGAGACTAAAAACCTTATCCAGCTCAAGGCCATCCTCTACAAATAATCTTGGAATCCTATGATTTCTCATTTCAAAAATTATAAATTATATCTGGAACTTGCCCGCTTTGACAAACCCGCTGGCGCTCTATTATTAATGTGGCCGTGCTGGTTCGGTATAATCCTTGCCTCATCACATGATACCAGCTACCTAACTGTTTTATTTTATTTATTCCTGTTTGCAATCGGTTCTTTTGTAATGCGTGGCGCTGGATGCGTTATAAATGATATTTTTGACAAAGATCTGGATGCTCAGGTTGAAAGGACAAAAAACAGGCCTCTTGCCTCAGGCAGCCTAACCTTAAAACAAGCTTATATATTTTTAGGATTACTTCTTATAACAGGTTTTGCAATATGGCTTTTCCTTAACCAAACAGCAAAAGCAATTTCATTCGTTGGGCTTGGCATGGCATGCATTTACCCCCTTATGAAACGCCTCACTAAATACCCGCAAATTTTCCTAGGCTTCACTTTCAACATTGGTGCATTAGTTGGATATGCCGCAATCGCAGGTAAACTAGAGTTTACTTCCTATATCATATATATCGGCTGCATTTTCTGGACCATAGCTTACGATACTATCTATGCTCATCAGGACATTGAAGACGATATAAAGGCTAGTATCAAATCTACCGCAATAAGCTTTGGCAAATGGAATAAACTCATAATCTTTCTATGCTTTATAATTTTTTATAAAATGATCGAGATCTCAGCAAAATTTTCAGGCAACACCTCATCAGAAACCATATTCCTGTTCCCCTCCTTGCTATATATGGCTTGGCAGACCTTATCAGTAAATCTAAAAAACCCTCAAGATTGTATGGCCAAATTTAAATCCAATGCTTATATATTGGGGTGCCTGATATTTATAAGCCTGCTAATAATAAATTTTGCGAAATGATCACAAGAGACGGAATAACTATCCACACGGAAGAGGGCTTTCAAGGCATGAGGAAAGCCGGAAAACTTGCTTCCAGCATTCTTGACAGAATCGGCGAATACGTCCAACCTGGCGTTGCCACGGTTGAACTTAATGACCTTTGCCACAAATGGATAATTGAAGCTGGCGCAATACCCGCACCTCTTAATTACAGGGGTTTCCCAAAATCCATATGTACCAGTGTTAACCACGTAGTATGTCATGGCATACCTGATGAAAAAAGGCTTAAGGAAGGCGATATAGTAAATATTGATGTTACAGTTATAGTTGATGGCTGGCATGGTGACACTAGCAGAATGTATACAGTTGGAAGTAAAATTCCTGTTAAATCACAAAGGCTGGTTCAGGTAACTTACGATGCCACCATGAAAGGCATTGAGCAGGTAAAACCCGGCGCTTCGATCTGGGATATTGGCAATGCTATCCAAACTTACGCGGAAAAACAGGGCTTTTCAGTAGTACGTGATTATTGCGGACATGGTATCGGCAGGATATTCCACACCGCGCCAAATGTTGTCCATTACCGCGAAGAACAAAATAAAAGGATAATACTCGAAGAAGGTATGTTCTTCACCGTAGAACCCATGATAAACGCCGGCAAGGCGGATACTATTCTGTCTCAAGCTGATGGCTGGACTGTCACTACCCGCGACAAATCTTTATCTGCGCAATGGGAACATAGCGTTGGAGTAACTAAAGACGGCGTTGAGATATTTACTGTAAGCTCTTAGGGATTTTAAAAGCTGCTTCCTCATTTTTTGCAGTCTTAATATTATCAATATTCTTTTCTTCAAACAATTTTGAGATTATCCCAAGTAATGAAGTGGTAGGCGGTTTAGCAGTAATATTTACAGCCAGGCTGATAGATTTTATAGTTCTGACAATATTGTCAGTTAATATTTTTGATCTGTCTTTCAGGAATATCCTAAAGAATTTAGCTAGCAGATAATCATTAAAGCCTGACCTTTTCTTATTATTTTCAATGAGTATCTTACTCATCAGGTTTATTTCTTTTAAAGGGCTCGAAAGTTCAAACTTTTTCTCAAAAATGTTCTGCGCTTTCAGCTCTTCTATTTTCCTCTCACCATCCACAACAGAACATATATATACTTTTTCCGCCAGATCCCTGCCCATAGGAAGACTTTGCAAGTAAGCCAGAATTATTTTATCCTTCTCGCTTTTATCTTTTACTGAATTTATCTCATTATATCTCTGCGCTAATTTTAATTTCTCCTGAATAGAAGGAACCTTTTCATCGCTGATAATGTGCCACATCATATCATCATTAACCAGACCAAGCGATGTCGCTATGGTAATAAGCTTTTTACGATGCGGGCGGCTGTAGTGGAACAAGATACTTTTATCAACCTTCACCCCTTCAACATATTTCCCATCAAGGAATTTGATAGCTTCTTCAAGCCCTTTGCACTCACCCAGATATGGCAGGGATAACACCTTACATAAATTCATCATAGTATCTGCCTGAACCGCGCGGTTCTGGTCTATCGGCTTAATAGTTTTTAATATTTCCTGATAAGGCCTGTCTATAAAACTATCTTTCTGGCCTCTAGCTGAGGACCTTGAAGCTGAATTGGCAACTACCGCAAAAACCTTAGGCGCGTATTCATTTAAAAATCCGGTGATATTAACATCAGACATTTTGAGTTTATAATCCTGCTGCGCTGCCGCCTTCCAGATCTCGCCGGCATTCCTTGCGATTGCTTCCTTCTGGTCATAGATACTTGCCGGCTCATCTTTAATAGCCCGGTATTTTGGCCTTGGTATAAGCTTGAGAACAGATGCCGCACCTGAAACCATCTGCATCAGGTTTGCCTGTATAATGAATTCAGCATTTGATTTCGGGCTAAATAGCATATGGTTCTGATAACCTTGCGTTGTTGTAATAGGTTGGAGGAATTGGCCGGAATCAACACGGTTATATAAATATCTCAGCCTGTCAGGGAACTGATTATAACTATTATCATTACCACGCACGTTTGAGCCGCCCCCACCTAAGAATATTTCGCACTCGATGCCTTTGAAAAGCGTATATTTTATACTATTATACCATTTGGTCAGGTCTTTGATCGCTTCATCAACATCATCAATAGTGCTGAAACCATCCTTCCTCAAATTGTCACTCAGCGCTATCATGATGCGGAATTTCCCGCGCGCTTTGAACTGTGATAAAAGCAATTCATCATTAGAAATATTCTGGAGCTGGTATCTCAAATTCTCCAGATCATATTTACTTTCAATAAGCATGGTAACATCGTTCTGCGCTTTATCATTGCAAACTTCATTACCCGTTACCTTCTGCAGGAACAAATTTGCCAGCAACCCTATTTTATCCTTATTTTCTGAGATAATATAGCAATTGGTTTTCAAAGGATTTTTTGCATTTACCCTGAACCTCTCAAATATATTTTTTGCCCAGAAACTTATATCATCATCCGCATAAACTAACTCAACTGATTTTAGTTTTTTGGCTTTAGAGATTATATCCTCATCATTAAAAACATTTTTAATGAATTCATATTTCTCATTATAATTTTTCTTATTGAATTCACTTTCTTTGACCAATCCTGTTTTATCAAAAACCCTTGCAACCGTACCTAGAAAGGAATCAAAATCATGCCTGATATCTGTCTTTGCAAAATAAAAACCAAAGCAGGTTGTTTTATATATAAGGTTCTCAAGCGCCTGAAATAAAGCTTTATCTAAAAAGGTTTTTAAAGAATTAAGCTCCGTTTGAAACTCTTCAACATTATTATAAAAACCTGAATGATCTTTATCAGTTAATTTCTTCTGTATATTTTTTATTGAACTTTCGCTTTCAGAAAATTGTTCCAGTTCATCGGAATATAATTTTCTTATTCCTGTGCAATTTAAATAACCAAATTCAAGTGCGTTATATTGCAATTCCAGCTTTTCCGCCGTCGATTCATAATTACCATCCCCGTCCCCTGAAAGCCAGACCCCAAGCTCTAAAAACGGTTTTGATATTTTAATTTTATAGCCATATTTCTCAGCTGAACTTTCAATATTATTCTTAATATCAACAACTGAATAATAATAATTTTCAAGCAGCTTATATGTTTCCTGATATTCCTGCTCCTGCGTTTTTTTATGGACAGATACAAGCGGTATAGCCGATATCTGCTTTAACTTTTCAATCAGAACGGCTTTATCCTCACCCCTATCCAATATAGTTTCCAGCTCAAGTGCGGCAATTAGGAATTCAGTAGAATATTCATTCCCATCCGGGTGGGCTGTAAGTTTGTTTATTATCTGAAAATCATTAAAAAGCTTTTGAACGTCCTCTTCCCGAACTTTATGCTGCCTGAATTCAGAAAATACATAATGCGGATTATCTGCGCTGAAACCCGCCCCATCATTAGCACTATTCTGCAATTTTCTCTGTATCTCGCCTGAAGCGATCTTTCTGGCACTTCTCTCCAGAAATTCAGCCTTACCCGCAATATCGCAGAATATTTTAAACTGCTCTTCATTATCCAGTAAATCCTGAAGAGAAGTATAATCAACACCACTCTTCTTTAACTTTATCAGCTGGTCTACCAGGTTATTCTGATCAGGATTTTCTTTTTTATAGATATCAAAAAACAGGGACAAAAGCCTATCCTGAAAATTATCAATATAATTTAAGGCAGAATTGAACAAAATAAATTTTATTTATTACCCGAACAAGGCAGAAATTGAGGTCTCATTATATATATTCTGTATACCTGCCGCAATAAGCGGAGCAATACTTGCAACCTTAATTCTTGGTTCCTGAGCCGCTTCAGCGCTAAGTGGTATACTATCTGTTATATAAAGGTCTTCAAGGGAGGAATTGCTTATCCTCTCAACCGCCTTTCCTGATAGCACGCCGTGCGTAATATAGGCTGAAACCGTTTTCGCGCCTTCATCTTTAAGGGCTTTGGCCGCATTACATAAAGTACCGGCAGAATCAACTATATCATCAAATATGATGCAGTCTTTCCCTTTAACTTCACCGATAATATTCATCACCTCTGAAATGCCAGCCTTCTCACGTCGCTTATCTACAATGGCAAGTTCGGAATCCTCAAGTTTTTTTGAAAGTGAACGCGCACGTGCCACGCCCCCAACATCCGGGGAAACCACAACTATATTACTAGAGTCTTTATGTTTCCTTTTTATTTCCTTAACAAACACCGGAAGTGAATAAAGGTTATCAAGCGGTATATCGAAAAAACCCTGTATCTGAGCAGCATGCAGATCAAGTGTTAGCACTCTGTCAGCTCCTGCAGAGGTTATAATATTTGCCATTAACTTTGCAGTTATAGGAGTTCTAGGGCCAGGCTTCCTATCCTGCCTCGCATAACCAAAATACGGGATAACTGCCGTTATCCTTTTAGCTGATGCCCTGCGAAGTGCATCAAGACCAATCAGTAACTCCATCACATTATCATTGGTCGGGTAACAAGTGGACTGAATAAAAAATACATCTTCACCACGGACGTTTTCCTGCACCTCAACCCATATCTCATGGTCGGCAAAACGCTTCATATCTGCTTTCATCAAAGGTATATTGAGATTGTCTGATATTGCTTTTGCAAGCGTCGGGTTACTATTTCCTGAAATTAGTTTGAGGCCTGTCATCTTTTATATATTTTCATTTGAATACGTTAAGTATAATACTATTTAATCATAAACAGAATTTTTTAAAGGAATAATTAATGAAACCTGTACTACTTTGCATTCTTGATGGCTGGGGCGTTAAAAAAGGCGGGAAATATGATGCTATTTCCGCAGCCAGCACCCCTAATTTTGACGGCCTTATAAAGACCTGCCCTAATTCTGAAGTTCAGACTTATGGCGAAGCCGTTGGCCTTCCTCATGGGCAAATGGGTAATTCCGAAGTTGGCCATATGAATATCGGCAGCGGCCGCATAGTTGCCGGCGCGCTTGGTAAAATTGGAATTTCAATTGAATCTGGCGAATTGGAAAAACATCCTGTTATTACTGCTGCAATAAAAACCTTAAGTAAAAATAATCGAAGATTGCATCTGATGGGGTTATTATCTGATGGGGGCGTCCATGCACACATCTATCACATAATTGCACTGGCAAAAATATTCGCAAAAAATAATGTTCCGGTAGCTCTGCATATCTTTACTGATGGCAGGGATACCAGCCCAAAAAGCGGAAAGGATTTTGTAAAATCTTTAATGAATGAAATTTCAGGGTTTAAGAATATTGAAATAGCAACTATAAGCGGCAGATATTACGCGATGGATCGCGATAAACGCTGGGACAGGGTTGAGAAAGCCTATAACGCTATTGTTAGCGGCGAATCAGAAAATAAATTCAATGACCCGATCGAAATAATAGAAAGATCATACGCCGAAAATGTTAATGATGAGTTTATAATTCCATCAACTAATAACAGCTATAAGGGAATGCATGATGGTGACGGCATTCTAATGGCAAATTTCCGCGCAGACAGGGCAAGGGAAATTCTAAACGCAATATTATTTGAAGATTTTGACGGCTTTGAAAGGAAAAAAACAGTTAAGATAAGCGAATCTGTCGGCGTGGTTGAATATTCAGAAGAACTCAGCAAATATCTTAAAACTCTTTTCCCCGCAGAAACTGTAAATAATACCTTAGGAGAAATAATTTCGAAATTAGGATTAAACCAACTTCGAATTGCAGAGACAGAAAAATACGCTCACGTAACTTTCTTCTTTAATGGCGGCGTTGAAGAAGTATTTAAAGGAGAGGACAGAATTCTTGTTCCATCACCTAAAGTTGCGACTTATGACCTTAAGCCTGAAATGTCCGCTTATGAATTAACCGATAAACTTATTGAAGCTTTAAACTTAAAAAAATATTCTCTCATCGTCTGTAATTTTGCAAACGGCGATATGGTCGGCCATTCAGGAATTATGAGCGCCGCTATCAAAGCCGTTGAAACGCTGGATGCCTGCTTAGGAAAATTAAAAACAGCACTTGAGAAAACTGACGCCGTGATGATCGTAACTGCCGACCATGGTAATGTTGAAGAAATGCTCGACAATAATGGTGAACCTCACACGCAACATACTGTCGGGTCAGTTCCTTTTATCATT